>JBDONA010001067.1:0-1508 GCA_039831575.1 Fuerstiella sp. | reverse complement strand
ACGTGCGGTGCCACCTGTTCCGCGAGCGTCAGCGTCGCCTCGAAATCCAGTGAATCCAGAGCCATTTGAATGAGTGGTTGTGTCATGTTCCTGTTCGTTTCTGTCTGATGTGTATAGCCCGCAGGCCGTATTGAGCTTGCGATCGCAGGTGAATTTCGACGCGGCCGTTCGCACCGGCGGGGCGAGATGAATCAATGGCCAATGTGATACCATCGACGGTGGAAAGTGTCTCCATCTGTGATCTGTGAGTCTTGCAGATCTGTCGCAGAGTTTTGTAAAATTCTCGCATGGCTAACAATGACCAGAATACAGATTCATGGCAGAAGAAGTTCTTCAAGTCGCTCGGTGAGCCGCCTGCGTTGCTGGAATTGTTCGAATTTCTGCCACAGATTTATATGTATGTGAAGGATTGTGACGGTCGTTACCTGCGGGCGAACCGCGTGGTTTGTCGAGTCGTTGGTGTCGAAAGCGACGCTGAGATGATCGGCAGGACAGACTTTGACTTCTTCCCACCCGCCATCGCTGCTCAGTACGTTGACGAAGATCGTCGTGTCATTGATTCCGCCGCTCCATTGACTGATCAGATCTGGCTGGTTCCTGACAACAATGGCATTCCGCAGATCTATTCTTGCAGCAAGATTCCGCTGTTCGATCGGAAACAAACAGTCATCGGCATCGCCGGCGTCAAACGACCGTACGATCAGACAGCCACCGCAGCCGGTGCCCACGCCAGACTGCTGAAAGTTGTGGAATTCGTCACCTCGCATTTCGGCGAAGAAATCGGGGTGGCGGACCTGGCCGAAAAGGCGAATCTTTCGTCCAGCCAGCTTCATCGCGAGTTTTCACGATGTTTCGGCATCACGCCAAACCACTACATCCGTGAAGTCCGCATCGGAGTTGCGCGCCACTTGCTGGAATCCGACCAGCTGACGATGGCCGAAATCGCAACGCAATGTGGCTTCTACGATCAGAGTCATTTTTCACGACAGTTCAAAACCTCGACGGGACTATCACCGCTTCAGTATCGCAAACGATTTACCGTCTGATGCGACAAAGACTTCGTGGTTTCTGCTGCATCAGCAATCGTTGGATTCTTCGCTTATGAAAATCGTTGCTACAATGAAAACGTCTTTCTCATCTGCACTCGGATCGTCATGCAGGAACATGTTGTGAGCGCACCGCCCCTGGCACAACAATTTGCGCTAGTGGAGGATCACTACGGCCCACGCATCGCCTGGGTGTTTGGGAATCAGGATAAAGGCGGAGTCTGTCCATATCGCCGAGCGGGCCTTTGCCATCACTGCGATATTGGAGACGGAGAGGGACGTGAGTTCACCACACCGATGAACCGCGACCGATTGCGTTGGTTCATGGAACACGATCGCGAACTGTTGCCACAGTTGGCTCACCTTGTCGTGTATAACTCGGGATCCGTGCTGAACCCTCGTGAGCTTGCGCCCGAGTTCCTGCTGGACATCTGCGACCAAGCTGACGCAATGCCCAATCTG
>JBDONA010000691.1:0-1509 GCA_039831575.1 Fuerstiella sp. | reverse complement strand
GACAAAGGCTTGCGACACGAACAGGAACAAGCTGCCTCTGAATCGACTGAGTCAAGCTCACCACCTTCTGAAGGCACGGCATGAAACTGGGTGTTGCAATTGTTGGCCTTGGTGATCGCTGGGACGGGCAATACCTTCCGGCAATCCGATCGCTTGCTGATCGGTTTGAAGTTCGAGCAATCTGCGAACAAGTTTCCCTTCGAGCTACTCGTGCAGCGTCTGAACTTCATGCTGAAGCAGTCGATGGCTTTCGGGTCATGGCTGGCCGCGAAGACGTTGATGCCGTTCTTTGTCTCGGTGATCAGTGGTACGGAACCGCTCCTATCCTCGCCGCGTGCGACGCGGGAAAGGCCGTTTATTCGGCTGCTTCTCTTCCGGCCTGCCGAGGCCAATTAAGTCAGCTGTTCAGTCGTGTTGAATCCTCTGGCGTTGCATTTATGGCTGAACTGACGCGAAGACATGCACCGGCAACGGTTCGACTCAAAGAGCTTATTGCCACGCAACTCGGACGACCCAAGATGCTTTTCTGCCACCATCGCCTCCCCCAGCCATCCGATCCGTGCAAGCGGTCTGTACGCACCGCCGGCGGCGGCAGCTGGGATCTCCTCGAGATGGTCGATTGGTGCCGTTATGTTGTAAACAAGGAACCATCAAGCGTCGTCTCAGTTCACCATACCAGTCGCTGTCAGAACGAACTTTCCGATTATCAAATGATGAGCCTGGATTTTCCTGGTGATGAAGATTCCACAACAAGCTCCCTGGCCCAAATTAGTTATGGCCAATATATCCCTTCGTCATGGCAGGAAGCTGTTGCTTTTCGGCCACCAGCCGCATTGCAAGTCGCATGCGAGCACGGCATTGCATTCATTGATCCACCGACAAACCTTGTCTGGTTCGATGAAGCCGGACGACACCAGGAGTCATTGGAAAATGAACGACCCGTCGACGAATCAATGCTGCTCCAGTTCCATCGTTCAACAATGAGTCTTGTTCGCCGGATGGGCAGCCTTCAGGATATTTCACGAGCCCTTCAGATTGTTGACGCCGCTGCCCAAAGCCAGAAAACAGGACAGCGCGTTTCAACAGCGATGACATGAACCGGGTCGAGCATAGCCTTACGATTCGAGGGCGGCGACTACTAAGTCACCAACCTCAGATGTACTGAAACCCATGCGTCCGGCTGCCTGACTCTTCATTTTAGTACCCGTTACAGATGCTACAGCCTTGTCAATTCGAGCAGCTGATTTGGGCTGACCAGAGTGCTCTAGAAGCATCGCCATAGCATTGATAGCCGCAATTGGATTGATTTTGTTTGTGCCCGTATATTTTGGTGCACTTCCACCCATCGGCTCAAACATACTCACGCCACCTTCGTCCGGGTTAAGGTTACCGCCAGCGGCAACACCCATCCCTCCCTGAAGAATACCGCCGAGGTCAGTGATGATATCGCCGAACATATTCGTGGTCACAATGACATCGTAGGCATCGGGATTTTTTACCATCCACATA
>JBDONA010000056.1:0-6127 GCA_039831575.1 Fuerstiella sp. | reverse complement strand
AAATCTGTTTTTGTGGGTGAATCATTCATAGCACGCTTATAGCGCCCAACTTTTCTTCGGTCCAGGTCAGCCTGAAAAACTCACAGCCTCGTCGGGTTAAGATGAAGGGGAAATGGCACTGAACAATTATGGCGTTTGCTGCAGGACCAAACGGGAACACGGCGTCGTGCAGCCTGTCGTAGCTAAACAGGATGATTCACAAACCTGGCAGTCTGTGACGATTCTAACGATTGACCTGACTGTAGCGGCCTACAAGCTTGCCGCGCAACAGGTCGTAGCTCTCCAGACAGATTGTTGTTTAACCGCGTGGGCAAAGCCCCGCGCGTTTTCTGGCTCGCGGACGTCGCGGCTCGTTGGACACGCGGTTCCGCATGTGCGCTATTGCCATGTTGTTGCGACCGTTCGTTTAACCGCTGGGCATCGCGCCGCGCTCCCGTCCACGGACAAACTTCGCTCTCTAACCATAATGTCAGATATGAACCGCTGGCCGCTTGCTGACTTCAGCCACACGGCCCCATCCGTCGCACACAAGCGTTCATTGGTTTTGGAGAACCGGTGGCTTTCAGGGTCTGGTCTCACCTGGCTGCATGCCGGCCGCTTCTGTGTCATGCAAGGTACTGGTCTGTTTGAACAGGAGACAGCCGAGAGAACAGAGATCACGATTCATGGTTTCTCTGTTTCCTCTGCGCCCTCCTGTTCAAAATACGATCAGCGAGCCCAGCGACACTGATTGATGTTTGGCCACAAGAAGCACAAGAGACGCCACTCAAGCTGACTCAGATGTGTGGTACGGTGAGGCCCTCGTTCAGGCACTCTACGATCCAGCCCACAGTCTGTACTGAACACATGAACATCGGAGCGATCCACAATCTCACCGCCCGACATCGCCAATTGGCCCACTTTCCAACGGCCGCCCGTAGATTCTTGAAGAATCTCGCCAAAAGATCACTTAAGTCAAATTTCCACGTCCCTTTATTTCGGCGGTTCGCGATCAACAAGTGTACGGACGCCGGTGGCTTAGGCACGAAACGCGAATTCGGTCTTGCATCTAACTCGGTTCTCGCGGGGGATGCTTCGTCATCCACAGAATCGAATTCCTTTGGACATTTCGGAACTACGATAGCTACGTCGTTGGTAACTGGTTTGTCATGTGTCAGCAACCAGGAAGGCCACTTCACTGCGGAGACAAGCGTGGTTAATAAACACAGAACTCATAGAGTGGCCGTGTGGCTGAGATCACTGGGATGGCCCATGTTCGTTGGTTGAACGAAGTTCGGCTGTGAAACCTGGGTAGCGGTAATCACACAGCTGGACGGCATTTATAGTCCGCTCTTCGAGGGCGCTACTCCGAAATCAGTTCGGCTTCGTACAGCGTTCTACGCTGACTCGTGGCCGCGAAAGACGTGTTCCAGCCTGAGAAACGGCTATGCCCACGAGCCTGAAGGGATCACGCGAAAAAGTAAACTGCTCCGGTGTCCGCAATGAAAGGACAGAACGATGGCGAAGACGATCCTCATGGTTCACGGGCGGCATTTTAAGCCGCCGAAGAAGGATTTGCAGAAGCTCTGGGTTGAAGCGCTACGGTTTGGGATTGAGCGAGATCATCCGGGCAAGTTGACTGCGTTCAAGAATGCCAGGGTCGAGTTTGTGTACTACGGCGACATCTCGAATGCGTATCTCCAAAACGCGCTTGGTGAACCCGTCCCTGCCGACCTCGCCGATCGCACGGCGGCGCTCGCAAGGCTAAAGCACTACAAGCGGTCACAGTTCACCAAGTCAACATATAAAAACCTTCCGGGGTACAACCCATGGATGGAAGCCTTGGCCGACACGTCCGCAGGGCTGCTTAGCTTCCTGGGACTGAGTCAATCGATCATCGAACGAGTTGCGCCGGACATGGCTGAATACTGGGGTTCAAACCAATTCGGGAGCCAGGTCAGAGCGGTCTTCACCAACGCCATCATCGAGGCACTGAAGAGGCAGGGAAAAGTTTGCGTGACCGGCCATAGCCTCGGCACGATGATCTGCTACGACGTATTCTGGAAGTTGTCGCACTATGGCGAGTATCGTGGTCAACCGTGGAATCGGAAAGTGAGTTTGTGGATCACGCTCGGTTCTCCGCTGGCGGATGAAACCGTCAAAGACAATTTGAAAGGAGCAAATCACCGCCAAGCCGACCGCTATCCCACAAACGTCGTCGATTGGCTAAACATTGCCGCCGAAGACGACTACATCTCACACGACCAAAAGGTGGCCGGCGATTTCAAGGAAATGAAGAAGCTTGGCTACGTGAATTCGATTACCGACAAACGTGTTTACAATCTTGCAGTTCGTGGAGGCAAATCGAATCCGCACCACGGTGTCGGATACCTCATTCATCCCACGGTCGCCGCCGCCATTGCCTTATGGCTGTGAACGTCAGTCGGAAGCAATGTAGGAGAGGTACGGAGTCCTGAAGAGACCCGGTCTTTTGAAAAGACCGGGTCTCTGGTGTTCGCAGGTGTTTATTTTGGTTTCAACGACAAGTCGTGGAAGTCGAAGCTGAAATCGGTGGCCGCTGAGACTGCTTTCATGCGGACTCGATCGATACTTTCGTCCGGATTCAAATCGAATGTTACGAAAGCGTCGGCGCGAAGTTCGCGGTTGCTCCATTTCGCAACGAAAGTGTCGTGCTGCCAATGCTCCAGCGTTCCTGCAAGCACGGGCGTGTGTGCGAATTGAATCGTCAACTGATCGTTCGATTGCTTGATGATGACATCACCGTACCAGTGATCGGTATAGGTCCCGGCGTATTGTTCCAGAGACAGCGAAGGTTGGGTTGATTCGCTGCGGGCTTGATTCGTTTCTTCGTCCGCCTGTTGAGATCTCGCCCGTTTCGTGAGCGTCGCCGCTTTGAAGGCGTCCACCCAATCGGTATCGGCATCCAGAAAATGATCCAGCACGGAATACGTGATCGATCGGAATGCGGAGCCCGACTCCTGATTGGTCAGCACGACCACGCCGAGATTCTGTGAAGGCAGCAAGGCCGACATGGAAAGATATCCGGGTAAGCCACCCGTATGTGACACCAGTTTTGATCCTCGGTAATCACGCACCGAAAAGCCTAACGCGTAACCGAGGAAGTTGGGTTTGGATTCGATCAGCTTTTCGTGATAGTTTCCAATGGGTATCGGCGTGACAAGTGTCCACAGACGTTTCTGCGTCTGTGCGGAATAGAGTCGCGAACCGTCGGACAGATTTCCACCCGACAACAGCACTCGGTGCCATTTGGACATGTCTGCGGCGCACGAGCTGATTCCGCCCGCTGGGTTTGCGTTGTCGATATAGAACGATTGGACTCTCCGGACGTGGCCATCGATTCGTGCGTGCGGAGCGGCAACATTTGTCGCTTCTGCAAGGTCAGAACTGGATACCAGACTACGACTCATGCCCACGCGGTCCAGGATCTCTGCCTGAATAAAACTCTCCCAGTTTTGACCGCTGACCGCTTCGATCAGTTCACCGGCAACGGGATACAGCACATTGTCGTAGGCATAGTGAGCACGAAAACTTGTGGCCAACGGTACGTTTCGAAGCCGTCGGACAAGTTCTTTTCGGCTGTGAGTGGTGGGCGGCCAAAACAACAAGTCTCCCGCACCAAGTCCCAGACCGCTGCGATGGACCAGCAGGTCCAGGACAGTCAACTCGCTGGTGACGTACCGGTCGGACATTCGAAAACCAGGCAGGTGATTCACAACGGGATCACTCCAATTCAGTTCTCCCCGATCAACCAGGATTCCGAGGGCCACCGCCGTGAATGCTTTTGTATTGGATGCGATCGCAAACAACGTCTCGTCATCGACTGGTTCATCGCCCCCTTTTTTACACACGCCATACCCTTGCGACACGAGCACTCGATCGTCCTTGACGATCGCGACGCACAGCCCGGGAACCTCAAATTCGTTCATCACTCGAGCAACCAGGGCGTCCAGATCCGCCTTGGTTTGCTGAGTGGTCGACTCGTCGGCAGGGGGCGTTTGTGCGCCAGCGTGTGATCCAAAAAGAAATGTTCCCGTTGAAACGATCAGCAGGAGTAACAGTGCGTTGGGACAACGTCTATCTGCCATTGGAAGCCACCGAGGATGGAGAAGTATTGTTAAGGGTTTCTCTATCCTGACGTTTTGCGATCACCAGTGCCATCGTACCAGCCGACTGTCGTTGACAATCCCGGCGGACTATCTGTGCGGTGCTGACCACGTCACGGAAAGGAACAATGCTCACGTCGTCGTTCATCGCAGTGCCGAAACGGCGTCGCTCCGCTCCTGGATCCGGCCTGCATTGGCAGAGAATCACATATGCCACCCAACCGCTGTTGAGTCGTGAAAAGACCGGGTCTCTGACTCTGCACTGTTGAAATGGATCCTGGTGTCGTGCCGATTCGGAATCGATTGAACGACCAGGACAGAGTCATCGACAGAAGTTCGCAAAGCAAGCGAAGACAAGCACGGTGTGGTTTATCTTTGCGCCCTTTGCGATCTTCTGTTTCATCGTGGCTTCCGCCCCTGTGATTGCCCTCCGATAAGTGGGACCTCAAGCGTCGTCGTCACAGAAGCGGCCGCAGCTGTTCATTTCGGCAATTCCTGCCGGTGTTCGTGTGTGCCTCTGTTGATTCCCGGTTGTGCCGAATGTTGAGCGGCCAATGCACTATCTGCCGAAGTCAGACGTCGCTGGCCGAGGTCTTTGTCGACATGGTTCGACAGCCGCCTGAATCGTATTGCGTCGCGCAGATTATCGACTTATGGTCTGCTTAGCTCTCCGGTCACGTCGGGTTTGTGACCACAATTGTCGGACGGTTTCTGTCTGGGCTGTTGCTAATCGGGTCTGCGATTTCTCACTCTCGCAGATGCAACACTCAGTTCAGTCCGCCGACGCAGGTTTTCTGTCCAGATGTGGCCCGGATCGGGTCATCCTTCCCGATTTTCCAGTCTTTCTCTTTCTGAATCCTGTTTCAACAGCGACACAGAGACGTCTCTCCTCTCGCTCTTCTCCTTTCTTCTCCTTTCTTCTCTGCGGTTCTGCACCGTCAGTTGTCATGCGCGACTGACAAGATGGTCCGCACTGGTCATGGTGCCTACCGCCATGAAACACCATAGCTTGCTGAAAATCGCTATGCATCACATTCCACGACAGCCACTGTTCAGCATCCGTGTCCTGGCGACCAGCATGCTGTTGCTGAGCTGCGGCTGCGCAAGCAGCCTGCTGAATTTGTCTGGTGCGAACGCCATCGGCTCCAAATTCACGGGTATGATCACTGGCGAGCGGCAACGAGTGGTGCGGAAGGAAGAAGATAATGACTTTGGGACGAAAGTCGAAACGCCGTTGCTGCGCGAATACATCAGCGTTACGGGAAATAATCTGGTGGCACTGCGTGGCGTTGGTCTGGTAACGGGTCTTGACGGGACCGGTGGAGATCCGCCGCCGTCGCATCTGCGCACGGAATTGCTTGAAGAAATGACGCGCCGCGGGATCAGGAATCCCGGGCACATACTGGCGTCACGAAACACGGCGGTTGTGATCGTAACGTCCTACCTTCCTGCGATGGTCAGGATAGATCAGCGGTTTGACACACGCGTTGTATTGCCCCCCAATAGTGAAGCCACCAGCCTAAAAGGCGGCTGGTTACTGGAAACGCGTTTGTCGGAGGAACGGTCAATCGCGGGGCGAGGCAATGTTAAGGGACATCAGTATGGCATGGCTCACGGAGCGATCCTCACGGCGCTGGGTGACGGCGGCAGCAAGAAAGCCAGTCCGGCGATGCTGCGACGAGGTTCGATTCCCGGCGGTTCCGTGTCAAACACAGAACGTCACCTGAAAATCATCCTGAGAAACGAGAACCGCGGACTCAAGACGTCCAAGCGAATTGAAAATGCGATTTCCAGTCGGCTGCATCATTACAACCGATCCGGTCACCGGATTTCGATGGCAGAAGCCAAGACGGATCTGATGATCGAGTTGAGGGTGCATCCGCTGTATCGCAACAACTTTCCGCGGTACCAGCAGATGATTCGTAGTATCGCTTACAAAGAATCCGATATTGGTCGTCGTTTGCGGACAGAAGACCTGGCTCGAAAAATCATGGAACCGGAGA
>JBDONA010000483.1:0-1514 GCA_039831575.1 Fuerstiella sp. | reverse complement strand
GGCTTCTTTGGAGAAGCCACATTGCCGAAGGAAATGGTACTTATCGGTATGGTGGTCGGAGTGATCATTCTGATCATTGACGAAGTCCTCCGCCGACGAAATTCGTCCGTACGACTGCATGTAATGCCGGTTGCAGTGGGCATCTATCTGCCCTTCGGACTGGCCGTGCCCATTGTGCTGGGAGGCGTGATTCGTACTCTGGTGGACCGACGCGATCAAACCGAAACCGGCGAACACACTCACCGCGGCGTGCTGATGACGTCGGGACTGATTGCCGGAGAATCACTGATCGGTGTCGCTCTGGGATTTATTGCGTGGCTGGGCGTGTCCACCTTGAACGGAATCGGTTTGATCTCTGACATCCTGAACCTTTCGGATAGTGGCGAAGAGTTACTGGGACAACTGCTGTCCGTGGGGGCGCTGACTGCCGTGGCACTCTGGGTATGGCGTACTGCGTCGCGGCGGACGGCGATGGCCGACGAATAACGTGACAGCCGTGCGGCGTGCAGAGCAATTCAAGAAACGCTGCATGCAAACCCCCTCCCCACTCGTTCCTCGCGACCCTCCCGTAAAGACGGCAGGGTAAAGTTGTGTCGACAGCAACGCTTGCGCACCATCGCATTCGCGGACTGGACGAGTTTTCCTGCTTTTTTACGGACGACTGACGGTGAAAACCGTTTAAGTTACTCTGCTGCCAGCTCAATTCCATTCATAAGAGAAGAAGGGGCAGTAGCGGATTGTGGTTTCGGACTGGTGAGTGGCCGGGGCTGGACTGAGCCTGCGAAGGAGAATCAAACCGGCAGTGCCGACCCCGGGGTTTCACTCGTACCTCGCTCCAACCCCGGCCACACACTAGAACTCTACAACCGTTAATTAGTGCCCCTATGAAGATCATTTCAAATCCGGAGTCTCCGTTATGAACCAGGCGATCGTCGACCCGTCAGAACTCCGTCGCTTCGCGCAGACTCTGCGACGTTTTAACGAGGATTTGTCGGACAGGACGGCCGGCGTGTCCGGGCAACTCAGTTCACTGGCTCAGACATGGCGCGATAAAGAACATCTAAAATTCGCTGAAGACTTCTCTGCCAACATGAAGGCTCTGGGCCGGTTCATGGAATCCAACGAAACCTACATTCCGTACCTGCTGCGCAAGGCTCAGTTGATTGAGGAGTATATGCAGCAGCAGTAGCGCCGGGGCAGGGCCCTCTCCGGGCCTGACAGCCCGACTCTCCTGGAGGGAGAGTGACATTTCATAGTTCATGTTCACATCGTTTCTGATCGTCTCAATAACCACCGAATCACAAGCACAACACAACTTCAACGACGCGGGTTCGACGGTTTGTTCCAGCTGGTGTTCGGGAACGGCGGCCCACGACCCTGGGTCACTGAAGTCGACACATCCGCCGCATGTTTTCGCCCAGAGGCCGTCCAACGCAGGATCAATTTCGGAATGCCTGAATCTGCCAATGTCAAATCGATTGATGCGGTAAAACGCTTTCATGCGGCTGTCGTCC
>JBDONA010000370.1:0-6146 GCA_039831575.1 Fuerstiella sp. | reverse complement strand
TTTCCGGCACGAGCCAAACGAGTCATCTTTCTTTTCATGAATGGTGCGCCGTCCCATGTGGACACGTTTGACCCGAAACCTGCTCTGCGGCAGTACGAAGGCCAGCAGCCGTCCGGCAAGCTGGAACGGCCATCGAAGGGCAGCGGTTATATGGCGTCGCCGTTCAGGTTTCGGCCGCGCGGTGACAGCGGTGTCGTGATGAGTGAACTGTTGCCGAAGCTGGGCGAAGTCGCTGACGAATTGTGTGTCCTGCGATCGATGCACACGGATGAGCCAAACCACGAACCTGGCCTGCTGATCATGCATTCCGGTCACCCTCAGCCGGTGCGTCCCAGTCTTGGCTCGTGGGCGTCATATGGTCTGGGCAGTGAAAACGAAAACCTGCCCGCGTTTGTGGCGTTGTCGCCGGGCCGTCCCGTTGTTGGACCACAACTCTGGTCCAATGCTTTTCTGCCTGGTCAACATCAGGGAACCGCCGTCGATACGAACGAGCAGGACGTGGACAAACTGGTGGCCAACATTCGCAATTCGTCGTTGACGCAAATTCAGCAACGTGACCAGCTGGATCTGCTGCAGTTTCTAAATCGCCGGCATGCCGACAAGCGGCAGAACGAGGAGTCCCTGGAGGCTCATATCCGAACGATGGAAATGGCCTTCCGCATGCAGAGCGCCGCGGAAGAAGCCTTTGACGTAAAACGTGAAACGCAGCAGACGCAGAAACAATATGGCGACACGGTGTTTGGACGCAGTTGTCTGATGGCTCGTCGACTTGCCGAGCGGGGCGTTCGTTTTGTTCAGGTCTATTACGTGGATAAGAGTCAGAAGCAGCCATGGGATACCCATAACAATAACAACAGCAAGCATCAGCAGCTGTGTGTCGACAGTGATAAGGCGTCGGCCGCCTTGATCACCGATTTGAAACAAAGAGGAATGCTGGACGATACATTGGTCATCTGGGGCGGCGAGTTCGGCCGTACACCGTACGCTCAACAGGACAAAAGCGGCAATCCTCGCAAGGCCGGCCGTGATCACCACAACACGGGGTTTTCCATGTTCCTGGCAGGAGGCGGTGTGAAAGGCGGCATGACCTATGGTGCCACCGATGAATTTGGAATGCACGCCATTGAAAATCGGATGCACGTTCATGACCTGCACGCGACAATCCTGCACCAGATGGGCATCGACCACACCAGACTGACCTACCGCTATTCCGGTCGGGATTATCGCCTCACAGACGTTCACGGACGCGTGGTCAACGACATCGTCGCCTGATTAGACAGATCTGCCGGGATAAGGAAGAATGCTCAGGCGGACGCCATTGCTAACATTATCAACGACACTGCTTGAAATAAGCGCCACGTGGTAACTGCCCTGGGCTTAAGAGGAGTTACTTGTGGAATTACGACTAAAGGATTCCGTGGTCGTCGTTGTTGGCGGAGCCAGTGGAATCGGAAAAGCGTGCGTCCATGCGTTTGTTCGTGAAGGCGCACGGGTTGCGGTGTGGGACGTGTCTGCGGAAGTGGCGACGCTGGCAGAACATCCGTCCATCGACGGTTGGACCGTCGATATTGCTGATGAGTCGGCTGTTCAATCGGCCGTGACAGAAACCGAAACGCGTATCGGGCCGATTCAACATCTCGTGCACGCGGCGGCAGTCGGGTCGGGCAAGCTGGGCTTTCCATTTACCCGTTTGCAGCCATCGGACTGGGGCAGGGTCCTGGAAGTGAATGTATCCGGCATGGTCCACGTTGCGCACGCGATTGCTCCGGGGATGGTGGAACGTTCTGCAGGCACGATGGTGTTTGTGGCGTCGGTGGCTGGGCAGATTGGTTCACCCACCGATCCGCCTTATAGCGCCTCAAAAGCGGCGAACATCAATTTCGCTCAGGTGATGGCAAAGGATCTCGCATCCAGTGGCGTACGCGTCAACACGGTGTGCCCGGGAATGGTGAAGACGCCACTTAATCGGAGTGTGTGGAAGTCCTGGAACGACCGTCAGGCTCCGGATCAGCAACTTGGCTATGACGAATGGGCGGCAGAAAAAATTCGTCAGTTGGTACCGTTGGGGCGATGGCAACAGCCCGAAGATGTGGCCGACATGATTGTGTTCCTGTCATCAGCACGAGCGGCGCAGGTCACCGGACAGACGATCAATGTTGATGGCGGCTACGTAATGCATTCGTGAGTCAGCGATCGTCGGTAACAGCAGTCCGCACGGTAGCGTTGTAAGCTGACTCGTGGCGGCGACTGACGCATTTCAGCGTGAGAAGATGGCCGGGTCACCAGCCATAACGGTTTACGACAATACGTAACCTGCTCTAAACAGCACCTTCGAGTACCGGATCGGGCTCGACTTCCACAGTTGGCGTTTCGTTCAACGTGCCGATTTGCATCACCACGCGAAAGACTCGCAAAAGGTCTGACGTCGTAATGACGCCGCACAGGTGCCGAGTGTCGGCGTCGACAACGCTAAGGCCACTGACCGTTGTGCCATTCAGGATGGCCAGTGCATCAGTCAGCAGCATGTCGGGATTGACGGTCTGTGCCTGTTCGCACATCGCGGTATGTACGTGCGTATGCAAAGTCGCCTTGTCGTCGGTGGCAAACAAGACTTCTCTGAAATGTTTTTCGGGTTCCGCCGACCGTTGCCCCGGGTTTGGCAGACATTTCAGGAGTTCACGATCGGAGAGCATTCCGACCACCTTGTCTTCTTTATTCAGCACCGGCAGATGTCGGAATTTTTGCTCCTGCATGCGGGCGATGGCCGTCGACAGCAGGTCGTCACTCTGAATGGTGCCTGGGTTCTTTGTCATCACATCACGCACGGTCTGTGCTCCCCGGGAGAAAACCTGGTCCAGAGGAATACCGTTCTGCAGATCAAGATCCACGAGCCGAAGCCGCTTGAGATCGAAGTCGCGCGAGCAGACGTGATGATACAGCAACAGCGTCTTGATCAGGTTCCGCGGTGTCACGATACCATCCAGCGTTTTTCCGTCCGTGGACACAAGGACGCTGTCGATGTGATGGTCCAGCATCAGCGTCATCACTTTGACCGGAGAACAATCGCTGCTGCACCAGATGGGTTTACGAGTCATGAACTTTGCCACACCATCCTGCAGCGTTTTATGATCGTCGTCGCGTTCTGCGGCCGTCCCCAATGAACGAGGGAGTTGTCGCAGCAGGTCCCGGTCAGAAACAATCCCCACGACGGTCTGGTCGTCCGGGTTCAAGACCGGGGCATGGTGAAATCTGCCTTTTCGCAGCAAGTCCGTTGCTGTTGCAAACGTGTCATCCAACGTCAGACAACGCGGAGATTTTGTCATCACGTCGGCAACAGTATGAACCTGCTGAAAGAACCCGAAATCGTTTACGCAATCTGATTGAATAGATCAACGACGCTCATGACTTCACCTGCCGTGGAGGCCGCGATGGAAACAAGAAGACTCTGCGCAACTACTATCGAGCGACTGCGCGCGTTCTTACCCACGAAATCAGGCATTCTCCGGCCGACTGACTGGCGGTACCCTGAACTGCTGCTTCGCATTATCGGCTGGCGACTATCCACACGGCCAAACTGTCAGTGGAGCAGAATCCCAGGCAACGATACAGGGATGCTGCCGCCTGGTTGTCTGCTCCGGCAAAGGCTGTTATCTGCCACGGCGGAAGTGCCCCGCCGATCCCTGAAGAGACCATCGACAGCAGCGCGGCGGCAATTCCAAATCGTCGCCAGTTGACCCGCACGCCAATGTACTCGATGAAGACTTCCGGACCGATTGCGTTGCTGCTGTCCTGGCCCATGTTCGTCGCCATGAGTCCCACAGGTTCGTTGTCCTGCACGGCAAGCACGATGTGTATGGTCGATCGCGAGAGACCCCACAATTGCAACAATTGATCGGCAGACGGCAGGGGAAGGGCTGGGAGGTCGTTCGAATGCTGCAGGGATTCATCAAGCAGACTGCAGAGCACCGATCGAGGAACGGTTAGTTCGTTTGGGGACGACTCACTGGTCGTCGGCGTCGATAACAGCGTGAATGACGACGTCGCTAGTGCGGCAACGTTCGCGGCCTCGATGCAGTAAAAATGGCACCCAACCGGGGGCACGTGACGAATGGCCGTCGTATCTCCTGACCGCGACCATTGTTCGACTGGCCCGGCGAACTGAAATGCTGCGGACGACAGTGCCTTGAGAACCTGCGCGTCCTTTGCGCTGGCCAGATAACGCACGTAGCGCGGCGACGCCACTTCCGAAATTATGACCGACTGTTGCAGAAGTGCGACGCGGATGCTGTGTTGCTCGTCGTCCGGCAACTGCAGGTTGGTGCAAAGATTCGACAACGCGATCGTGTCGTCCGGTATCTGCTGGACCGCGACACTGCCCAGCCACCCGTCGTCGGACACCGCGCGAAGCGACTGCGAAACGGGCATGGATCGCGGAGATTGACTTGTCCAGTCCGCGACCCATTCCATGTTTTCCAGTGGCAATGCCTCCGTCTCAAATCGCATCGCGTTACTCACGGACTGGCTGTTGCCAGCGTTTGATGTGAAATGTCCAGAGACTTGGTGAACAGCCGCTCTGTGTATCGGTGGCAACTCTGCAGTGACCGACTGTAACGAGCAATCATTCTCCGAATGTCAGCTCAAATCGGCCTGAGGGCCGTGCCCCGTCAGGGAAGTCGGCAGCAGTTCGGTTTACACGGGCCCATTTCCGCCGGCGGACAGTCATTGGTGATGGGCAGAGATGCGTTCGACACCACTCGACCGGCAGAAGTGCTCATCAGTTTCTCCAGCCTGTTCGACTCGCATTCCGGGCAGTGAGCCTTTTCGCGGTGGCCAACGAGCAATTCAAATTCACTCCGGCAATCCTCACAAACAAACTCGAATATCGGCATGATTCAGTGTTCTTGGGTGGTGATGAGATTTAGTGAGTCACGTCAGCGTCCTCACAACGATAAGAGTTTATCGGACGGTCCTGCGGAAAACAATTGCTGTTCCCGTCCGTGTTGCGCTCTGCCGCTTGTTTACTGCCAACGGATACGGCAGGCGCTTCGCATGTCGCACAGATACCCCAGGGCTCTTTCATGAAAACAGCCACCCGGATTTCCGGGTGGCTGTAGCAGGAGTAGAGTTTACGACGCATCCATTCGTGGTGGGGTCGCTCTGAGTCTGTTGGGCGGCGTCTCTTAGGCGTGTTTGTAGACGGTTTCGAAGTCGATGTCGTATTTCTTCATCTTCTTATATAACGTCGTGCGATTGATGCCCAGAGATTTGGCGGTGTTCTGACGATTCCAGCCATTGGATTCCAGGGCCTGGACGATCAGTTGCCGTTCCGGCGTCGTCAAAGCTTTCTTCAATGACGCTCCGCCAAGATGAGTTTCGATACGTGACTGCAGCTCGTTTTCTGAAAATAATTTTTCAGGCAGATCGCCGACGGTGATGCGGTCGGTCTTGCAAAGGACGACAGCACGTTCGATGACGTTTACGAGTTCCCGGACATTTCCGGGCCATTGATACTGCTGCAATGCATGCACCGCCGCGTCATCAACTCCTTCAATTGCGCGACCGGTCTGCAGCTGGAACTGTTTCAGGTAGTGGTCGAGCAACAGCGGGATGTCGCCCAGACGTTCTCGGAGCGAAGGCTGGGTGAGCGTGATTACGTTAATACGGTAGAACAGGTCTTCGCGAAACTCTCCGCGGCGAACGCATTCTTCGAGATCCTGATTCGTGGCCAACACCAGACGCACATCAACTTTGTGAGTCTCGTTGCCTCCAACCGGCTCAAATTCCCGTTCCTGCAGAACTCGCAACAGCTTCACCTGCAACTGAGGTGATGCCGTCGCCACTTCGTCCAGGAACAGCGTGCCGCCGTCGGCTTGCAGAAACTTGCCGATCTTGTCGTGAGTCGCACCGGTGAAGGCTCCGGCAACGTGTCCGAATAATTCCGTCTCCAGAAGAGTTTCGGGCAGTGAGCCACAGGCCACTTCCACAAACGGTTTGTCCGCTCGGTTGCTGAGTTGATGGATACTACGAGCGGTCATCGTTTTGCCCGTACCGCTCTCACCAAGAATCAGCACTGTTGTGCGTGTGTCAGCCACACTTTCAATCAGCTCGAACATCCGCAGCATTTTGTAGTCTTTGCCGATGATGTT
>JBDONA010000386.1:0-6148 GCA_039831575.1 Fuerstiella sp. | reverse complement strand
CAGGCTCCCCAATGGTTCAATCTGGCCAGTTCGGCTCCGTCGTCACGGCGTACTGACGCACGTCAGGAGACGCATCAGCTCATACAAAATTCACCGCCGGAGTGCCCCGGCTTTTTCAGTGCCGACTATGTTAAACGGTAGACATGAAATCGATGCTGGCAGAATCGCACGGCAGCGGGCGCCATCCGGTCTCCTGCTCCGTGTTCATGCCATTGTTCGCCGTGCTTTCGATCAGCTGAGAAAGTACCCCAGCGAGAGAATCGACGAACTGAACCAAAGCAGGGCCATCGACATGTATCCGCACCAGGCGAACCAACATGCCAGTGGCGTGACTTGTCGTTTGACGAACAGGAACGGACAGATTGAGAGCGCCAGTCCCGCAAGCAGTGCCGCCGTGCAGGCGATTAACCAAGACGGGCCATATAACGTACCTGGATTCGCCACTGAACCGATCATGGGGCCGACAAGTACAGCTGAGGCAATGACGGCAATATGCCGAGGGCTTTTGTCTGTCCCTGCCAGGTGGTTGTAGACAAAGCATGCGCGAACGGCAATGGTTGCAGCCACGATCGCCAGCGTCAGCCACACGATCAAATGCCACCGCGTAAGCCGCAACGATGTTACTCGTGTCGACACGGCGGCCATTGAATCTGGTTCCGACGTTGATGGCGCCGCGTAGAGATTTGGATTCGTCGTGATCATATTTGTCTCGGCTGATGAGCGGCGTCACCAGGCGGCGACCCGCCTGTCAGGTGGCGTGGGAGGGACCCGGTTAAAGCCTGCCCCTGTCCCAATCATTTGCTACGCCGTATCCGGTAAGAAATCCGTTGGCCTGTTATTCTATGCGGTTCCACGCGTTGAATCTAATGTCGCAATCCGGTAGCGCTTTCCTAAGCTCGGCAGCGCCCTCCATGGTCACCTGGGTACCCCATAAGTTCAACCTTTTCAAGGTCTTCAACTTGCTCAATGCCGGGATGCCTGCGTCAGTCACCGGCAGACGTTTCAGCGTCAATGATTTCAGGCCGGTTATGGTTGTAAGATGGTCCAGGCCCTTGTCGGTGATCTGTACGTATTGGATCTTGAGGTAACGCGTTTCAATTCCTCGCAGTGCTGCCAGCGTTGCATCGGAGATTTCCGGGCTTCTGTGTAGGTTCAACAACATTACCGGGTAGTCCGTGATCGCCTGCAACGTTTCGTCACCGCCTTTCCACGATTGTCCCAGAGCCACAAAAGTGATTCGACCCACGTAGGAATCTGTCCTGGGGTGAAATCCCACGAAGATCACATTCTGGTCGCGCAGAGCTGAAATTCCGGGATCTTCTGAATCCTGCGCGTCAGCACACACCTGACCAGGAGTCGACATGGAAACGAACGCCGCGAGCAACACAAAACGTTTCATGAGTATACGCCTGAGTGTTGATGAATGAGATGACGTGATCCTGGTGTGACCTTGTGGCAAAAAGACGAGCGTAACGCGGTTGTGTCGAGTGACGTGAAATTCAGATGGCGGCCCCACCACAACTCGGTTTCTCGCAATTGTTAACAGGTTCTTCCCGGCGTATGAAGAATCGCAACGCCCGCATGCCATCGTAGACGAAGTCACCGTCGGCTTGCATCCCAACCTTTTCGAGCACACGAGCAGATGCAGTATTGCCTGGAAGAACCAGGCCAATGATCTGGTGCAGGTGCAGTGTGGTAAATCCGAACTCCAGACTGGCCGCACAGGCTTCGGTTGCCAGGCCTTTCCCCCAGAATTCCGGTAGGAACCTGTAGCCCACATCGACCTCATCAAGATCGGTCAGGAGTTTCAGGCCACAGAATCCGATGACTGTCTGCGTTTCCTTCAGGATGCACGCCCAGCGTCCGTAGCCAACGTCATCAAAATCCCGGTAATTGGCGATCGCCTCTCTGGCCGAATCCAAAGATGAAAGTGGAGGCTCTCCGGTAAATCGCATTACATCCGGGTGGCTGTTGAACGCGAAGAATCGTTCCGCGTCATCGACCGTGAACGCGCGATGTTCGAGCCGAACAGTTTCCGGACCACACCTGTAACTGTGCATCGCGATTCTCCGCTGGTTCTCGTGTCGTCAGAATGCCTCTGTGCCCGCTAACGCCTGTGATCACCGCTACGATAAAGATTCACCGCAAAATCTGAAACAGATTGCTGAAACTGTCTGTCCACAGGACTCGTTTGGATTGTGGCGCTGACACGTTTTGAAAGACCGACTTGCCGTCCAGAGTTGATTTCATTTTTGCCAGGAGAATCCATTCGCTGCCGGGATCGACAGGCGCCTGAACGTCGCGAACCTGTACGGCGATCGAATGAAGATTGTGTTCGGCTGCGACGCCCTCAACGACCGGACGAAGATCGAAGTAGAGATTCGAAATATGGACGGCAATGATCGCGCCGTCAGCCATGTGGTTCAGATAGATGTTGAACGCCTCAGTTGTCAGCAGATGAGCAGGCACGGCATCACCGGAAAATGCATCCAGCACCAGCAGGTCGAACTTCTGTGGGCGTTCTGATTCCAGTGACAGCCGCGCATCGCCGGGAACGATTTCCACGGTTGCCGGCGTACGGCTCAGAAACGAAAAATGAGTCTCTGCCTGGTCAACAACATCGTCGTTGATTTCGTAAAACCGCAGGACATCCCCGGCACGTCCATAGGCCGCCAATGTTCCTGCTCCCAGGCCAACCAGACCTACGCGAACGGAGCGTTTCTGTGACTGCAGCAGTTCAATGGCCTGTCCGACTCCGGTGCGCCGCGCGTAATACATCGTTGGTCTGGCCCAGCCACCGTACGATTGAAACTGCAGCCCATGGATGATACGGCCATGACGAAGAATCGTGGCCTTCTGCTGCCCGTGGATGATACCGCCATGAGGAAGAATCGTGACCTTTTCTACCTGGTCAGTCTCCACTGTCAGGACGCCGTAAAAGTTGCGTGTCATGGAAATAGCATCGCGATAATTTGTAACGGCCTCAATAAACAGCGTCGATATCAGGACGATCAGGACGATGGAAGCAGCGTTGGCTGGCAGGGCACCGAGAACCCTCAGTTGAAACCATTTTTCATCGTCGAAAATCACTCGCACGGCGCAGACGGCCGCAGCCAGAAGGCAGACGTGCAGTTCCCAGAAGTCGGGAAACATCATGGGAGCGGCCAACGCGACGAACAGGCCACCGCAGGCTCCGCCGGCCGACATCGTCAGGTAGTACGACGTCAGATGTGTAGTGTCAGGACGCTGACGAGAAATCTCACCGTGGCACATCATGCAGATGAAAAACAGGATTGCGAAGTGAAGTCCGATCATCAGCATAAGTGAGGGGTCGGCTTCGAACATAAGTGTCCAGCAAAGGACGGCTACCAGCCCGCACGTGATCACCGCGTTGCCGGCACGTCGATACCACCGGTCGCTGTCGAAGCAAAGAATGAAAGAAAGCAGGTAGAGTGAAAGCGGAATGACCCACAGGAACGGAATCACGGCAACGTCCTGGCAAACCGCGTTGGTGATCGCCAGCAGGGTGGAGGAGGCAATCATGGCCAACAGAAACCATGACACGAATCGTCGCGGCCGCTGGCGACCCTGCTGGCTGTGCTGAACTTCCGAAACCGGGACAGACTGTTCAGAGGAACACAGCCTGATGCCGCAGATGACCGCCAGACATACGTAGATCCAGAATCCGATCGACCAGAAGTTTGCCTGAGAGTTCATGTCCAGAGCGGGTTCGAACACGAACGGATAGGACAGTAAGGCGATCAGCGACCCGGCATTCGATACTGCGTAGAGTCGGTACGGCGACTTTCCGGGATAAGCCACACTGAACCAGCGTTGTAACAGTGGGCCGGTCGCGGACAGCAGAAAATAGGGCAGGCCAACAGTGACCGCCAGCAACGCCAGGATGCGAAGTGTCGGGTCGTCATGGGGTTCCGGTTTCCACGATGGATCCGGCAGAATGCCAAGCAGAATCGCCGCAACGCTGATCAGCAGGCCGTGAAGAATGACCTGACCACGCACCGGCATCCACCGGGCAACCAAGTGGGCGTAGGCGTACCCTCCAAACAGTACTGATTGGAAGAATAGAAGGCAGGTTGTCCAGACTCCCGGTGCCCCGCCAAACCAGGGCAAAATAGCTTTACTAATCAGCGGTTGAACCTGAAACAACAGGAACGCGCTGATAAAGATCGCTGCCGCAAACAGATGCGTTGTTCGATCCCTGCGTTCCGTTTCCATTTATGCCGCCTCATCCGCTTTCGTTCAGCTGTCCCGTGCCACGTTCGCAATCCCGTGGCTGCAGACTCTATCACACCAGGCGGGCCGATGCATGACATTGCTGACGCATTAGCGCAGAGCCTGCGACAACTTTCGTCGTACGAGAACGTATTTGGCGCCCGGGTTTCTCTTCCACAGATCCATGGTATTCCAGCTGAATTTGAAATTCGGAATCCGCCGAGGCCGTCGCGGCCCGCGGTCCGCCGTCTGAAATCGGCACGTATCGGGGTGCACGGCGTAATTCAGAACGTGTGCGTCTGCTGTGTCACCCTGACGCTGCAGACGGAACAGCCAATGCCGCGATTCCCTGTTGCCATAGAGCGAAATACACGTTGCTGTTCAAAACGCCGAAAATGCTCGCCAACCTGCCCATCGTCATGCTGGTTGTGGTGGCGCATGCGGAAGAGATTTCGAAAAGATGCTGAACTTCCGTCAGCATAACTTCGCTCGGCGTTGTCGCACCGGATAGACTGCAACCGCTGGCTGCAGATGGCCAGGCGTTCGCTGCGTCAGTTTCTGGCGGAGAGGAAAGTCCGGGCTCCACAGGACACGATGGTGGGTAACGCCCACCGTCCGCGAGGATAGGGCAAGTGCAACAGAAAGCAAACCGCCTGAATGACACTCTTCTTTGAGGTGTGTTGTGAGGCGAAGTCGGCAACGACTTTCCAGGTAAGGGTGAAACGGTGCGGTAAGAGCGCACCAGCGATTCAGGTGACTGAGTCGGCTGGGTAAACCCCATCGGGAGCAAAGCTAAGCAGAAGGATGTGTGTCCTCGGACGCACGCGATTCGGTCCGGGTTGTTATGCCTTCGGGTCAGCTGCTGGAGGTGTCGAGCAATCGGCATCGTAGATAAATGAACGCCCGCGACAGGCAACTGTCGTCGACAAAACCCGGCTTATCGGCCATCTGCAGACAGCTTGATTCGAATGCTCCTGAAAGTCCTTTGACTTTAATCAGCAATTCGCCACGATTGACATTGGTCCTGTGTGTGCCTTACTTTCAGATCTGCTGCTTCAGTCCCCCTGACAACGAACAAGGATTACCGTTAACTGATGTTTGACGAATTCGAACACGAACAGCATTTTCGTCGCATGTGGGACGCGGTGCGCATAGAGCGCGTTGTTACCTACTCGCTGTTTACCTTCGGTGATTCCGACCTTCCTTATTTTCTGGTGACACCAAAGGAAAACGACGACACGACAGTCAGAGTTCGCCAGGGACAAATCACGGTGAGCCGTGCCAGAATTATTACTCCGGACAGTATGCGGCCGGAATTTCGCGATTTCTTTGAAGAGAACGAGGATGCGGGATTCGCCGAATTTCTGATGGCGCGGTCAGCAGCGTTCTCCAACCTCAAGCTCAGCAATCACCAGGGTTCCGAACGTATCGTGACGGATACAATCGAAGAGGCCGTTGATCGCCTGAACAGTCAGCTGGATGCCGAAGAAGAAGACCGCGTTGCCATTCTCACGGCGCCGCCCGGGCTGGCTGGTTTCGCACTGTTGAAGTACGCATCCGAACGGATCACAGAAAGCGCACCCGACAATCTCAATGAACTGCGCGAACGCGGGCTGCTGCCGTAGAGCGTTCTGCTTTAGATCGCTCACCGATGTGTAGCGACTGCCTAAGTCGTTCCGCTGCAAAAACTCTCGTCAGGGCAGTTACACGTCCGTGCGACATACACTACGCGTCTGTCTCGATACCTGAAACAGTGAGCCGCAAGGCGCCAATCGCCGGTGAAAATATTGCCACTGGTGCTTCGTCAGTCTTTGGAATTGGGGTTCTACAAATTGGCGTGATGAGCGAATCTTCTCTTAACTCAAGGAGGAAGTTTCGATGAAAAAGAAGTATATCGTGCGGTTGTCCAAGAAGG
>JBDONA010000007.1:0-26583 GCA_039831575.1 Fuerstiella sp. | reverse complement strand
CACGACAGCTCAGTTCACTTCAACATAAGACCCTGAGGTTGACCGTCGATCTTCCCTGCCCGCCTCTGTCCGGATCCTTGCTGTCCGACATCTCCCAGTTCAACGCGCGCCGCATTCGCAAGTTTTGTCAACCGTCGCACGACTTCGGGGTGTTCTGCGGCGACATTCGTTGTGCTGGCAATATCCGTGACGACATTAAACAACAGCGTGCCAGCTTTTTCACCGGTCTTGAAGTGAGGGTGCCGCGTAAACCGCTCCAGTGGCAGAAACAGCTTCCACGGGCCGCTGCGCACAGCCTGCAATTGGTCACGGTAATAGTAGTAGAACGCATCGTACGGTGACCGTGCGTCTGGTTCGCCAAAGATAAGTGGACGCACGTCATGTCCGTCCACTGCATGATTTATCGGAGTTTCTGCCAATGCCGCAAACGTCGGCAACAGGTCCATCGTGGTTGCCAGTTCTGTGCACGTTGTTCCGGGCTGAATACGTCCCGGCCACCACATGATGGTCGGAGACCGAAATGCACCTTCGGACGTCGTGTATCCACGACCATGCAACGGCCGATTTGTTCCTCGCGCCGGACTGCTCATATCGGTCCGGGACATCGGCGCGCCATTGTCCGACAACCAGATCACGAACGTCCGGTTGTCGATGCCAAGATCGACCAGCTTGTTCAGGATTTCTCCAGTGGACCAGTCGATTTCCTCAATCGAATCGCCCCATGGGCCGTTCCGACTTTTCCCTTTGAATGCCGGACTGGCGAACGGAGCCGCTGTGCTTCCGGGCATTGGCTGAGGAAAGTACACGAAAAACGGTTCATCCTTTTTCCGTTCGATAAACGACAGGACTTCTTCCGTACACTGTTTCGTCAGCATATCTCGATCAACCGGAGCATCCACAACCTGCTCGTTCTTCATCAGTGGCAGTTCCGGCCACAAATGTCCCTGCAGTCGTTCGCCAATTCGCTGGCCAACCTCCCGCGTCATGTCGTCGCTGTACGGAATGCCGTAGAATTCGTCGAAGCCCTGTCGAGTCGGCAGAAAGTCCGGTTGGTCCCCCAGATGCCATTTGCCGAAAATCCCTGTCGCGTATCCTTTCCGATGCACAACCTCGGCGATCGTGATTTCATCCGGGTTCAGGCCGTATGGCGACACCGGCCGAAGCACCTGACCGTCTCGCGGGTTGTTGTGCATTCCAACTCGCTGTGAATAGCACCCCGTCATGATGGAGGATCGAGAAGGCGTGCACACACCGGCGGTCACGCAGAAATGTGTGAACCTGCAGCCTTCGCGGGCCATGCGATTCAAATGTGGAGTGCGGTGTACCGTTGAGCCAAATGGTTCGATGTCACCGTAACCCAGGTTGTCGCAAAAGATCACGACAAAATTGGGCGGCACGGCGAATGCCGATGTTTGGGCGACCCACCCGAGACACACGGTTGTCGCCACGGCAGAACGAAAAATGTTCACCATTATAAATCCTGCCTATTCGATCGGCCTGGCGGCGTTCCGCCGCCAGACACAACACGCTTCGTCGCCACAAACTCCTCGGGACAGAATAGGAGGTCGATGGCTGAGTTTCAAAGAAGGCTGAAAGACGTCACCGGTGAGTCAGTTGGGCTGACGTTGCAAGCCAGGTCGTCTCCACCAACGGAAACTGAAAGTGTGCGGGCCACCCGCAGGTGTCAACAATCGCAGGAATTTCGAAAGGGCGGCTGGAATCGGGTAGCTATGTCTTGTGAACGTGTGCGTCGGCGCTGGCCGGTAATCCACGGAACCCTGCCAAAAAGACGGTCGAGCAGGATATACAACTTATGGTCGGTCTGGTGTTGTCATGTTAACTTGTATGTTAAACACGACTTACATCGCCGGTCGACCTTTCGGCATGCTGTTAGCTAATGTCGCCCGTCACGGCACGTTGCTGCCAATACAGACACTTAATATGCGCTCATCCGCATCGGTGGTAAGTAGATAAACTGAGGAGAAACCGTGGCTAAGTTACTGACGTTCGATGAAGAGGCTCGAAAAGGGCTGCTTTCCGGCGTTTCCAAACTCTCACGAGCCGTCGCCAGTACGCTGGGACCTCGCGGACGAAATGCAGTTCTGGATAAGGGCTGGGGAGCTCCCAAGGTCACGAAGGACGGTGTGACCGTCGCTGAGGACATTGAATTAGAAGACCCCTTTGAAAATGTGGCGGTCCAGCTGGTCAAGGAGGCTGCTTCCAAGACTAACGACGTCGCCGGTGACGGCACAACCACAGCAACCGTGCTGGCGGAAGCCATATACAAGCATGGGCTGAAGTACATCGCTGCCGGGTGCGGAGCGATGTCCCTGACCCGTGGCGCTCAGAAGGCTGTTGACGCCGTCATTGAGCAGCTGACTAAAATGTCCAAGGCTGTGAAGGCCAACGATAAGGACCAAATCGCTCGTGTTGCCAGCATTGCTGGTAACAACGATTCGGCAATCGGTGAAATTCTGGCAGACGCTCTGCTGAAAGTCGGTAAAGACGGTGTCATTACCGTTGAAGAAGGCCGTCAGGTGACAACCGAAGTCAACCTGGTGGAAGGGATGCAGTTTGACCGCGGCTACCTGTCACCCCACTTCATCACCAACGAAGACGATCAGGAATGCGTGCTGGAAAACTGCCGCATTCTGATTCACGAAGAAAAAATCTCGAACGCCAAAGATCTGGTTCCTGTCCTGGAAGCCATTTCCAAAGACGGTTCTCCGCTGCTGATCATTGCGGAAGATATTGAAGGCGAAGCGCTGGCAACTCTGGTTGTCAACAAGATGCGCGGCATCGTTAAAGTGGCGGCCGTCAAGGCTCCCGGCTACGGCGATCGACGCAAAGCGATGCTGGAAGACATTGCCGTTTTGACTAATGGCAAGGCGTTCTTCAAAGACCTGGGCGTCAAACTCGAAAACGTTCAGTTGTCGGATCTTGGCAAAGCCAAGACGATCCGCATCGACGCTGACAAGACCGTCATCGTCGAAGGTGGCGGCAAAAAGGGTGACATCAACGGACGTGCCGAACAGATTCGTCGCGAAATTGAAAACACCGACAGCGAATATGATCGCGAAAAACTGCAGGAACGACTGGCCAAGCTGGCTGGCGGCGTTGCTCAGATCAAGGTGGGTGCCGCTACCGAAACCGAAATGAAGGAACGCAAGGACCTCGTCGATGACGCTCTGGCAGCGACCCGAGCCGCCATTGAAGAGGGCATTGTTCCCGGCGGTGGCGTTGCATTGCTGCGATGTGCAGCTGCTCTGGACGGACTGAAGCTCAAGGGCGACGAAGCTCTGGGGGCTGATCTTATCCGCGACGTCCTGGAGATGCCGCTTCGCATGATCGCATCCAACGCCGGACTCGACGGTGCTGTTGTGGCGAATCGTGTGAAGAAGGAAAAGAAGGTCGCTTACGGCTACGACGCTCTGAATAACAAGTATGGCGACATGCTTAGCTTCGGCGTTGTTGATCCCACGAAAGTGGTTCGGACCTCTCTGCAAAACGCGACCAGCGTTGCGTTTCTGTTGCTGACGACAGATTGCATCGTGGTCGAAGAGCCCGCTGACGAAGAAGCCGGCGGAGACGACCACCACCATGATCATGATGGTGGCATGGGCGGCGGAATGCCCGGCATGGGCGGCATGGGCGGCGGAATGCCTGGCATGGGAGGCATGGGCGGAATGCCCGGCATGATGTAAGCGGTGCCGAACGCCGGCGGACGCGAGCGACTGAACGAAAAATACTCACTTCGGTCGCGATGCAAAGTTGGCGTGGATGCTGCAACGTGGAACAACAATTTGTAGCCCGCCGGGCGGCATTCGCCTGGGCAAGATTCAAACACAATCAATCTGAATTCATACGGAGCAAAGAAATATGAAAATCAATCCTCTTGATGACCGAATTGTCGTAAAAGCTGACGACGCTGAAGAGACCACTGCTGGCGGAATCGTGCTGCCGGATGCGGCCAAGGAAAAGCCACAGCGTGGCACCGTACTTGCGGTTGGTCCAGGACGTCTGCTGGATAGCGGCGAACGAGCACCGATCAGCGTTGAAGTCGGCGATAAAGTACTGTTCGGCAAGTACGGCGGAACGGACATCGAAGTTGACGATGAAGAAGTCAAGATTCTTCGCGAGAGCGACATTCTCGCCAAGGTCGTGTAGTACGCGAAACACTTGTAAGTGTGCGTGCCAGCTGGTCGCGGAGAGTTGGCACACATTCATAAAATATCCAGAGTGACCACTCGGAGTGGCTGACGCCATTCCGAACGGTAGCTTGTACCTGTTGGCGGCAAGGCCGCCCAAAGGAGCATTCGAAAGTGGCAAAGCAACTGTTGTTCGACGATCCGGCACGCCTGAAGCTGCAGGGCGGAATTGATATTCTGGCCCAGGCTGTGGCCGTCACGATGGGACCAACCGGTCGTAACGTGATTATTGACAAGAGCTTCGGCAATCCAGTCGTCACCAAAGACGGTGTAACGGTCAGCAAAGAAGTTGAACTGGAAGATCCGTACGAGAACATGGGTGCCAAGCTGCTTAACGAAGTGGCCAGCAAAACCAGTGATGTGGCGGGTGACGGGACAACCACGGCGACGGTCCTTGCTCGAGCAATCTTCCAGGAAGGCCTCCGCAGCATTTCACTCGGTGCTAACCCAACGGTGGTCCGCAAGGGCATTGACAAAGCCGTGGAAGCCGCTTTGGCAAGCATCGAAAAGCTGTCCAAGCCTGTCGATTCCAAGGAACAGGTGGCTCAGGTTGGTGCCATTTCCGCCAACAACGATCCAGCGATCGGTGACATGATTGCGGACGCGATGGAACGAGTCGGTCGTGACGGTGTTATTACGGTGGAAGAAGGCAAAGCCAACGACACCACGCTCGACTTTGCGGAAGGCATGCAGTTTGACAAGGGCTACATTTCGCCATACTTCGTCACCAGTGCGGAGGACATGAAGTGCGTCATGGAGAACTGTTTGATTCTGCTGTTTGAGAAGAAGATTTCAAACCTTCGTGACCTTGTACCTCTGTTGGAAAAGGTCGCTCAGACAGGCAAAGAACTGCTGATCGTTGCCGAAGATGTCGACAGCGAAGCGTTGACAGCACTGGTGATCAATAAGCTGCGAGGCATCTTGAAAGTCTGTGCCGTGAAGGCCCCGGGCTTCGGTGACCGTCGCAAGTCCATGCTGGGCGACATGGCCGTGCTGATCGGTGGAACTTTGATCTCCGAGGACCTGGGGATCAAACTGGATACTGTCGAACTGTCTCATCTTGGTTCGGCCCGCAGGGTCGAAGTCAGCAAGGACAGCACCACCATCATTGAAGGTGCTGGTGAAGTTGACGGGATCAAAGCCAGAGTGCAGCAGATTCGTGATCACATCGAGAAGACCGACAGTGACTACGACCGCGAAAAGTTCCAGGAACGACTCGCAAAGCTGACTGGTGGCGTTGCTGTCATTTCAGTCGGTGCGGCGACGGAAACGGAAATGAAGCAGACCAAGGCTCGCATGGAAGACGCATTGCACGCAACTCGTGCCGCCGTCGAAGAAGGCATTCTGCCTGGTGGCGGTGTGGCTCTGTTGCGAGCGATCAGCAGTGTCGAAAAGGTTGAGGCAGAAGGCGATGAAGCCATTGGTGTTCAGATCGTCGCCCGTGCACTGGAAGCTCCCATCCGTCAGATTGCCAACAACTGTGGTGAAGACGGAGCTGTCATCGCTGACGAAGTCCGTCAGCTGAAGGGCGCTAATGGATACGATGCCGCTAAAGGCGAATATGCTGATATGCTGAAATCAGGTATTCTGGATCCAGCCAAGGTTGTCCGCAGTGCTCTGTCACACGCGGCGTCCATCGCGGGCCTGATGCTCACGACTCAGGTTCTGGTAACTCGAACCGACGACCCTGATGGTGGTGCCAAAAGTAAAGTCGCGGGTGCTGTTCGCTAGTTTTGAACGGGGATGGCCGTCTGACGCCATCGTTTGTACGATCCGGCGGGCGTTACCTGCCGAGCGGTCGTGCAGGACAAGGGAAACGAATTTTCGAGAGTTCGTCGGCCCCGCAAAGTGAAAAGAAATCACGGGGCACCAGCAATGGTGTCCCGTTTTTGTTGCAGCCATGGATTGTCGAGTTGCCGAAGGTGAAGCTGAGGCTGCGGGACAAGCAAATTGCGTTAGAGGCGAAGCAGACCAGAGTGTGACACGCACTCAGAATGAGGGACCGGAAGTGACAATGGCAACTCAGACTTGCTACTACGAAGTACTCACCGTTTCGCGTTCTGCGTCTGGCGACGAAATCAAGAAGGCGTACCGCAAGCTTGCGCTGAAGTTTCATCCGGACCGAAATCAGGGCGACGACGAAGCCATCGCGAAATTCAAGGAAGCCTCCGAAGCGTTTGACGTTCTGGGTGATCCGAATAAGCGGTCTCGCTATGACCAATTCGGCCACGCCGGCGTCTTGGGCGCTGCTGGCCGCAGTGGCGGTGCGGGATTCAGTGATGTCAACGACATCTTCAGTGCCTTTGGGGACATCTTCGAAGGCTTCGGATTCGGGGGCGGAGGTGGTGGTCGAAGCCGCGGTGGCCGAGGTGGGGCGCGACGTGGAGCCTCCCTGGAAACGACGATCGTCCTGGACCTTCCGGAAGCTGCCTCTGGTTGTAAACGGCAACTGGAAGTCAAACGTCGGGAAGTATGCGATACCTGCAGCGGCTCGGGGGCGAAGCCCGGTAACGACACAATAACCTGTTCCACGTGCGGCGGTCACGGCCAGGTCATACAGTCACAGGGGTTCTTTCGCGTTCAAACAACCTGTCCGTCTTGTAAGGGCGAGGGCAAGACGATCAAAGACCCGTGCGGCGACTGCTCTGGCAGCGGCCGACAGATGAAGTCCTCTACGCTGGAAATCAACATTCCCGCAGGCGTGGACAGTGGTATGCAGATGCCCATTCGCGGCGAGGGTGAAGCCGGCCTCAAAGGCGGGCCGCGAGGCGATCTGCACGTCAATTTCCAGGTCAAGGATCATCCGCTGTTTGAACGAGACGGTCAGGATCTGCTGTGCCGACTGCCGATTTCGTATTCCCAGGCAGCGCTTGGTGCGGACGTCGAGATTCCCACGTTGACCGGACGGGACCAGCTGAAAATCAGAGCAGGTACGCAGCCAGGCGAAACCATCCGGTTACGCCACAAGGGCATGCCGGATCCCAACGGCCGTCACCATGTCGGAGATCTGCTGGTGGAAATTCAGGTTGAGGTGCCTCGCAGGTTGAACGAGCGACAGGAAGAGCTTCTTCGTGAACTTGCCGAGTTGGAAGATACCAATGTCATGCCACACCAGAAATCTTTCTTTGACCACGTAAAGAACTTCTTTGCCGGCGATGACGACGAAGAGGAATAACACAGTGGTGGCGTTCTGCCGCCGACAGTATTCAGCAAAAGCACGAGCCAGCCATGAGCGCACCAGAAAACGAAGACGCCCCGGAAAACGTACAGACGGAAGCAGACGAGGTAAACGCCGGCGCTGCTGAGCCCGAAACGCCGGATGACGTTGTGATTTCAGCCGACGACGAGTTGCAGAAACTGCGAACTGACAACGAGGAACTGCGAGATCGCGTACTGAGAGTTCAGGCGGAATTGGAGAACTTTCGTCGACGTACCCAAAAGGAAGCTGTCGACGGAATGAAGTACCAGTCATTGCCGCTGATTCGCGACATATTACCTGGGGTTGACAATCTGAAACGAGCAATCGATGCGGTTGATCAGTCCGGCGACACACAGAACCTGGTCGACGGCATCAAGATGGTCTCTCAACAATTGTACGACGCGTTGAAGGCGCATTCTGCAGAACAGATCAATCCGGAAGGTCAGTCCTTTGACCCGAACCTGCACGAAGCGCTGAGTCAGGTGCCATCGGCCGACCACGAACCGATGACCATTTGCCAGGTTGTTGAGATTGGCTACAGGATCCATGACCGTGTTATACGTCCAGCCAAAGTCATCGTAACCTGCGCCCCGCCGGAACCTGCCGAACCAGTGACAGACGAGAAATAACCTTTGGAAAAGGCCGACAGCCAGTCGTCCTGCGACTTTGGCCTGCGGCCGATTATCTCAAACATCAACAGGAATCCCTGGATGCCGACTTACGAATACCGCTGCAATGCCTGTGATCACCTGTGGGAAGATTTCCAGTCGATCAAAGCACCGCCGACAAAGAAGTGCCCTGATTGTGGTAAGTCCAAAGCCGAACGCATCATCAGCGCTGGTGGTGGGATCATCTTCAAGGGGTCCGGTTTTTATCAGACGGATTATCGCAGCGAGTCCTACAAAAAGGGTGCTTCGGCCGAAAAGAAGGCGTATGAAAGCGCGTCAAAGGACTCGTCATCTTCCGGCAAGTCAGACTCGACCAGCAAGCCTGCGAAGTCGTCGGACTGAGATCCGCGGATCCCGGATTGAGTGCCAGATACCCGGCAGCTCGGTGGTACGGCTGGTCAGTTGACCGGACCTTCCTGCAGGTCGACGGAATCCGGCAGATACCGCCGCAGGAATTCCGGTTCTGCAAAGCGACGAAGCACCCAGCACAATACCTGCCACGAACGCGCTGCCGGGATAACGGAGGAGGGCTGCGAGCCACCGGCCGCTGGCAGGCTGTCGTCCCGCGACGCCACGATTCCTGCTGGCACGGCCTCAAAGCCGTCGAGTGTCATTCGAACGTCCCAGTGTTCGCGTTCCGCGAACTGATTGACGCGGTCCATCACTCGCTTTGCCCAGACAATGCCGTAGATGTCTCGAAAATCGCTCCAAAGCTGCGCGGACGATAGGTCTGCTGTATCTCGGCAAAAAAGACGTTGCGGTAACAGCGCCGCCGCGATGGCGAGCATTACACAGCCGAGCGGAAACAGCCATTGATCCGAAAATGCCGCCCATTCGGTAACTGGCAGCACAATCAACGTGGCTCCTGCAGCGCCACACAACATCGATGTCGTGCAGCAGGTGCCGAAGTAATTGCCGCTGCCCATCAACAGTACCAGCAGGAATCCGATCACCGTTGGTGATGGGATTTGAATGGCGACATCAGACGTGTCACCCATCACCTCAGATGCGGCAGGCCACTGCAGGACGACAATCAGTGGCACGATGACAAACCAGGGCCATGCAGTGATTCCTGGTCGCCGTGCGCCCAGAATATGAATCAGCGGCGTCAGCAATAGAACTGCTGACAGATATTGCAGAACGGACCCGATACGCGGTGTCACCCCCATGACGTCAAGTCGGCACACTGCCGTGATCAGGCACGCCACAATGGCCACGATCGCCCAGATTTGTGCACCGGCCGCCGTGGTTGCACGAGTAATTGTGTGCAGTTGAAACGTGCGCCAAGCGACGAAAAGCAAGAGAGGTAGGGCGAGTGCATGCATACAATGACAGAACAGCTGTGTGGCAGGAATTGGAATCTGCGGCACAAAACGGCATGTGGCGGCCAACTTGAATCTACTTTGCAGGTTGGCGGAATTCTTTTCAAATGATTTGGATTCGGTTGATTGCTCGGTTTTTAAGCATTTTAACGCATAGTTTGAATGTACTGGGACCGATCAATACACCGGAAGTGCCTGTTGATATGGCGATAGAGTGGCTCTGGGGGTTCTCCTGGTGTCTGACTCCGGCCGGGGGCAACAGGTATTTGGGGGTCGAGAGTCATCAAAGTACCGCCTGTTGGCACGCTGTCAACAGGATCAAGCCTTTGAGTTAGCAACTGCGAAAAGACAAGCCTGTCAGGTTGGTGGCGGCGTTTGTTTTTGGGGGGGATTGGCAATGTATTGGAAACGCTCCGTGCAGGTTTTCCTGTTGGGGTCCGGACTATCGATGTTCGGAGTCGGATGTGCGGTTGTGGACGCGGTTGTCAATTCATCTGCGGAAAATACCGCCAGCGTTGGGTCGCCACAGCGAATGGCGGCCATTGGGCGCATGTTTGAGAACCAGGGACGTCTGTCCCATGCGCAAGTGATGTACCGCAAAGCGCTAGACGCCGAACCCGACAATCTCGTAGCTCGCGAACGTTTGCGATACATCGTCGCTTTGAAGTCGGAACGCGTTTTCGACTCAACAACTCGCAGTACACGCCAGGCAATTGCTGTAGCGGACTCATTGAAACCACCCAGCCCGGCGTTAAATCCGCAGGCGGCAACACCAGAAACCGCTGAACAGCTGATTGTCGCTGCGACGGACGATACCGACGACATCAGTGTCGATGTGTCTGCTTCCGTCGTCGTCACCGACAACGTCGTCGTCACTGACAACGTCGTCGTCACCGACAACGATGTCGTACTCGACAACGATGTCGTACTCGAGTCGTTGGCCATTGCAACAACTACAAGTGAAGACGTTTCAACGAATACGTTCTCGGAGCCGGAACTGCCGATGTCCGCGGAATCCCTGGCAGCCGCAGTGCCCGAATCCGTTGCCGTGTCCGTATCAGCCGAAGGGCCACTTGATGAAGCGGCCGTCCCGGGCCTGGTATTTGCACCGGCGGCGAGAATTCATATTGCGGAAACGTCTGTTACGCCGGAAACCGTCAGCGAAGTTGCCACAATTGTCTACGAAGGTCAGACGCAACTTGACGTCACGTCTCTGTCGCTTGCGGCCGAGTGGACCGCAGCAGACCGAGTGGTCACAATCGAGCAGGTCGCCAGCTGGATGGACACGCCACGGGAGTACAGCGACGAGTTGTTTACGGCCCTGCAATACGGCGAGAACGATGGGGTCAAAGCACTGGCCGCCGTGCTGCTGACAGAAGTGTCGCCCAGCGATGAACAAATCAAACAGACCCTTGAACATGCTGCCGCCGTCGGGTCCGATCTATTGAAAGTGACCGCACTCGATGCCCTGGCTCAACGTGGTGCCATTACGAATGAGGGCGTCAACCAGTTGCTGGCATTTCTGGCGGATGACGATTCGGATATCAGGTCTCAGTCGGCATCAAGTCTCCGCAACTGCGCAGACACAGAGTGGGCAGCACAGTGTATTGATGGCCTGAGTGAACTGCTTTCAGACAAAGACGTTGCTGTTGTGGCCATGGCCGCTTCGACGCTGGGCGACTTTGGCGGTGACGCGGTCGAAGTCTGCAATGATCTTCAGAGACTTGCAGTCGAACAAAACGACCCATACGTTCTGGAGGCCGTGAGCGTTGCTTTGCAGAGAATCACGAAGGGCGGCCAAACGAATACGGCCTTCTCTCTGCGTCCCGTTGTAGATTCAACGCCCGACCAGAGTCAACGTGAGTTGCCTCCGGTTGCGGAATAAGTTGTTCGGAACGCGGAGCTGTTCTGAAACTAACCGATTTGCTGACGCGGGGAGCCCCGCAAGCGGAGTCAAGGACGATGAAACGCTTAACAACTGCAACTTTGCTGATGGCCATTATGTCAGGTCTGACGGGCTGTGCTGCCATCAGTGACTGTGTCATTTCCGTGGAAACGGACATGCGCAACGACGTGCTCGCGATGAAAGCGTGGGGACAGTGGTCATGGGCTTACGATGACCTTCAGCACCCATGGCACTTTTCGAAGGGCTTCAAAGAAGGCTATAGAGATGTGCTGAATGGCGGAAAAGGTTGTCAGCCGACAATTCCACCTCAGTGTTACTGGAAACCGTGCTATCAGAGCATGGAGGGGAAAAATAAGATTAACTCGTGGTTTGACGGCTTCTCGCACGGAGCATTGGCGGCCGCACAGGACGGCTATGGAGATATGGGACAGATTCCGATTTCGCCAACCGCAAAAGCCAATCTGGAATCTTCACGCCGGCGTCCGGCACCGAATATGTTCGAAGAAGGTGAACTGACGGGGGCACCGATAGCCGTCGATGCTACTACGGGCGAGTTGCTAGAGGCTCCGGAGGACGGCGGTGCTGATCCACTGGTCCTTCCGGACAACCCCAGCCGACCCATTCAAAAGCGATCCTACGAGTAATTCGCTGCGGCATTCCTGACAGGAAGGCTAGGCGGCGACAGAAAATATAGCTCCGGCAAGCTGCACCAGAACGAAACGATACGGAAGAAATCTGAGACATCTTCATTTTGTGGGGATGAAGGAAATTTCATGACGATCTCATTGAACAACAACGTCAATCGAAACGGCCAGACTTTTTCGAAGCGATCGGGGCATTGTTCCGTTTGTCTTCTGGTCGTGCTTCTGTTGACGTCGCTCAGTACAGGGTGCTCGTGTATCACCGGAGTCCCGATATCACGCGTTCCACGCGAGCTGCTGACGTCGGACAGAAAGAACGACTTTGAAGACATTTCTCTGCTGCGATTGCGACAGGATTCGCCGGACGTCTACCTGCTTGCTCCCGGAGACGTGCTTGGCTTTCATGCGTTCATCCGCAAGGACGAGGAACTGTTTCCTGAACTGGCTCCCGTCAACTTCCCGGAGGACTCATCACTGCTGCCGGCCATCGGTAGCGCGGTACCGGTGCAGGAAGACGGAACAATTGCCTTGCCAATCGTGGGGCAAATTTCAGTTGCTGGACTGTCTCTTATCGCAGCCACAGAGCGGGTACGTCGTGCCTACACGGTCGACAAGCAGCACTTTCCTGCGGAAGTGCACTTCTCGCTGACCATGATTCGAAAACGAACGGTTCGGGTACTTGTCATCCGGGAAGAATCCGGGGGAGTGGCCGATGTGAGCAAACGGGGGACAGGCACCGTACTGGACCTTCCGGCTTACGAAAATGACGTTCTGCATGCCTTAAGTGAAACCGGCGGTATGCCAGGGTTGGACGTGCAGAACGAGATCATGATCTATCGAGGATTGTATGAGGACGGAGTGAATGCTGATCAAATGCTGAACTCCATAAGCCAGCAAAACTGTCAGGACTGCGACGATCCGTGTTTCTGCGACGAATCCCCGCTGCCCGATCCGCCAAACATGACACGCATCCCGCTGCGATATCATCCGTCCAACCCGCCGCAATTTACGCAACAGGACATCATCCTGCAGGACGGCGACATCGTGATCATTCGCAGTCGAGACAAAGAGACATACTTCACGGGCGGTCTGCTTCCGGGGGGAGAACACGCTCTGCCGCGGGACAAAGATCTTGACATCGTGGGTGCGGTCGCATTGGCCGGCGGAAGCCTGGGCAGTGCCGGCACCGGAATTGGTGGAATTGGTGGTCAAAACGGTGGTGGCGGTGGATATGGTGGTGGTGGTGGTGGTGGCGGTGGGTACATCCAGCCTTCGCAGGTTATGTTGATCCGCGAACTGCCATGTGGCAACGCGATTACCATGAAAATCAACCTCAAAGAAGCCTTACAGAACCCCGCGGGACGTGTCCTGATTCAACCCAATGACGTTATTCTGCTGAGGTACACTGTGCCGGAAGAAATCGGCAATGTGGTGCTGGGCATGATGCAGTTCAACTTCCTGTTTAACGGATTCAGCGGCAACGGTGCCAACCGATAACACGCCGCATTACTGATCCACGAAATGTGGGTAGCACGTGAGCCCGCTGTGCCCGCGAGGGAACGAAGTTCCTTCGCGGACACAGCGGGCTTTTTCGTGTCTGCATAGTATCGTTGTCGCCTGCACATTGCTCTGACACGTGGCCACAACAGACGCGTTCCCGCCGACACCGGATATCGCTGACGCATGGCTACGGCCTACGTGTGCCAATGACAGTATGGCTGCCTCCACGAGCCAGAACGGTTCACGACTCTATGCAACGTGCTGTGAACGAATCAACGGCATTCAGAAGCACTCGAGGCCCGTTAGCTGCGTTCGAAACTCGAAGAAGGCACTCAGTAGTCTTGCCGGCAACTGCGGCTCTGTGGTTACAAAGGCGACACGATCTGATTCGATCAGCAGCCTCCCGGGAATGGATGCCGTCGTCAATTCACACCAGGTGCTTTGACGGTCATAATCCAGCTTAATCGAATCCTCGTCACGATCTTCGATTGAGTCAATGAAAGCCTCGATGTGAATGGGCTCCAGGGGCTCGAATTCGACGGTATCGAACACCGTACCAAACACTGCGGCAAACTCAGGCGACAGCAACGGACCTGGATCACGAAATTGAGTGATCTGCCGCCGCCAGGTTACTTCGGACGGCTCGTTTGGGTCATGAGTAATTATGATTCGATATTCAAACCACGGTGTGGCGATCGCACCCTCGCCGTTTTCCGGCTCCGAAACAATCAGATCGCTTCGCTTGAAGCGAAAGTTCTGACGAAATTCGTCGAACCGAGCGTCAAGGTCTTCGCCGATCTCGTCAGACGCAATCTTGCCGACGAAACTTTGGGTTCGTTCAGTGTTGGCAAATGGGACCGAGTGAGCCTTTCTAAAACCCCTCAGGTCGCGCACGCGCTGCCGGTGTTCGCTGACCAAAGCCACATTTGTGACGCGCTGTTCCTCTGATGAATCCATACGCGGATTATTATCAGAAACTCGTGTCCTGTCACATAACAGGACGCATCAAAACGCATCCCCAATCGGATCCTGAGGCAAAAAACCGGCCATCGAACGCAGCTTGCTGCCGTTGGGAGTCGCGAGGCGGACATATACGGACCGGTCGATCTGCTCACTGAGCGTTCGCGCGCTTCCGCTGACAAGGACGATATTAATGATGCCCGGGTGGTTCGACGACGGAAACGGTGTCCCCTCGCCGTTGTGACGCATCGCGTTGGGAAGACCATCAACGCCCCGTGGAATCGGTGGGTTCGGAAATGTGGCACCGCTGGCCGTTGTCGATTCCACCGGATACACGAATCCGCAGTTGCTGACGGTTGGGTTTGACCACGTCCCGGTCCACCCGGCGTTGATATTCTCCGTGAAGAACAGCGTGTTTTCAAAACCGTCGTACACAGTGTTCATCGTCTGGCTAAAGTTTCTGCTTCGAATCTGCAGCCATGACATGCCCGTGTCTCGCGTGATTACCGCATCGTCAGAGTCAAAATACGCTGGGTCCGGCACTCCGGGCACGTTGCCGTCGCCATCCCAGTCGAATTGATTGATGTCGTGTGCGTGGACCTGCGTCTGCACCGGAAGATTTCCCGCAAGGATTGCCGCGTCATAAGCATTCAGTACCTTCATGTCGGCATAACCCGCGTTGATGACATAGCTGAGTCCCCCCGGCTGCGCGAATGCTGAGTCATCGTCAGGGCAGGTGAGTACAGCGAGGTGGAGTTGCGCAAGTGCAAGGTTGACCGTGCTGGAGATCCCAACGGTCTGATCGAAGCGGTCGAAGATATCCTGGCGGTCAAGTTCTGACAGACACGTCACTACCCAGTTTACGCGGGCAACCCCCACCTGCGTTGCCGCACTGTGTGTTGCCCGCGTTGGGGGAGGTTGCTGGCGGCAGAGGAATGAATTTTCCGTAAGCCGGAACCCGTCCGCCCAACTTGGTCGCACTGGCCGTCGCAGCCACTCCAATTTGTCGTAGTCTGCTCAAACACTGTACCCGCCGAGCCGCCGCCCTGGCATTTTGCACGGCTGGCGGAATCAAGGACATCAGGACCGCAATGATTGAAATTACGACCAACAGTTCAATCAACGTAAGCCCTGTTCGGTTCGTGGGATAAAGTCGGTGCAGTGTTCGTTCTATGGGAGTTCTCCTTCGCAGAGAATGGACCAAAGAAAATGGACCAAAGAAAATGCCCCGGCACAATACAGCAGCCGGACGCCTGTCACTGAAACGTTGATCTCCTGTTTTCCTCCGCTTCATTCCGCAAACTTCTTGCCGATTCGCCAAATCCGTATACTGTTTCAGAATGATCTGTGTTCTCGTCGGCGACGATGCGCCAGCCCTCCGGCGAAAAAGCGGCCGCGACCCTGCAGCAACCTGATGGCGGGGGCAGTCAATAAACGTCGATCTGATGGCAGGTGGCACATCAAGATACGCACCGCAGCCCCACACATCGTGCCGCCGAATTTGCAGCAGTACTCGCACACAGCCTGCACACAATCGATACCAATGTCATTGCCAAAGGGGGCAACATGACCACTTCGCTACAAGACCATCGGTACCTCAGCTGCGAATCGGTCGATGACATCCTTGTCGTCAAGCCGGCAGCAGATCCTCGCAACTTCAGTTATGAGGTGAAGTAGCACGAGTACAACTCCGTCATGAAGAGCATCGGGTTGTCGGTCGGTCAGGGATTGTTGATTGATCTTACACGCTGTGAAATGCTGGATTCCGTGACCGTCAGGATTTTCATCCAACTCAGCGGGCAAGTCATGCGCGTCGGTGGCAGGACGGCCATGTGCGGAGCATCGACCGCCATCCGCGACACACTCGCACGTCTTATGCTGCTTGAGCCAACCCACCGAAAACTTTCCTGGCGACAGTTTGCGACCGCAGTTGACGCTTTGGCGGAACTACAGTCCTCGCCAGTTGAGTGAACGGAGTCTCATCGCAGAATTCCAGCCAGCCGACGCAGAGTCTCTCCGGCTTCCTGATCCGAATGCAGATCCACCGCAGCGGTGGCAAAGTAGTCGTCGCCGATGCCCATGATCTGTCGCAACATGGCGGCCTTTTCGGGTGGTTCGTCGAGAAATTCTCCCATCAACTCATAGTCCCGATCCCATAGGATCCGATCTGCCAGAGACTGTACCAGCGGATGCCATTGATCCGGTCTGTCGCAGTTGGCGGATTCGGGCAGGTAGTCAGCGTCTTCTTCTGACAACTCTTCGTCATCGGATTCGTCATGCTCCTGCAACTCATCACCGAAGCATTCGTGGCAGGCATCAAGCACCAGCTGACGCCACGCACTGCCCGATGGAACATCCGCGATCTCCATATCGATTTCGAAACTGATGTGATCAAAGACGGCTCCGATGGCCGCTTCATTCACCGCAGTAAGTTCCGGCATGTGGCCTGTTTTTTTCAGCAGATGTGTCGCCACGGACTCCAGAACCGCAAGTCGTTGAGACCAGGTCAATTCATCAAACAATGCGATGCTGTAACCGCCGCTGTCAGCGCGAGCATCTTCCTTGACTCGTTCAACAAGCCCTGTTACTCCTGCCTTGAACAGACGAGCTTCCGCAGCCTCGAGAAGCCGGTCACCTTCTGATGTGTGCCACATCTGCTGAGTCTTTCTTGTGTTGTCGGTCCGTCACCCGAAGTCGTCAACCATTAGTTTAACGAGGTACGCAGCTTGATTCATCCGTGTCTCCTGAGTTTGAGCAACGCAGAGGCACTTGTTGATTTTGGCAGAATGAACAGGTGACGGCCTCCATGTGACGCTGTCCCGCCTGACAAGGGGCACCGCATCGGCAGCTTTGCAGACGTGACCTCCACACTCAGTAGTAACCGATCACCCAGCGGTGACGAAAAGCACATCGTGACTCTCGGATTCGCCGGCGACCTGCGTTGGTTGGGGCCATTTGTTGTGGCTGCGTGACGCCAAACCGGCGATCCCCGATATGGCGTTTGTCTGATGGGGCATCAACTTCAAGCTGTCTGCTCAGAGCTCGCGCGATGTCTGGCAGAGTTGAAGGCAGACTGACAAGCAGTTTCTGCCGAATGCAGTAACCTGGCGCAGGCACGCTGCGGCTGGCTTGTTTGGGGTCACCGAAGTCCGGACGACAAGGTGTTGTGATCACCGGCGGCCCAGTCCATCTGTTCACCATTGCGGCCAAATGGTTCGCTATTCCGGGCACAACCATCACACTTTGACTCACCAGTACACGCCCATTGATACACACATGCGGTTCGATCTGTGCATGTGGCGTGGCATAGGCCGTGCGTCCGCGAATTGCGCAACTGCCCGCAATTTCGACACCATCGATATTCGATGACTTCTCTCGAACACGGCTCATTTTTCATCAAACGATCAGGCTCCCGGCAATGTTGGACACTCCAACACAACATCAGCACCAGCTTTGGGTGCTGCAGCGTCTGCATCGCATTTGCCAGTCGTTCCGCAGCGCCACCGCCAGCGAACCCTGTCTGGAACAGTATGAACAACAGGTTCACCTGCTGACGGACGAAGGCGTCACGCCTGCCGCTACTGCCTGGCTCGAAATCATCGTGCAGAGCCTGCGCAACGGCAATTCCTTTATGCCCGAAGAATACATGGGAACGCGATAGGCTCGCGAGTGCATTCTGTTGCCGAGTGTGTTGCTGAGGCATGCCGATTCGTCCCGTAATCCCTCGTAAACGACGTGGTGTCTCATTTCGGCTGATGAATCCTGGTGCCGGATTTGATATGCTGGGGCGTCCCCGTGATCCCTCCGCCTTCGTTCCTGCCACCATCAATGCGACGCACCCACCTGCTTCTGACGTTTGTCCTGTCTGCGGCCCATTCCATTGGATTTGCAGAGGACGTGGATTTCAATAACGACGTTCGACCAATCCTCTCCAACAAATGCCTGTTGTGTCATGGCCCCGACCCGGACTCGCTGCAGTCCGGTCTGCGACTGGATCTGCCGGACATCGCAACGTCGCCGCTGGAGTCCGGGAACATTGCTGTCGTTCCCGGGAAGCCTGCGCTAAGCGACTTGATCGTCCGCGTCACGTCAAACGATGAAGACCTGCGAATGCCGCCGGCAGAGCATGGGGCTCGGTTGACGGATGATGAAATCGACACGTTGCAAAAGTGGATTGAACAGGGGGCACAATATGCGCAGCATTGGGCTTACGTGCAGCCTGTTCGCCTGGAACCTCCGCCACCGCCGACGGAATACGCAAACTGGCCGAAGAATACCGTCGACAATTTTATATTGCGTCGCATGCTCGATCATGACTTACAGCCGTCGCCGGAAGCCGATCGCTATGCAATCGCTCGTCGGGCATTTCTTGATCTGACCGGATTGCCGCCGACGGTCGAAGAAATTGACAGTTTTGTCGCGAACAAAGATCCCCATGCCTACGAAAATCTCGTTGACGATCTGCTGCAACGTCCTTCATACGGCGAACACTGGGCCCGCAAGTGGCTGGACCTTGCTCGCTACGCCGACAGCGCCGGTTACGCGGACGACCCGCCCCGAACAATCTGGGCCTATCGCGACTGGGTGATCAAGGCCTTCAACAACAATATGCCGTTCGATCAGTTTACGATCGAACAGATGGCGGGTGATCTGTTGGCAAATCCTTCAGAAAGCCAGCTGATCGCGACCGCGTTTCACCGAAACACGCTGACGAACAACGAAGGCGGAACTCAGAACGAAGAATTCCGCAACGTTGCGGTCGTTGACCGAGTCAACACGACAGCGGCCGTGTGGATGGGAACGACAATGGCGTGTGCTCAGTGTCATACTCACAAGTACGATCCGATCACGCAGGATGAATACTTTCGTTTCTTCGCAATCCTGAACAACACGCAGGACGCCGATCGTCGAGACGAATCACCGTTGGTTCAGATCTACACGGATGAACAAAAGCGGCGAAAGAGCGATCTGGAAAATCGGATTGCTGACCTGACCAAAGTCATCAGCACGCCGACGCCGGAACTGTCGGCCGCACAACAACAGTGGGAGGCACGTCTGCAGGCCAGTCCTGCATGGACGGCACTGCGACCGGGCAGCGTTGCTCGAAAAAGTAAACAGTCCGTTGTGATTCTTGACGACGGAGCTGTTCTGATCGAATCCGCAGCCGAAACAGACACCTATACTGTTGACGTACCGCTATTGCAGGTCGGTCAGAAGAATTTGGCTTCCCCGCCCATTGCGGCACTGCGTTTGGAGACCTTGCCACACGAATCGCTGCCCGCGAAAGGCAGCGGTCACGGTGGCGGCAATTTTGTGATCACGGGCATTAAGGCTCAGATCGTGCCCGTGGGTGATGTCGCGCCGACGGCAAGATTTGTTCGCATCACCAACAACGGAAAGAAGCAGATTCTGTCGCTGGCGGAAGTTCAGGTCTTCAGTGCAGGCAACAACATCGCCACAAAAGGAACAGCGACGCAGCATTCCACAGCTTCCGCAGGCCCGCCGGAACTTGCCATCGATGGGAACACTGACGGTGACTACCTGAAGAAATCTGTGTCCCATACCGCCACGGTTGACGACCCGTGGTGGGAAGTCGATCTCGGTGACGTGCAGTCCATTGAACGGATCGCCATTTGGAATCGCACGGACAACGCGCTGCACACTCGACTGAATAATTTCACGGTCGCGCTACTGGATGCTGATCGCGAAGTTGTCTGGGAGCAGGTGATCAAGGAATCGCCAAATCCATCGGCGGATTATTCTCCCAGCAATGTGCGGGACATCACGTTTCGCACTGCTTTCGCCGATTTTCATCAACCGAACTTTGAGCCGACCGACGTTCTGACGGGAAAAACGGGCAACAACGACGGGTGGGCCATCGGGGGAGCGACGACCGTTCCGCACCAGTTGCTGCTCATTCCCAATCGACCTGTCGTCGTGGACGTGCCTTCAACGCTGCGGGTCACTATCGAACAGAACTCGCCGCATAAGAATCATCTGCTCGGTTATTTTCGGCTCAGCGCGACCAGTGATGACATCGCCATTCAGCGATCACGACTTCCGCAGACGCTACTGGCAACGCTTGACTTGCCTGCCGCTGAACGCAGCGAAGAGGCAGATGCCGGGTTGGCGGCGTACTATCGAGAATACGTCGCTGTTGAACTCAAGACTCGGCGAGTGGAATTGGCGGCATCCCAGAAACAATTGGCGGGGATGAAGCCCGCCACGTCGGTGCCGGTTCTGCGAGAGATGGTCGATAACCGCCGAGAAACACATTTGCAGTTTCGAGGCAATTACCTGGACAAAGGTCCGTTGATGGAGGTCGGTCTGCCAGCCGTATTCAATGCGGTTCCGGAAGGCAGGCCGCTTGACCGCCTTGCTCTGGCCGAGTGGCTGATTGCCGACGACAACCCGCTGACCGCTCGAGTCCTGGCGAACCGCTTTTGGGAGACAATCTTTGGACGAGGTATCGTGGTGACCAGCGAAGAATTTGGTTCGCAGGGAGAGCCTCCAACGCATCCTGAACTGCTTGACTGGCTCGCAACTGAACTGCTGCAGAACGACTGGAATACGAAGGACTTGATTCACACGCTGGTCACGTCGGCAACGTATCGGCAGTCCACGAAAGTTACGCCACAGGCCCTTTCTGCAGACGCGGATAATCTGTGGTTTGCACGCGGAGCGCGGGTACGACTGAGCGCTGAAATGGTCCGTGACCAGGCACTGTTCGCGGCCGGGCTGCTTAGCGAAAAGATGTACGGGCCTCCGGTCAAGCCGCCACAGCCGAGCATGGGGCTGACGGCCGCTTTTGGCAGTTCCACCGACTGGAAAACCAGCGAAGGCGAAGATCGCTACCGCCGAGGTCTCTACACCACGTGGCGACGCAGCAATCCGTATCCGTCGATGGCAACGTTTGACGCCCCCAACCGAGAAGTCTGCACCGTCCGACGCAACCGTACGAACACCCCGCTACAGTCGCTGGTGACGTTGAATGATCCGGTATATGTCGAGGCAGCGCAATCGCTGGCACGAATTACGTTGCAGCACGACGGTCCGCTTAACATGCAACTCACTCTGGCTTTCCGCCGCTGCGTTCTGCGCCCGCCAACCAGCATTGAAATTGCCGCATTGACCGCCCTGTTTGATGATGCCAAAGAAGACCTGAAGGAAAGAACCGATGAAGCCATGAAGCTGGCGACGGATCCCATCGGCGATCTGCCGGAAGGCATCGATACTCTGGATGCGGCCGCGATGACCGTTGTTTGCAATGTTCTGTTAAACCTGGATGAAATGTTCCTGAAGAGGTGATGCCCAAGCCATGAATTCCTACCTCGCACAACTGCAACACCGCACACGTCGTCATTTCCTGTCCACTTCGGGCGTGGGCCTGGGAGCGATGGCGCTGTCATCGCTGTCGGGCAGTTCCGCTTCTGCCGATGTCCCCATTGAGGCGATGCAACCGCTGGCCCAGCGTCAGCCACACTTTGCACCGAAGGCGAAGCGTGTCATCTATCTGCATCTGACGGGATCCCCACCTAACCTGGATGTCTATGACCATAAACCTGAATTGGTCAAACGCGATGGTCAGGAATGTCCGCAGGAGTTTCTCGAAGGACGTACATTTGCCTTCACGTCCGGCGTACCGAAGTTACTGGGGACGCCGCGTAAGTTTGCTCAATACGGTGAAGGCGGATCCTGGCTTTCCGATGCTGTGCCCAATTTTCACGACGCGGACGTCGTGGACGAGATGTGTTTCATTCACTCAATGAACACAGATCAGTTCAATCATGCTCCGGCCGAGTTGCTCATTTACACCGGTTCTCCTCGTTCCGGTCGGCCGTCTATGGGCGCGTGGACGACCTACGGGCTGGGCACAGAAAACCAGGATTTGCCGGGTTTCGTCGTCTTGATCAGCAGTGGCGTGCAGCCCAACGGCGGAGCCAACTCATTTGGCAGTGGCTTTCTGCCTTCCGTCTTTCAGGGCGTTCAGTGCCGCTCGAAAGGCGACCCGGTGTTGTACGCGTCCAACCCCAAAGGTATGGACCGCAATCTACGCCGCAGATCGCTGGATGCGCTGAAGCAACTTAATGAATTGCAGGCACGTGATCTGGGGCATCCGGAAACGCTCACGCGGATCGCTCAGTACGAACTGGCGTACCGGATGCAGGCTTCAGTGCCCGAAGTCATGGATATAACCAAAGAAACGAAACAGACTCAGGAAGCCTACGGAGCGAAACCAGGCCAGGCCAGCTTCGCCAACAACTGCCTGTTGGCTCGACGACTGGTCGAACAGGGCGTGCGATTTGTGCAATTGTTCGACTGGGGCTGGGACTTCCATGGAACCGGCGCAGCAAATGGTCTGGGGTCCGGACTTACCAACAAATGGGCAGCGACTGATAAACCAATCGCCGCTCTGATTAAGGATCTCAAGCAACGCGGCCTGCTTGAAGACACATTGATCGTGTGTGGCGGCGAATTCGGCCGTACACCGTTTCGCGAAGGTCGTACGTCAAAGGGTAAGGTACTGGGTCGTGACCACTATCCGGACTGTTTCACCATGTGGATGGCTGGCGGCGGAGTCAAGGGCGGCTACAACTACGGCCAGACTGATGGACTTGGATTCGGCGTCGTGGAAAACAAAGTTCATGTCCACGACCTGCAGGCGACTATCATGCAACTGCTGGGCTTCAATCACGAAAAACTCAGTTTCCGCTATCAGGGGCGAGATCATCGTCTGACGGACGTGCATGGGCATGTTGTCGAGGACGTTATCGCGTAGCACCGGCTCTGTGCGCAGGTATTGTCGATTCGTCATGATGTTGCTGTCAGCAGCAGCCAGTGACACACAGCACGCCAGGATGTCGCTGGATTCCATGATTTACAATACCCTCAATGGGAGGGTGACTTTTCAACAGTTGCTCGCCTTACCTGGCGACCTGGTGATACTGGTCAACCGCGGGGTGGTCGATCTGGCTCCGGCTGCCGTCCGCCCACAGGATATCGATGCGTTTCACCGTGTCGACGTCTCCCAGACCGAAGTGGGCGGTTGTTGAATGCTGGCTGGACAGCGAATCTCCGGCCACCATCGATGTGATCTGTGGGCCACCTTCGTAGTCGATGCGCACGCGAGCTCCCAGTGGCGAACGCCCCAGTCCGTGTTCGCGCAGCCGTACACCGATCCAGTGATTGTCTGAGGACCACACGTTTCGCAGAAGGTAAATCGATCCCTGTGCTTCGTTGGCGGCTTTGCCAACGACCAGCAGGTCTCGCCGGCCGTCACCGTCCAGGTCATCGCTGATGACGTTTCGGGAGTCGAATTCGAAAGCGACTCCCATCAGGAAGCCGACTTTCATAAACCCCGTTCCGGACAGATTCATCATCAGGCAATTGTGCTCAAATCCGTTCCACGACATGGGCATGACTTCGGTTGCAAAGATGTGCCGAAAGAACGGGACAAGCTCCGGGTCATTCTGCGAGCTGCCCGTGTAGATGTCGTGGCACCAGAAGCGCGTGCAATAGTCTTTTGCGGTGTGGCTGCTGCGATGTCCGTTGGCCACGTAAATATCGACGTCTGCATCGTTGTCGAAATCAAACGATGTCGATCCCCACGACCACCCCGTCCGGGCCACCTGATCATTGAACGGAGCCTGCTGCAGCCCATCCGCGTGCCCCAGATACATGCGATTTCCGTAGCCCATCAGACTCCGCTTTTGCTGATGTTCCGCGAATTCATCACGGCCCAGACCCAGTCGCTCCAGACGCCGTGCCGTCGTGGAGGCCATGCCGGTCATGTACAGGTCCATCCGTTCGTCTCGATTGAAATCCGCAAACGTCAACGACATACCAAAACAGTGTCGCGTGTCGTTAAAGCTGTCGGTCACGTCCTGGAAGTTTCCCTTTCCGTCATTCAGGTACAGGTCCAGGCCTGCATAGTCGCTGGCGACGGCAAGGTCCAGATCACCGTCTTCGTCGAGATCGATGAACGAAGCGCTATAAGTTCGACGATGGCGTTTCGCAGCCAGTCCGCCAGCGAAAGTCGCCTCCGAAAACCGGCCTTTGCCATCGTTCAGCAGCAGGAATGACGGGAATCCGTCATTGGCGTCGTAGTACGGCGTCGGCATCTGGCCGAAGTGATAGGCGGGTTTGTACTGGGCCAGCCAGACGTCCAAATCGCCATCGGCATCAACATCACCTGCGGTGAGTACACTGGGGAAATCCAGCTTCTGTCCGATTGCTTCCACAACGATGCCGCGTGTTGTAAATCGGCCTTCGTCGTCCGCCAGATAGAGCTGCAGAAGGCCCGCCGACCCACACAACAGGTCCACGCGTCCGTCTCCGTTGAAGTCCGCGGCAAGGCTGGCGGTGATTTGCTCAGACGACGGATACGTCATCAGTGGTAGCCGTTCAAAATTCCAGTCGCCGCGATTACGGTACAGCAGGTTGGCTGGCGGAATCAGCAGCTCCGACAACCCGTCGCCGTCCAGGTCGTAGATGACGATGGAGGGAATATTGAGAGGCACGCCGATTTCACCAGGACCGATCCTGCGGACTTCTTCAAAGGCCACCGGCCCACGGCGCTGCGTGATGCGAATGCCGCGGGCATCAATCGACTCTGGCCGCGGAGCGCTGTCGGCGTCCGACTGTTTTACCCATTGAACCAGAATATCTCCCGAGATTGTGAAGCGACTCTGCAGGCTCTCATTTACCACGTCAATGCGAATTGACACCGTGGATCGCGCTTCACCGGGCGCGGCTGTTACGAATCGCGAATGATGCCACTCAGTCTGCACGATGCGGAAACCTTCGTTGGCGAATTTGTGCAGCAGTTGCCCAAACTGAGCGCTGTCCATCTGTCGCTCGCGACCGTCGCAGCCGGTCACGACAATCTGCCAGTCGTGCCGGCTCACTTCCTGTGGCTCGCCCCACTGAATGCGCTCAAACGACTGACCGGCCAGCACGTCAATCTGGTCTCGCGCGGAGCGCAGACTGTCCCACAGTTCAACGAAATAGTCCTCATAACGCTGCGCCAACACTTCGTCCCGCCACACGGTCTCGTCCAATCGATTTCGTTGGTGAACCATTTGCGAAACGCGATTGGTGGGAATCATCGAGTTGGAATTGATATTGGGCGGGCCGGTTTCAGATGGTGGCTCAACAGCAGACGGATTTCGTTCCGCGAAGAATGACCACGCGGCAAACGCAGCAAGCAGCAACGCAAGGCACACTGGCACGATTGGATGTGTCCTCCCGTTGGCGTGCTGCGGATCCGTTCCAGCTGGTCTGCGTTTCTTCGGTCTGGTCCACTTCATGACACCGTTACTCCGCATTCGCACCGCGGGTTAGCCAGGCTCGTTCCTTGAACCGCCACCATGTGACCCGACGCGGCACATGGTTCGTGGTCGGCCCTATTATGAAGGTCGCAAATCCACTGGATGCGTTGGTTTTCTGCTGGCGATGAGAATGAATCGGCATCCAACGGCAAGCTGGAATCTTACCCCACTTGAATCTCTGCGTGAAGTACTCGATGTCTTGCGGGCGCCGTTAATCGTTGTCGTAGAGAATTATTTAGTAATATTGATCGCATGTGGATAGCATTGAGAGTGTTTTTCTGTGACAAATTTACTAGGACCTACCTGTAAGTCGGGTCATTGAGTTTGCAACTGCCAGGTTTTGGTAGGGCTGTCGTTTGGTGGTAACACGTGGGAAGGAGGCAACGCTGGTCACGATCTCATTGTGCCGAATTCACGGCACCAGGATTCCTCGAACCGGAATCCACGATGAACTGGACTCTTAAATGATCATTGAAAATTCTTCCATCGTTCCACGTTTGAAGGAGAACCTGATGTCTTTTCGAAAGTCGAAGTCACGTGTCCGCGCATTTACGCTCATTGAATTACTGGTGGTGATTGCGATTATCGCAATTCTTATCGCTCTGTTGCTGCCGGCTGTGCAGCAGGCGCGCGAAGCAGCACGCCGCACACAATGCAAAAACAATCTCAAACAAATTGGACTGGCGCAGCACAACTATCACGATGTGCATCGTTCGTTTCCCATCCAATACCGGATTAACAACAGGGCGTTGGGGTCTCCGCTAACCCAGACGAGCTGGGTTTTCAACACTCTGCCAATGGTGGAACAGGCGAACCTCTACAATACGTGGGATCATAACTATAGCTGGA
>JBDONA010000844.1:0-6153 GCA_039831575.1 Fuerstiella sp. | reverse complement strand
GACACCTCCTTTCTAAAGAATAAAGTTTCCCTTCGCAGCAACCTGTAGAAGCTGTACCGCTCAGGGCGACCGAATGCTGGAATGCGTTTTTTCCAACACAGAGGTACGACTATTCTCACCAATAATCTCACCGGGACAAGTGGAAAAGGTGGAACATTCCCCGGCAGGCTCCACGCTTCCGCTGCCCCTTCATTGCGACCGGACCGGCCTGACCGGAACACAATACGCGGTAAAACCCGCCGGTTGCCACAGGATACCTGTTGGTAAGTGCCGGTTCGCGCCGATAGCAGTTTCAGAGAGTGTCCGGACATCGCTGCACAGAATTGGCCACGTCTGCCCTTCAGAATCTCTGCGCCGGGCAGCAGCCCCTGTTTATGACTGGCAGAGATCTTCCCCCGAGCCCTGATGTGCCCGGGAACGCTTCACCTCGGAGAATGGTTCTGATGATCATGCGATCTCTGAATGACGACGGTTTCGATTTCTATTCCGGGGACCTGAACGCGCCCGAATGGAGTGTTAACGGCGGCGACGACGGAATCCGCTCTGACTGGCGTTTTGTGCCACTTGATCCTTGTCAACACCGTCGCATCGATACGGCTCATTCGAGCATCGCTGCACCCCATATGCAGCGAACACTCAGAAAAACGGTGCCCGAGTCGGAATCTGATTTCAATCAGGCGCTCTATTTTGGTTGATGGCGCGGGGAGGGGGGCCAGCCCACCAGCAGCCCCGGCATTTCTTTCGTCAACCAGGAAAACATTTCCGTTGATCATCGGCGGAGCTGCACGTTCCGACAGCAGACAAAAGATATTCAGCAATAGAATCGATGAGCCAGGGGACCGATGCGGGTAAATCGGTAGCAGGTTCGGCATGCCGTGTGCCCTCAGTGACTCGGCTGAATCTATACCCTCATAAGATTGGTGACCATTGCTCATGGATGAGCTATCACTCTTCGCCTTCGCTGGCACTCCATCATCAGATGCGAAACCCGTAACGGGTTCGGATCCCGTGGACGCGACGTCGACACCCGTGGACGACGCTGAGTTTGTTGCCGCGTTGAAGATCTTCGTGCCGGATGTGGATGACGCCGCCGCGGATGACACTGCTGTAGACGTCGGTATCGTCGGCGAGACCACTGACGACACAGAGGCAGTCGACGGTGAGACAGGTCTCCCGATCGACGGCATTTCCGAGCAGCAGGCCGCCCAGGTCGAACTTAACGACACTCAGGCCGTGTGGACAATCGCCGAATCCGGTTTTGTTGCCGCAGATCGCCAGCTCCCGTCCACGGAACTGCTTCCGCCGGAGACGCCGACTAGCGTGGTCCAGGAAGATCAGACTATCGGCAGTGACGTCAGTCCATCAACCGAATGCTGCCAGGCTGACTGACGGTCACGTGGCACCGTCCGCGGCAGGTGCCGAACCCGCGGCGACAGATACAGTTGGGGCGGCCACCACGCCTGTGCCAACCGTAGTGACCCCATCGACAGTCACTGCTCAGACAGACCGTGTCCCGACAGTATTGTCTCCATCCGTTGAGGGTGTGCCCGCAGCGCTGACGAAATCGAATGAATCTGTCCCGACAGTGCTAACGCCATCGACAGAACGCATCCCGGCGGTACTGCCCCCATCGAACAGCAGTGTGCCGACAGTGCCGACAGAAAGTATTCCGACAGTCGTGACACCACCGACGGAGAGTGTTGCGGCGGTACTGAAACCGCAGATTGCCCGTGTTCCGTCAGTGCTGGCACCACAGACAGACAATGGGCAGGCAGTGCTGCCGACATCAACAGGCAGCGTGGTGGCTGTGCCGACGCCAGCGACTGAGGATGTTCAGACGGTGGTGACGCCGCCGACGGACAGCGTGCCGACAGGAGAAACGAGTCGCGTGAATGTTTCGTCCGACGTCCTCGCGGCGGCGGTCACCGCGAAAGACGTGTTCCAGGCAGATACTCAAAATGTGACAAATACTCCATCCGTGGAAGGTGAAGGCATCAGGCCTGTGCCTTTGTCATCTTCTGCCGACACGACGGGACCCGCGCAGCAGGTCAGTGTGCCCCGGCCGATGACCAGCCAGGTACTGGTGGCAATGGCTCAGAATCTGTCCGTGATCAAGGAACAGTCCTCAGGTTCGCTGACACTTCGACTGGATCCACCGGAGTTGGGTGAGATGGAAGTTCAATTTCGCCAGGGTGCACAGGGTGTAGAATTGCGGCTTTCCGCGCGAGTGCCGGTGACACTTCAGATGTTGTTGTCTCGGGGAGATGAGATCAGCCGAGTCCTGAGCGGCCTGGACATCGACATCTCCAAGGTGGAGATCGCAGGGGAGGACTCCTTTCGGGGCGGCGGCGAATCGGCGGCGTTTGAACACAGGAGTTCTCAACACAGCAATTCGGAACAGCAGGAACAGGACACTTCGTCGGATTTGGAGTCTGATGACAACGATCGCCGGCAGACACCAGGTGGTACTCGCCAACGACGGCAGGTTCGTACACGTACAGGAATTCGCGCTTAGCGACTAATAAGGGGACTAGTGATGCCGGAAGCATTTTCAGGGGCGTTGGGTACAGAACAGTTTTTGAATCTGTTCGTCACTCAACTGCAGTACCAGGATCCATTGTCTCCGATGGACCAGACGGACAGCTTGACTCTGAAGACGGAACTGTGTCGTTGGTCGTCCACAACGCGCACGGCCGCAATGTTGGAATTGTTGTCGGCAGGATTATCGACATCGTCAACGAGGCGGATGGTGATTCTAATAGCGGTGACGGCGACACCCGCATCATCGCGGGGCGGGTCACACGTATTGTCGATCTGGAGCAAATTGCAGCCGGAGCGTGAAGCACAACACGGTGGACTTATTCCATCAGATCAGACATGTGGGCCGCGTGCCGCGAGGCCATGAAACACAATCGCCATCCAATGGGTGCGGTCAAACAAAATAGCGACCAATTCGAACTCCAATGAAAAATCAGGAGAGATCAATGGAAGAACAGAAGTCATTCTGCACGTTTCGTGTCGGAACAATGACACTCGGCGTGGAAGTTCACCGTGTCCAGGAAGTCATTCGCGAGCAGGCAATGACACGCGTCCCCGGTGCCAACGAAATCGTCCGCGGACTGATGAATTTGCGGGGGCAAATTGTCACGGCACTTGATCTGCAAAAACGACTTCGGCTTGACGAATCGTCACATAACAAACCAACGATGAATGTGGTCATTCGGACGGCGGATGAGCTTGGGCGAGAATCAGCAAACCGCGCCGCATCGATGGCAGCGCTGGGGCTGACAGCAGAGCAGTGGGACCATGCGCTCAAAACAGAGACCGTTCGCCTGCAGGAAACGCTGGACGTTTATTCCTGATCGCAGCCAGATCGCACTTCACCGACTTCCGCCACCGTTCAGCTGCGAAATTGCTCGCCGGACCCGCGACACGTCCGTGCGACACGCACTACGCGGCGCGTTGTGTTGTCACTGACCTGGCCATGGCCGGTAGTTCGACAAGACCATGAATGGATCCGGTGACAGGAATCGTCTGTGGTGACTCTGACACAGCCAGCAGCTTTGCGTCGACAGAAGATGTGGGTCCCAGCATTGTCGAGATGATGCGTCCGTCGACGGTCGAATTCGGGACGATCTGAAAATGAAACTGCTTCAGCATCACTGCCAGAGCTGTTCTTAACTCAACCATCGCCAACGCCGCACCAATACACATTCTGGGCCCGGCTCCAAAGGGAAGATACTCGTACGCAGACGGAGAAATCTGTGCCCAGCGTTCCGGTCGAAAACTGTCCGGGTCTGGAAAAAGATCTGCACGGTGGTGGGTCATATACTGGCTGAAGATGACAGGAGTGCCCGCCGACAGGCTCAGCGGCCCCAGCTTCGCAGGTTCAGCACACACCCGCTGCGAATACGACGATGCCGGAAGCACCCGCATGCTTTCCTTGATGACCCAATCCAGGTACGTCAGTGATTCCAACTCCTCAAAAGCCGGCAACGTTCCGCTCGTACTCTCCGCCAGTTCCTGTGCCAGCCGATCCATCACCTGCGGATGCTGAGCCAGCAGGAACAGTGTCCAGCTGAGGGTGTGTGCGGTTGTCAGATGGGCCGCGGCAAACGTCAGCGTGGCATGCCCCACGAGTTTTTCATCCGACAGTTGCTCATTCGTTCCCTGAGCTTTGAACATCAGACTCAGCACATCAGATCGGCGACCTGACGACTGGTGAGTTCTGTGCGCAGCGAATAATTCCTGCACGCTGGCCTCAAGTTTTTCGGCGTCAGCCAGAAGTTTCTCGTAGTTGTCCGTAAACTGCGGCGCCGAAACCAAAGCACCCATTCCGACTTCGTGATTCTGCCGCACCCAGCGGTCAATCATCGAACCCAGTTCGGCAGCATGGTGGGCATCATCGATCCCAAACAACAGCGCGCCGGTCATGCGCACCATGAAATGAACCATCTCTGTGTTCAGATCGTGTTGCTGACCGATGGCCCAGTCGCTCATCAGATCTGTCGTCAGATCGCAGATAACAGAATGATAGTCCGGCAGAATCCGACGCGCAAACACATCCATCATGACTCGTCGACTGTCACGATGTTCAGAGCCATTCATGCTCAAGAGGCCCGACGTTACGCGCCGCTGAGCCGAGCGGCGACCGCCCCGCACGGCAAAAAACTGCGAGTGGAAGGTCCTGGAATCGGACAGCACCTGACGGTTGTATTCCGGTGAAAAAATGAAGGCGATGCGTTGCCCCTGATCCTCCAGGACAGCAAGGTCCCCGAACTCATTGTGGAGACTGCGCATGCAGGCCAGCGGATCCTGCGGAAATTCCAGCAGATTTCCCTGCCGGACTGGAAGGCCACCACTACTAAGTGGCACCGATACTGAATACGTCATTCCCATCGTCCCTGACGGAATTTGGCGGCGGCATTCAGGAATGTGCGCTGGTCATCCGAACCGCGACAACACCTGAGGCTGAGTTGTAGAGCAAAGTCGGTTACACAACCACAGAAACTGTAGATTTCACCGATTTTTCTGAAGTTGCGTTCGTATCTGCGCGGCTTGTGGGATATCAATGCCGCTCGCGACCGATAGAAACTCTGTCCTCAGACTTCGCCACTTTTTGAGACCTCACAATAAGTGAACATCCTGATCTGCAGCTGTATCGGTTTTCTCGTCGGCGGAATTCCGTTCGGGTACCTCGTTGGCAGGCTGATCCTGCGGGACGACATCAGGAACCACGGCAGCGGAAACATCGGCGCCACCAATGTGGCTCGTGTGATTGGCTGGAAATGGGGATCGGTGGTCCTGTTTCTGGACGCGTTGAAGGGACTGCTGCCGACCTGGGGCGCTGCTGGTTTTGCCCGGACGTACGAAGCTGAATCCATGCACGTCCACATAGCGGTCGCGACCGGCATCAGTGCGATTCTCGGGCATATGTACCCTGTTTACCTGCGACTGCGAGGCGGCAAGGGCGTGGCGACCGCATTGGGTGTCGTCCTGGTACTTGCACCACAGGCCGTGCTGCTTGCTTTCGCGGTGTTTGCCGTTGTCGCAGGAACCACCCGCCTGGTGGCGCTGGGGTCCATACTGGCTGCGCTGGCTTTCGGCGGAATTCAGCTGACGCTGATGGGCAGTCAGGCACTGGAGGCCAGGAATCTGTCGCTGACGATCTTCTCCGTGGTTGTCCCGTTGCTGATTATCTGGCGACATCGCAGCAATATTGTCCGTCTCGTCAAAGGAACGGAGCTGGCAGTGACAACGCCCGAGTCCACGGATGAAGAAACGCCGAACACCGAATCCGATGCAGGAAACAGCTAAGACGTGTTCAAGCCTCTGAATGGGGGTTGTTCCGTAGCCGAACTCGCCAGAGTTTGGAGGTTTTTCTCTATGTCGTCCAAAGTCTGGCGACTTCGGCGACCGCAAAATTGAGACTTAACGAAGCACCAGGCGACGGTCAGGTCGCAGCGTGAACGGCGCACGTGTTAAGCAGTCAGTACGATTGAGCGACAGCACTACGGAAGGATATTGTGACTCGATTTTCATTTCATCTGGACGCGACCGATCAAGACACGAAGGCGCGAGCCGGACGGTGGGTGACTCCGCATGGCGTCGTGGAAACGCCTGCTTTCATGCCGGTGGGCACTCTGGCCACGG
>JBDONA010000411.1:0-1522 GCA_039831575.1 Fuerstiella sp. | reverse complement strand
CGCCGTCGAGCAACCGGTCGAGGTCCTCGACACTCGAACTATCGCCGCACAGCAATCGATGGTCGCCAAGAATCCACAGATCGCCTGGTTGCGTGATGGGATCGTCGGGCGGCTCGGGAACGTCGTCCGGATCGGTCAGACCCTCCTGCACGTCAGGATCAAGCAACCTGGCCAGGTCGTCCTGCGAGAATCCGATCAGGTCGAGATCGAAATCCATCCCCTGCAAATCGGCCAGTTCGATCGGCAGCAGGTCGTAATCCCATTCGGCCAGTTCGCCCGTCTTGTTGTCCGCCAACCGGTACGCCTTCACCTGCGCCAGAGTCAGGCCCTTGGCCACATGGACTGGCACCTTTTCCAGCCCGAGTTTCTGGGCTGCCTTGAAACGCGTGTGCCCGACGATGATCACGCCGTCCTCATCGACCACGATCGGTTGCCGAAACCCGAACTCTTTGATCGACGTGGCCACCACGTCCACGGCCGCATCATTGATGCGTGGGTTGTGTTCGTAGGGCTTGATATCGGTGATGATTCGCTGCTGAACTCTCATGCTTCCGTGCTCCTGAAAACGGTCCGGACTGGACAACAAACTCTCTCCCCAATGGCGGCTGTTCCCGCTGACCTATCTTGCCTATCTTTCGGGGGAAGTACCTAAACGAGAAAAAACCCACGGAGAAAACCAATTTGCCACGCACGCGCTCTCACGCGGGCGCAGAGAGAGAAGAAGGAAGATATATATATAGAGAGAGAGGTTTTCTTGTTTATTTTATATGTCCCTGCTTCTAAAGGACTTACGTCGAGAGAAATCCCATTTCGCCCTCCTGGGATTTTGTTGGAAATTCTGTTTTTCATCCGATGGGTCGCGAGCACCTCGGGAGGAATGCCGCAACGCGTGGTTTTTGAATTGGTGTTCATTGCGATTATCTTTCCTGTTTCAGCCGGTATCCGATTGAAGGCTTGGTCTTGCCTGGAAGCGTCAAGTGGTGTGCGATCTGACGTTGTTCCAGTTCGAACATGACGTCTTTGAATTCCTGGGGCCGCAAATTCATCCGTTGCCGGAATCGCCACGGCACGATCAAGGCGTCCGGGCCATGCTTGTTTCGCCACTCGGTCAGAATCCGGACGGCCTTCTTGCAGTTGGCGTCGAAGTCGCCGTCGCTCACATAACCTTCCGCCATGAACAACATTCGCCGCGTCTGGTGCGTCACGAGCGTGTGCGCCCACTCAGCGGCTTCGGACGTGATCTCTGAATCGGTGTGCGATGCGCTGACGGCGTACAGCAGAGCGAGCTTGCGAGTCTGCTCATGAACTCGTCCCCAGACGGTCGTTCCAACGGCGTCATTCTCGGATTCACAGCGCGTGTATTCCGCTTCGGCTTCCAGTCGCGCGTCCTTCAGAAAACTGCGCGCATGGTGCGTCGCCGGGACAATGCGTGGTTCGGGGTGCCAGTCTTCGAGGTTGCCGCTGCCGGGACGATAGTCCGCCCACCACTGCGCCGTCTCGATCACTTGATCTGGCGGATCGA
>JBDONA010000035.1:0-1522 GCA_039831575.1 Fuerstiella sp. | reverse complement strand
GAAATGCCGACTGCCCCCGGCAGCGTCACTCTCATGCCTGCGTCGGCCGCATTCAGCGTATACAGATCGCGGGTGAAAAACCGAGAGTAGTCCAGACTCAGAGCCTGCGTGTTGCCGGTCGTGAAAATTGGATACGCACCATTTTTTTCATCCAACGTATTGTCAGACAGGGCAAGAATATTTCCATCAGAATCCAGCAGTTCAACGACAGTGTCCAGGCCCATGCTGGTACGGTCGATGTCCAGCCAGACATGGGTGCCCGCTTCCGCCTCAAAGCTGTAAATATCCTGATCACTGTTTGAGTCCACAACACCGTGAATTTCGAAACCAAGACGCAGGTTTTCATCGCCGGATTTCACGTCCTGAGCCAGCAGGCCAATCACCTGCGCTGTGCCAACCGTGTTGTTGACGTCAGCTGAGTCGGCATCCGGAACTTCGTTTTCAACGACGACTTTGACGTTTCGGTCATTCGCGTACTGGTCGATCCGAACACTACGCCAGTCTCCCGCTGTACCGACACTCGGGCCGTCATTATTTGTGTCCCGCAACGGGAATCCACGCAGATCAAAGCCGGCACCCAGGGTGTCGTCACTCAGCGACGTCAACACAACAGGCTGACCCGGCTGTCCGATGATTTGCAGAGAACCGCCAATCCGATCATTAATGTCGATCGGGTAGCCGTTGGCGGTAAAGCCGGCGTTCGGTCCCTGCAGCTTGACCACAAGGCTGGCGGTTGAAGTGCTTTCCAGCCGCAGTCCACCAAAGGTGTGAAAGTCAGGAATCAAAATATCGTTCAACAGGACGTGAACAATATCCGTATCGTCCCAGACACTCTGAGTCGTCAGCGTGGCCGGTCGAACAATCATGCCATTGATCGAATTTCCGCCAAGTCGATTGCCATCAATCAGCGGTCCCTGGTTTCCAACATTGTTCAGGTTTGCCAGAGCCCGTCCCGTCGACCGACCGTGGTCTCTCACAATGTCACTGTTCAACGCATTGGCGTTGATGGAGATGACCGGGCCAATGTTGTCGCGGAAGTCGTTGTCCAGAATCACGGGCTGTGCACCGCGGACAAAAATGGTTGCGCTGGAATTTGAAAACAGACCAAACCGGGCTGAAGGAGCACTTCCGCCTGTACCTGTGGCATTTTGCTCAAAGACAGTATTGGTAATACGGGCATCCGCCTGATGAATTTCAACGGCGTTGAACCCGGAGAAATCATTCCCCACCGGAATCACGCCACCACCGTACGTAATCAAAGCCTGGTCAATACTGGCGGCACCAAGGTGCCCCACATAAATGCCACCCCAGTTGCCTGGCGATGGCGTGCTGTTTGTCCGTGATTCCACAATCCGCACGTCATCGACAAACCAGTCGCCCACCGTTCCGCGAGCATTCGTCGTGTTGGGATCCCCAAAAGCGATCCGGAAAGCGGAGTTGAAGTGAATCGCTGCAGCGGGAAGTGAAACTGTGGACGTCTGGAACACAGTCATGTCCGGCCCGGCGAACTGCTGCGTCTCCA
>JBDONA010000912.1:0-1523 GCA_039831575.1 Fuerstiella sp. | reverse complement strand
CATTCATGTACACTGTGGAAGATCCCGGTGGTTATCCAAGCACCGCGACGGTCAGCGTTTCAGTGAACGCTCCGATCGATATCAACGCGGTGCGAACTCAGATACTTTCCGGAGTCGGTGCGACATTACCAAACCCGATTCAGCCAGGCAAGCTGTTGCCTTACGGACCGACGGCGTTCAGCCTGGCCAATGAGAATGGACAGGATTCGACTCATTCGGTTCTTGTTGCCAGCACGATGGGTGCAGGTCGAGTGGTCGTGATGAACGATCATCAATGGCTGAATATGTCTTCACACGGTGGCGATGCCAGCATGGGGGCCGTGTACCGGAACAGCATCGACTGGCTTGGTCAGCAGGTGTCCGGCAGTGCTGGCAGCAAGAATATCAAAGTCGTGACGCTCAACAATCAGGCCAACGCCGATTGGTTGACGTCTCAGAGATACACCAACGTTGTTAATTCTACGTGGGCGAATCTGGCGGCAGAACTGACCAACGCAGAAGTGTTTATCGCCGGCTGGATGGGCAACAATGTTTCGGCGGCCAACCTGGACATCGTGTCGGAGTACGTGAAAGGCGGCGGAGGCGTCTTCGTTGCCGATTACGGCGCGGGCTACATCTGGTGGTGGAACAAGCCGGTCGCGGAAGCCCCCGCCAACCTGTTGCTGGAAGATGCCGGAGTGTTTCTCACTTCAAACATCATCTGGACGGGTGGTCCCGTGGCAGTTCAGCACGCGACTGAGACATTAACCGGTTACGACATTCTGAACATCATCAATAAGTCCGTGACCGTTGATGCAGTGACGGAAACTTATGCTCTGGAGACCTTTGCACTCCTCCTCAACAGTCTGCCTGCAGACAACGCTCTGCGGAGTGCTCTGAGTGCTGCGTTTGCGGAACACCGATTCGGTGATGTTCAGGCAAGTCCGGCGAACTCCATTAGTGATGATCTCAGTAAGGCGAAGTTGACGGCCGAAGCGAGCTGGCTTCAGGGTCTGAGGCTGGAAGAGATTCCCGCTCATCCGAGTGCTGGAGATGTGTACGGTGGAATCCCCGTTGATGCTCTGCGAACGAGAAGCCAGGCGTTCACAATTGACGTTAGCGTCACGGGAATGATCGCCACCGGAGCCTATGCTGTTCCGGGTGAGATCGTGACGATTGAAGTTCCGGCAAGTCTGGTGGGTCAGGGATACAAATTTCGGATCAGCGGTCACAACGATAACATCTCCGGCCGCGGCAGCTGGGATCGTCTGCCGTACGGCATTGCCAAAGCGTTCGATATCGATTCGACCACGATGCAGATCGTTAACTCGTTTGGGGGCACGATCTATCTGGATATTGGCGGAGGAGCTGCCGGAACGGCTCCAACATTGGGGCCTGTCGATCTGACCATGACCGACGCGATCGAAGCGCCGACGTTCGTACTGGGGCAAATGACAGATCTGCAGTGGCAGACCGAACGTTTGAAGCCTGGAGCTTACGCAGAGTTAATTTCGGAACGTCTGGCGATTTCAGTGCCGTCGTCG
>JBDONA010000577.1:0-1525 GCA_039831575.1 Fuerstiella sp. | reverse complement strand
GCACAGCAGCGGCAGCAGCAGTATGACGACACGTTGCTGAGAACGCGGTCGGTACCAGAGTGCGGCACCCGCAGCCAGCCCCATCAGACACAGCCCCGAATTCACAATCATGTAGCTGCTGTACGTCGTCTGTATCTGACTGACTGCCGCAGCGTCCGGAATATCAGGACTCGTGATTCCTGACTGTAATTGCACAGCCAATTCGGTTGCGATCGGTTCGGGAAGCTTCACTGAACGATATGCACAGAATCCACCGGTTATCAGCAGCAGCACGGCTGGAATCGCAAACCAGAACGATCGCTTCACGTGGTTGCTCCACAACACGTCCAGGCCGATCGCAGCAGAGGTCAGGATGGCGAACGAGGCGACGCAGACGAACCGGTTGTGTGGCCGCAGATTGAATACCGGCCATCTCAGGACATGGACAAATCCCGGGATGTTCAGCTCCCATGCCAGAGCGAACAACGCCATGATCATCAGGCAAACATTCACGGAGCGGTGCCGACTGCTGCACCACGCAAACGGTGCAATCAGCAGTGTCAACAGCAGGCCGGTGTAGGCGGCTGACGCACTTTCAAACTCCGAGTGGCCAGGAAATCGATGCCAGCCATTCTGTGACGAGCCGTAGACTCTGGGAAGTACCACGCGGGGTAGCGATCGAATCCCGCTGGGCGGACGATCATTAAAGATTTCACCCGTGTCACTCAATCGCGAACCACTGAGCGAATACTCCGCCAGCGGAAGCAATTCGGGCGCGGACAAAAGGAACCCAACACTCCAGCCGCCGACCAGCGCGGCTGCTGCGACCGCGAACTTTTTCAGCATCAGGTGTGACCGGTATTCGCGGACCAGTGCATAGATCGCAAAGATCCCCGACGCCAGCAGCACATGGCCAGCCGTATCAAGCTGCCCGCTGACCGTGACAAGTGCCGTCACAACCGCAAGTGCCGGCCCGGCCCAGCTGAGCGGTCGGCGCACGGCCAAGTCCGTGACAAGCAGAATCCACGGCAGCCAGACCGTGACATACGTTTGTGGATACCCCTGCCAGAGTGCGAAATGTCCCGTGAGGGGAAAACACCATGCCGCAACCGCCGCGGGCCAGAATCCAAGAGACAATGCGTGTCGAAAAAACAAATAAGCACCAATCCCGGCAACCAATGTCTTGACCAACTGGATCCACGCGAGTGAGTACGGCGACGGAACGATGCAGTAGATCAGGTTGAACGGCGAGTATTTCGGCCAGTTGACGAATGGTGCGCCCGCGTAGTTGTAAGGCGTCCAAAGTGGAATTCGTCCGACACGGAACTCGGAGGCGACAAACCGACGTTCAATCTCATAAGACAGGATCTGGTCGTAAAGCGATTCATTGTGCGGCCGGAACGGATTCTGCGGCCGAAACTGACCATTCTCATCGCGAAACATCACGAGTTCGTCAGCCGGAAGATAGAAACTGCCCGACCGGAGGATATCGACAGGAAGCAGAATCCTGTGTCCAGCCAGCGACGGGCCGTACAGAATCACCTGT
>JBDONA010001087.1:0-6182 GCA_039831575.1 Fuerstiella sp. | reverse complement strand
CAAGACGTCGTATCCACCCTGCTGCAGGATTTTTGCGTAAGGCAGCATCAGGGAAATATTCCCCGTGTTGCCCATACAAAACAGAATGGACTGCTGCGCATCCTGCCCTGGAAAGAACCAGGCTCTAAGCTGCTGACCGCCGGCATTCGCGAAAGTCACTTCGCTGGCAGGCAGACCCACCTGCTCCGGTCGCCGAAAGTCGCCTTTCATGGGCCTCAGACAGACCTGACTGATCGGATCGGCAGTAGCGACAAACTTCGGAATTTCAGCCGCAGCGTCGACCGGAAGCCAGGCGAGCACAGAATAAACAACGAAAAGATTACGCAGTGTTGGGGGACTCATCGGTGTTCCGCGGGAGCGAGTGGGTCGCACCCATTTTGTTACCGCTTTGGTTCAGTGTTCGGATCGCTTAGAATTATCACATGCTCCGTTGTACCGCCGTGGCTGGCGAGGCCATTGCAGACACATTCACAAGCCTCGCCCTCCGCGATGAGTTAAGCGAACCGCCATGGTACCGTCAGCTGAGCAATAGAAAGTTCCAGCAGGTCGGCACACGGCCGAATGAGTAACTGTCAGCCTCGGTGTGAACGGTTACTCTCTGCGACGGAGTAATCGTATGCAGTTCCCTGTTCGTCAGAAAGTCGTTGTTATGAAGTCCTGCGTTTTTGTGCTGATTCTGCTGACTGCGTCCGCGACAGCGAACCCTGAGAAAACTGCTCAGCAAAAATACAACGTGCTGTTCATCATTTCCGATGACCTGACAACGACCGCGCTTTCGTGTTATGGCAACACGGTCTGCCAGACACCCAACATCGATGCAATCGCGGCACAGGGGACTCGCTTTACGCGCGCCTTCTGTCAGGGAACGTACTGTGGACCATCGCGTGCTTCGATGTTGTCGGGCTACTACCCGCATGCCACCGGAGTTCTGGGTTATAAGAGCCCTCGTCCGCAGATCGGCGACCGAGCAACGTGGCCACAGCATTTCAAGAATAACGGTTACTATACGGCTCGAGTCAGCAAGATTTATCACATGGGCGTGCCCGGCGGAGTGTTGCTGGGCGGCGATGGTCGCGATCACAACAAGTACAACGGAGCGGATGACGAAGCGTCGTGGACAGAGCGGTTCAATAGTCCGGGTCCTGAATGGAAGGCACCAGGTGACGGTGAAACTCTGGAGGGCAATCCGGACGGTAAAAAGCCCGTCGTTGGTGGCAACACGTTTGTCGTAGTGGAAGCGGACGGTGATGACATGGTCCATTCAGACGGAATGACGGCGGCCAAAGCGGTGCAACTGATCGACAGGCACAAGGACGAAGCATTCTGGCTGGGCGTTGGTTTTGTCAGACCACACGTGCCGTTCGTCGCACCAAAGTCGTACTACCCGCCGTTTCTGCCTTACGAAAAAATGGTACTGCCGCAGAAGGTACCGGGGGACTGGGACGACATCCCGAAACTCGGCATCAACTATAAGACCAGCCTGAATATGAAAATGGATGTGCGTCGCCAGAAAAAGGCGATGGGAGGTTACTACGCATCTGTGGCCTTCATGGATGCTCAGGTGGGCAAGGTAATGGCAGCCTTAAAAAAGGCGGGCATCGAAGACCGAACGATCGTCATCTTCACCAGCGATCACGGCTACCACCTGGGCGAACACGACTTCTGGGCGAAGGTCAGCCTGCGAGACGAGTCCGCAGGAGTGCCGCTGATCATCAGCGTGCCAGGCAGGAAGCCGGCCGTGTGCCACAGTCTTGTGGAGTTGCTGGATCTGTATCCAACGGTGTCGCAACTCTGTGGTCTGGAGGTCCCGGATCGCCTTCAGGGCCGGGATATTTCGCCAATGATGGATGACCCCTCCCATTCCGTGCGGAACGCTGCCTTCAGCGCGGCGCCGTCGCGGAAGGGTTTCCTGCTTCGTGAAGATAAGTGGGCGTACATTCAGTATAAGGAAGACGCCTCTGGAGGAATTGAGCTGTTCGACACGGCAAAGGATCCTCTGCAATACACCAACCTCGCAGAACTTCCTGAGCATGCCGAGGTGGTCGCTGGTTTTCGGAACAAGCTGGCTGCAAAACTGACGGCCGTTCGAAACAATGATCTGGACATCACGTACCGATGAGTGGAATCGTCAGACCGGATGAATCTGATGCGGCCGCTCAAAGGTGCATCAGGGTGAGACCATAATTCAAACATCGATGCGGTCATGTTGGCAAGTAGCGGTAAAACAAGCGGCTATAATTACGGCAACAGTGACCACCGATATCCGAGGCATTTCGGGAACGCAACCGTGCCGCTCACCGGATATCCACGCCACGATTTCCATCGTCTCAACATTGCATGCCATGCTGTAACACGCAATGTGCGGGACCGACCGTGTCCTGTCTTTGATGGCACCGTACGGCCAATCGCTTGATTCAGCCCCCCCTGAGGTGGTGACCCCCCGCCTTTTTCACATTCGTGCCTGCAGACGGTTGCTTCTTCACAAAGTTGACAGTGCAATCTTGCGCTAGCGGAAGTCTATAACGACGTATTTCACTATCTGGCGAGTTGCCTGCGGATGCTTCAACGATTTTCTGGTTTCCTGATCACATGTCTTATTTTGCCAATCCTGTCTGCCACAGTGGCAGCCGACGACATTGGTGTGTCAGTGGGAATCGGTGGTCTGCAACGGGTCCTGCAGGGAAACTGGGGGCTGGTGCAGGGGACGTTCCGCAACAGATCCGACCAGGACAAGGAAGTTCTTGCGGTTGTCATACCAGCCTTTAGTGGCGGTGTGCAATATAGTCGGCGCGTCATGATTCCGGCCAAAACTCAGCGAGTGTGTCAGTGGCCGGTGCTGGTTTCCGAGCGCAACGTGGAGAGCTTTGAATTTGAGTACCTGGTCTTTGAAGACCCGGACGGAGCAGGGCCAATCAAGCGGGTCCTGGGAGAATACGTCACGCGCGATTTTCCGGTCGTCAATGCGCAAGCACGGACGTCTTCGCCGGTTGGATTTCGTGGACTGCTGTTTTCGGGTGACGAAACGCCTCGGGATCTTTTTTACGTACAGGAAGTTGCCGATACTTTAAGAACGGAGCTTGGTTACGACCGGATGGAAATCATGTTCCAGCCGAAGCACGTCGACGGGTATCCCGAAGCTCTGGAGTGTCTGGAACAATTGCTGATTACGTCGCAGACGCTGCATCAGTTTCCGGCTGCCTGTGATGCCATTCGTGTGTGGACACAGCGGGGAGGCAAGACATGGATTTTTGTTGATCAGACCGGCATGGATCCGGTACGAGCTCTGCTGGGCGATGCGTTGCCTCTCACGCAGATTGATGAGACTTCGGCGAATGTCATGAAGCTTGATATTAGTCCGTCTGAGCCCGTGGAACGTTTTCCCGAGCGCGAAGTTCTGAGGGAATTTGATGAACCAGTGCGACTGGTGCGACTGATTGCTCAGAAAGGTCGTGTGATCTGGACCGTCGACGGATGGCCAGCCGTAATTGAACTTCCCTTCGGAGATGGCACAGTTGTCGTGTCCACCGTGTCACCCGAGGTGTTCATACAACACGACGGTGGCACCAGAACATTGCCGTGTGCTCGCCAGATTGCCGGTTTGTTGTTTGAGACAGAGAGTACTGTTCCACGCATCAGCGAAGATGACCTGTCGACTGCCGCTGCCGGATTTGTTGGCTACGAAGTGCCGTCTCGCCTGTTTGCCGGAACCGTGATGTTGGGTTTCGCCGCACTTCTAATCTTCTTCGGCACCGTTCTGTTGCGACGGGATCAGGCAATAAAGCTGCTCTGGGGGATTCCCGCCCTTGCATTTATGTGCGCGACACCAGCAGTCTGGGTTGGTGGCCAGACGCGCAGTGTCGCTCCTGAGACGGCCATTCAGCAACAGGTTATTAAATCTGTCAATGGCCAGACGACGCTGGCCGCAGACGGGCTGGCTTCTGTTTATCTGCCGGAGCCTTCTGCTCTGGCCGTCAAGATGAAGGATTTTTCGCTGCTGACCGTAAGAGACACAACGACCCCAGGCACGGCGCGGCGGATGGTCTGGACGGACCGGGGTGAGTCCGAATGGCAGAATCTCAGCCAGGCTGCCGGGATACGTGACTACCGAATTCGTTCACTGAGTCGGCTCGACCGACCAGGCAGTGTCACGGCGACGCTGGATGAGAACGGCTTAGTCGGAAACATTGACACGCGAAGCGATCCTTCCGACATGATTCTTGCAGGCCTGTCGTCCGAGCGAATGGCTGTCCGAGTGCTGCCGGACGGAACATTTGTGACAACTCCGGACGACGTGCTTGCCAAAACGGAATTCGTCACGGGAACATTCCTGACTGGCGCTCAAAAACAACACGCGTCCATCTACAAAGGGCTGTTCAGTATGCAAGAGCAGAACACGCCGTATCCGAACGAACTGACTCTGCTGTCCTGGACGCAACAGAAGAATCCGTCCGTCACGATCGGTAGCGCGGCCGCGCGGCAACATGGTACGGTTCTGTTGGCGCAGACCGTTACGTTGCAGCCCCCGCCTCCGAACACGAACTTTACCATTCCCACCGTTCTATTACCTTATCAAATCGTGTACGACGACGACGGTGGAATGAGTGGCGCGTACAGCAACAGAGAGCGGATTTGGCTGACGCAGCAACGTGCCAAAACCACGGTACTGGAATTCACGCTGCCCGACGTTTGTCAGCCTTTTAAGGCCAATGGTGGCACGATCAGCATCCGCATCAACGCCGGGGCACGACAGGTGAAAGTGAGCGTGGGCCCACGGAACGCCCGGTCACTCATCAGGACGCTCGACAGCCCCGCAGGTCTGTTCACAATCCACCTGCCCGCACAACATCTGAACCCCGCTGTCACAAAGGGGACGTTGTACGTTGAACTGGAAGTTGGTGAACCCGACCTCGGTGACCATGAAGAGGTCGAAGAGGGGGTGCGCGAAGACGACTGGCAGGTTGGCCGGATCATGCTGACCCTCAATGGAATGCGAGTGCCGTGACTCCGGCGCGCGGCACGCCGCGCGAAGAGGACTTGCGACGAACTATTTATTCAGAAAGCAGAACCTGTGAGCAGTGATGTGTCACCAGTAGTTGAAATCAACGGCCTGACCAAACGGTTTGGCGAATTCGTGGCACTCGATAATTTGAGCCTGACGCTCAATAGAGGCAGCATCCTTGGCTTTATCGGTCCGAATGGAGCTGGAAAGACCACGGCCATTCGCGTCCTTGTCGGCCTGACGCGCCCCACTTCCGGGACCGCACATATCGCCGGTTCGGACTGCGTGCGCGATGCACGAAAAGTGAGGCAACTGGTGGGTTACATGCCTGACAGATTCGGCTCATACGACAACATGCGAGTCCGCGAATACCTGGACTTCTTTGGTGCCGCTTTCGGTATCTCACGTAAGAAGCGACAACTACGCGTCGCGGAGGTGCTGGAAATCACGAACGCGACCTGGATGCAGGATCGTTTTGTGGAAAGTCTGAGCCACGGAATGCAGCAACGTATCGGGCTGGCTCGAACACTTCTGCACAATCCGGAAGTACTGATTCTGGATGAACCGGCAAACGGCCTTGATCCTCAGGCACGCATTGAAATGCGTGCCATCCTGCTGCGATTGGCAGACGAGGGACGGACGCTGATCGTAACCAGTCACATTCTGCCTGAACTCGCTCGCATCTGCGATCGCGTGGCAATTCTGGCAGGCGGGCAGCTAAAGGCGTTCGGCACACTGCAGGAGGTCAGTCGAACCCTGTCACAACGTCGGACGATGGAAGTCGAACTGCTGGACGCAGATCGAGTCGCGGCCGTCGCGGCAGAGCTTCAGGGTTCGCTGGAGGAAGACTGTGAAGTCACTCCGTCAAAAGCGGAGTCCGCCGTGCGGTTTCGTACGTCAGCCGACGACGAAAAGCTTTCGGCTTTGTTGAACAAGCTGATCGTCGGCGGTGAACGGATTTCACAATTTCGTGAAGTGGCAGGTGACCTTGAGGAGATTTTCATCAGTGTGACTCAACAGGCCAGTCAGGAACAGCAGGTAACTACGGAATCAGCACCAGTGCCGGAGGCCGCATCATGAGAGGCATCATGAGAGGCATCATTACCATCGTCGAACGTGAGTTGCCGTCGTTGCTGAGAATGAAGCAGACGCTGTGGATTTTCGTCATCATTGCGCTAACGTT
>JBDONA010000108.1:0-26812 GCA_039831575.1 Fuerstiella sp. | reverse complement strand
CGGAAACTGCAGGTTCTTGTCGATATCCTTGATCGTGATCAAGCCTCTCAGTTGATATTGATCGTCCACCAGCAGCAGTTTCTCGACCTTGTTTTCCAGCAGAATTCGTCCTGCTTCCTCAAGATGGGTGTTCTCCCTGGACGTGACAAGGTTGTCCTTCGTCATGATCTCGGAAACCGGCCGTTCCTTATTCTCCAGAAAGCGGAGATCGCGGCGCGTCAGGATGCCTACCAATTTGCCACCGACAGTGATGGGAACGCCGCCGATGTTGCGTTCGTCCATGATCCGTGACGCCTCACCGGCACTGGTTTCCGGTGGCAGTGTGACCGGGTCGACAATGACACCGTGCTCACTGCGCTTGACGCTGTCGACCTGCAAAGCCTGCTGGTCGATGCTCATGTTCTTGTGAATGATGCCGATTCCGCCCAACTGAGCCATCGCGATGGCCATGTCGCTTTCGGTCACGGTGTCCATCGGGCTGCTGACAAGCGGTACACTCAACGAGATGTTCCGCGTGAGCATGGAATCCAGCGCGACGTCTGACGGTACCACCTCGCTGTAGCCCGGTTCCAGCAAAACGTCGTCGAAAGTAAGCCCTTTGTAGGCGATGCGATCGTGCATATATTCGTTCCTTTTATTCTGCCTCGGCGTCTCGCACAGCCTCACAGAATTTATTTCCAAGCTTCACCAGCGTGGGCACATCCAGCGCTTCAGCTCGCGTTTCACGGTCGTGGCCCTGTTCTTCCAGAACGGCGTCTACTTCCGGCTTACTCAATTGCTTGCTGTACATCGCCACCAGAACCCGTCGCAGCAGTTTCCGGCGGTGATGAAAAAGCCGCCGCAGAAAATCCAGAAAAAACTTCTTGTCCACAATCCTGTCGCCGCGTCCATCATGTCGCCAGATACTGACGATGGCAGAATTGACTTTGGGGCGGGGCCAGAAGACCTTCGGTCCCAGGCGGCGAATGATCCGCACGTTACACTGCGACTGCAGCCACACGGACAGCGACCCGTAGCTGGATGAGCCCGGTTCGGCGATCATTTTCTCGCCAAGTTCAAGCTGGATGGTGCACACCATCTTTTGCCACGGCAGGTCGGATGCCACAAGATTCGAGATCACAGGTGTCGCCACACTGTACGGTAGATTCGCCACCAGCTTCAGGTTGCTGCCCGGCCGAGCTGCCAGCGCGCCATGCAGCAGGTCCGTGATTTCGGGGGCGAGTGTGTTCTTGTTTTTCAGGATGTCGCGATGAATCAGCGTGACGTTTTCACAGTGTTCTGTGGCCGCGGTCGCCAGCGCAAACATATTGCGATCAACTTCGACGCTGATGACTCGGCCCGCCTGGTCCGATAGAAACGTGGTCATGCCACCCGTGCCCGGACCGACTTCCAGAACCAGGTCGTCTTTCGACAACTCGGCAGCCCGAACCGCAAATTCGATCAGGTTAATATCGATCAGAAAGTTCTGCCCAAGATCCGAGCGAGGATTAAAACCGTGCTTCTTGAACAGCTCCATCAGATAGGATCGAGTTTGGCGGTCTTTGTCTTTCACTTAGCTGCGCTGCCCAATGTGGTTGTAAATACTGCGATCACCTTCTCCGCTCAGCAATTTGGCCACGTACTTGCCAAGAATATCCAGTTCAATGTTCACCCTGGCACCCACCGCACGCTGACCAAGCGTCGTAATGTCCAACGTGTGGGGAATCAACGCCACGGAAAATCGCTCCGATTCCACGTTGACCAGCGTCAGGCTGATTCCGTCCACAGTGATGGATCCTTTTGGCACCATCAGCGGCGTCATCTCCGCTGGCAGTCGGAACCACATATCGACCCATTCTTCGTTGCGGTCAATCAAATCAACCGTGGCCACGCCGTCAACATGTCCCTGCACAAAATGTCCGCCCAGCCGGGCCCCGACAGCAAGTGACCGTTCCAGGTTGACTCGGCTGCCTTCCACAAGTTCGCTGAGACTTGTCCTGGAAAGCGTTTCATCCCCGGCTTCAAAGTCCATGTCATCGTCGGAAATCCGGACAACAGTCAGGCAACAACCGCACACACAGATACTGTCACCGATGTTCACATCAGCAGACGGGAAACAGTCACGGTCCGGAGCAATCGTGAGGCGCAGGCCAGCCAGTTCCTTCTTCAGGACTCTGACTGTCGCTTGTCCTTCAACGAGACCAGTGAACATCTAACGTAACAGTGCAACAAGGCGGTGTGTGGGTGAAATGCTCCCACGAAATCGATACCGCTGCTGAGCGGTCGTTTGTTGCACGGCAATTCTAACGAATCTCAAAAAAATTGCACGCCATGGCCAAAGTTTGCACAGATTCGTCGAGCCAGTAAAGACAGGCGATTCAGGAAGCGCCGGACTCGGCATCCGTCGGTTCCGGTTTGCGGAACAGGGACCTGACATATTGGACCCACAGGACACGCAGCGGTCCGGCAAACGCGAACCAGCAAAACAGAACGGGAACCACCATTCCTCGTGCCTTGATCATAAAGATCAATGCGAGCGCAAAAACCAGTTGAAGTAACTGCATCCGGCCCCGATTACCCTTCAATATCTGGTTGAAAATGTGTGGGTAACGGACACGGCTGACCATGAGCACGGCGGTGGCCAGGGTGATGAACGGAAGCACCACTGCCAAAGTGGGTAGCGCGATTCTGGCCACCGGATCGACCCAATCATACGTACCACTCAGCTGCTTGACGGTATTGATACCGATGGGAAAACTGGCAATCAAGCCCGCGGCGGCCGGCGAGGGCAGGCCGCTGAAACCGTCGTGATCGTCTTCTTCGTCGGTTTCAACATTAAATCGGGCCAGGCGCAGAATGGCACAGGCCAGAAACAGGGCCGCAATAGGCCATAAGAAGTCCAGGTGATAACCGAACGGCATGGGAATCAGATTGTCACCGGCAGCTGGTGTTGTACCAGGATCGCTGAGTGTCTCCATCAGGCGGTGGGCCGGGTTGGTGAGCTTCAGCATCATGAACGCTGGTGCCACTCCGAAACTGACGACGTCGCACAGACTGTCCAGCATCGCTCCGAACTCACTGGTTTGGTTCGTCAGTCGGGCAGCACTGCCATCCAGTGCGTCAAACAGCATTGCCAGGAATATCAGGTAAGCTGCAAAGACCATTTCGCCGACCGGATCAAATCCGGTGGTGAGCGGTTCGGCGGGAACAACATCGAATGTCGGGCCAACACGAGCGAGAATCGTGATGGCACCGAAACCGCAGATAGCATTGCCAAGCGTCAACATTGTCGGCAACACGGCGAACGCTTTCTGCCGACGCGTTTTCTTCGGGATGTCGTCAGATGTTGCCAATGAAATTTCCCCGGTGCGGCGGTCGCCAAGTGTTCTCAGTTAGAATTTCGTTTGAACAGTAGTCCAGGCCGCACACTCGAATCGTCGTCTGCGGCCACGCCTGGGCGAAACCGCTTCAGTTGCGTTCACCGTTTGCGGAGTAACTGGCCAGAATGGATGTCCCGGCTTTCACTTTGTCGCCCAGCTTTGTGCGAATTTTCAGACTGGCCTCACGCGGCAGCACCAATTCTGTGCGTGAACCCAGTTTGATCATGCCAAATTGTTCGCCTGCATCCAATTTATCACCTGGTTTCACCCAGCACACGATCCGTCTGGCGATTGCGCCCGTAATCTGCCGAATCACCACGCCGCGATAGGGGGGTTCTGACGATTCCAACAGCACCGCCAGTTGTTCGTTTTCCCGAGCCGACTCCGGACGCAAGGCGTTCAGGTACTTGCCAGGGCGGTACTTCAGGCCGATCACACGGCCGGCCATCGGGCTTCGATTGATATGAACGTTGAAGATTGACAGAAATATTCCAATCTTTACGGCCGGACCGCCCACGAAGTCATCGTGATCCAACTGCTCAATATCGACAATCTTGCCATCGGCTGGTGACACGACGAGACCAGGTTCGATCGGGATGCTGCGGTGGGGGTCACGAAAGAACCACGCCACCAGAATGGCGACCACGCCTGCGGCAATCGCCAGCACTGCAGCCACGATCTGAATTGTTCCGACCGTTGATACCGCCCACACGGCAAACCCTGCTGCGGCGGCAAAAAAACCACCCCCGATCAGAAACAATTCCGCCAGTCCAACTCGAGCAAACGGCAGTCCGTCTCGCCAGGTGAATGGATCGTCGGCTTCGTCCCAATAGTACCCACCCTGATTCTGGTGAAACTTTAAATCACGAGGGTCCAGCACGGGATGCGGACAGGGATTGAATTCGCCCTTGCGGCACGCCGCCATTCTGCGCACGTAGCCTTTACGGAATACGTTCAACCAGCACCGACGAAGGCGACCCCACGCCTGTTCCAGGTGAATCACGACGCCGCTGCCCGGCTGAATATCCTTCAGCTGAGGGTCCATGGGCAGCAGATCGCGCTGTTCAGAAGACGATTGTGCGGGTGAACTTTCGGAGTGATCGGTCATAGAAACGTTCTCAACCTGCGCCGGTCTGAGGGCGACTGAACAAGTGTCGTCGCTGAACCCGCGAGGGTTCGAACGATCGAAGGCATCCGAATTCGCACGAATTCAGCGACAAGTACGGAAATCGTGGCGTCACTGTTCGCAGGATTCCAGCGGCAGGCATGCCATTCACACAGAATGCCAGTGATGACAATTCTCAGACGGGTTTTGTCGCAGAAAGATTGATTTTCAAGCCGTCGTAACCTGGTTCTACCCCATCTGGCAGCTCACGGGCCAACGAATCATAGTCCAGGTCATGGGCCATGTGGGTCAGGATCGTGCGTCGAGGTTTCAACCGTTCGGCCCACTTTACCGCTTCAGCTACGTGCATATGAGTGGGGTGTGGCTTGTGCCGCAGAGCATCGATGACCAGTGTGTCCAGCCCGGTCAACATCTCCCGGCTGTCGGCCGGGATGGTCGAGACGTCGGTACAGAACGCGACGTCACCGATACGATATCCCACGATCGGCAGTTTTCCGTGGTGCAGGCGAATCGGCAGCAGCCGCAGTCCCAGCACGTCGAAGGCTCGACCGACCTCAATCCTTCGAAACGTGAGTCTCGGGACCGCAAAGCGATGAGCATGGTCCTTCGGATCAGCAAATGCGTAATGGAATATCTGACGGATCCCTTGCTCCACAGTTTCTTCGCAATAGAGCGGAATCATTCCCGCTCCCGATCGGCGAAACTCATCCCTGTCGAAGTCTTTGCCGTTGGCCTCAGCCAGCCGTTCCGCCTCCTCCAGAAGTTGATTCTCTAGGCGAAAGCCGAAAATGCGCAGATCATCCAGGCCCATGACATGGTCAGCGTGAACGTGAGTGAAGACAGCAGCCCGGATGAGTGACGCCTTGTTCTGCAGCAACTGCAGTCGAAGCTCCGGTCCCGTATCAATCACAAATTCGCCTTGGGGCGCGCGGACCAGGACGCCGGATCGCGTTCGCTGGTTCTTCGGATTCTGCGAGGTGCAGACGGAACACGTGCAACCCACAACCGGAACGCCCACACTGGTTCCTGTCCCCATCAGAATCAAATGAGGCGAATCAGGCTCGGCACCACAACCCATCGTGGGTGAGGAATCGGAAGGGAGTTCTGCGGCGGACAATGACGAACGATCTTTCTGCGGCTGTCTTACTTCTCGCCCGAAACGACTTCGGCAATGTTGTGAGAATGGTCTCGGACGCGGGCATAAGCGTTCAGCGTCGCCATGTAGGCCACGCTGACAAGTGGTGCGATAGATCCGTTGGAAAGATCTTCCAGGTGCTGGCGACGTAGCTGTTTGATCTCAGTCCGCGATCGTTTGTACATCGCGTCCGTTTTAGTGAGTACACTGCGGTTGTTCTGCGCCAGCCCCTCATTGACCGCAGCAAGGTAGTCCGCGACTTGACGATTGAGATCCGCAAGGCCTTCCCGCTGTTCCGGTGTGAAGCGATGCCCATCCCGACGTAATTTCCGATCAAATTTGTCCAGGTTGACAATGTAGTCACTGACCGATTCATATTCGTCGGCCATACGCAGCTGCTGCCGTGCTTCGTCGGCCACCGAATGAGGGACATTGCCCGCCAGCAGATTTGTGATGAAGACAGCAACTTCATCCTGCATCGAATCCAGCACCTGCTCGCGCTGTCTCAGGCGGTCCGCCAGCGCCTTGTCAGGATCATCCTGCTGCATCAGTTCTGCCAGCCATTCCAGCATTTTCGAACAGCCAACGCTCATCTTTTCGATTTCTTTGCGCGACTGTTCGATGGCCAGCAATGGAGTTTCAAGAATGCGAATGTCCAGGTCTGTTAGACGCGGCTTCTCTTTGAAGTCCTTCGACGGAACAAAACGGTTCAACATTTTCACAAACCACGGCAGGAACGGCAGAAACAGCAGTGTGTTCACGACGTTGAACACGGTGTGCGTTGCGGCGATCATCGGCAACGTGTTCGGGAACGTTTCTTTCCCGTTCACCATTTCGATGTGTGTCACGTCGAGCTGAACGATCGACTGAATCACCACGACGTACCATTGAAAGATCAGGGTGATCCAGAACACTCCCACCAGATTAAATATCACGTGAAAGTAGGCGGCTCGGCGAGCATTCGTGGTTGCTCCCAATGACGCCAGAATGGCCGTAATCGTGGTGCCGATGTTTTCGCCCAGCACCAGCGCCGCTGCCGTTTCGTAGGGAATCAGGCCCTGGGACGCCAGCGAAATTGTGATGGCAAGTGTGGCGGATGACGACTGCACCAACGTCGTCAATACGCACCCGGCCAAAGCACACTGCAGAACGCCGGGATAACTGTCTGCCTGGAATCGCTGAAACCACAGTTTAAACGCTGGGATGTCCTTGATGATGGAACAGGCATCCTTCATCAGTTCCAGACCGAAGAAGACCATACCCACGCCCATAAACGCCATCGCCCAGTACCGCCAGCGGTCCCCCTTGGAAAACAGGTAGACAAACGCGGCACCGCCCAGCAGCGGAAGTCCAAATTTGCCGATTTTCAGCATAAGAAACAAACCAGTGACCGTCGTGCCGATGTTGGCGCCCATGATCACACCAACACCCTGCGTCAGTTCCATGACACCGCTATTGACAAATCCCACGACCATCACCGTGGTGACCGAACTGGACTGCACTACACCCGTGACGATAACGCCGACAATCGTGGCGGCGAAGCGATTGGTCGTCACGACACTGATCATCCGCCGCAGACTGGGGCCAGCGACGGCCTGCATCCCTTCGGACATGTTCTTCATGCCCAGCAGGAATAGTCCAAGTCCGCCCAGGATTCCGCAAGCCAGATCAATAAGTGCAGAAATGCCCACAGGATTCACCGCTGTTAGAGTACACCATGACCACTGAGTTTGACGACGCGGGCATGTTACGGTGTCGCGGCCGTCTTTCAACAGCTGAGACACATCGATTCTGATTCCTCGCAAGACAGAACCAATCCGCTCTTAACCAGGATTCCGACCTCAGTGGAGACGCGGGAAGGGATGGCCCCTGGCAATTCCAGGTCGATCAGACAATTGTGCCGGGCGACGGCGGCGCCGGGACAGGATTATTCGACGAATCCCCGCTTTTGCCGAAGAAATCCGGTGCTGTGTTGCCTCCCCGATGCACCCACTGGAGGCCGGAAGGCTACCCGATACGTCTGTTCTTGCGAGTGGCACGGCGTTAGCCGCCGGTTGTTGGCAGTATTTTCACCCGCGGCTCACTGTTTCGGGTATCCGGACAGTCCCTGGAAATCCTACGGATCTGCAACTTTTGAACTGATCTTCTGCACGAACCGCAGCAACAGTGGATGTGCGGGTTCGGCCATCTGGCCGTGGTTGAATCCCTCCAGTTCAAATAGCTCAGTATCGGCATGGCCGACCACCTGCATCATCCGCCAAAGATAAGCGTTTTCTTCGTAGCGTCCCAGCAGTTCAAGGTCTCGGTCTCCTGTAATCAACAGTAGCGGTGGCGCATCTTTGCGGACGTGAAACAACGGTGCCATGTTGTCGACGACCGGCTGTTTGCCGTCGATGCCGCGTTCTGCCCTGATCGTGAAGTGGGTAATCGTATGTCCGCTGTAAGGAATCAGTCCGGCGATCTGATCGGTGTCGATCCCGTGCGGGGCCAGCCACCGCTTGTCCAAACCGATCATGATGGTCAGATATCCGCCGGCCGAATGACCGCTGACGAAGACCCGTTTGGCGGAGCCTCCGTATTGCGGAATGTTCTTCAGTGTCCATGCGACAGCCGCCGCCGCGTCTTCAATATATGCTGGTGACTTGACCCTGGGATGCAAACGGTAGTTGACGGCGACAACCGCGATCCCCTGTTCTGTTAATGCCTCCGGCACGGACCGCTGACCGGCCTTCAATCCCCCACCGTGAAACCACACAACCGTGGGAAACTGCCGCACGTGGCTCGGGTAGTACACATCCAGCCGACATCGCTGTGTCATGTAATCGGTCAGGTCATCGCCGTCACGATACAGGACGTTTTCGACGGTCTGATACTTCTGCGCCGGGGCCAACACCTGCTGAGCGATTGTCAATCCAGGCAGGAACGTGGCAACCAGCAGAACAGTCAGAATTGTCCAGGGGAACCGGATCATGGCGTCTATCTTTCTTAAAGTCTCTTCCCGGGCCATCGCTGCATTTTGCTGGCATTTCTGTCGCAATCAACGGGAGCGGACGATCTGATTCCATGTGTTCGCGGAATCGACCGGGGGCTGTTCCGCAACAGCATGAATCCTGAATCTTCGGTGCACTATGTTATTGCTCAAACTATGTCCTGGGCAGCGGGGCCACACAGAATCAGCTGATTATCAGGATTCGAGCACTAAGGCGGCAGTGCGACCAAATACCGGGACGATCTGTCTGTGCCGCGCACGTCTTCCTACGACTATGCTGCAGCCTTGAGTTTAGCTGCGTCCGTGGAGACGGATTGCACGAGTCCCTCGAAGATACAGATTTTCGAACCTGCCGGTTGTCTGTGCTGTCTGGTGAGAGTAGCATTCGGCCGATCTGAGCCGAATGGTTTCAGGTCGAAGAGGCGGCAACGCCTGGTCATCAGCCCTGGTGGCGGAATTGGCAGACGCGCATGATTCAGGTTCATGTGTCCGTAATGGACGTGGAGGTTCGACTCCTCTCCAGGGCATTAAGCACGGTCTTTGGACCGTGCTTTTTTATTGCGCGAATGGGTTTTTGTGGACGGTCGGCCCTCTTGGTGGCACACTGTTTCTCCTGCGTTTTCTTCTGTTCGCGTGCGTTCTGTGCCACCTGGTGTGCCACTTTCTCAGCCTGCATATCGTTGAACAACTCGAAGTGGTGATCGTCGACCTGAGCATAGTTGTCGTTCTGCACTTTCACACTGTGACCGATCCAGTTGGCGACAACATGTGCGGGCATTCCTGAATCGAGCCACTCGGTTTCACAGGACGCTCTGAGGTTCTGAATGAGTTTCGGCCACGGCTTCAGACCGGCACGCTTGATGATGGGCAGGAATGGCTTGTGCAGGTTCACGTTGGTGGGACTGAAACGAGTGATGACCGGCGTCTCTGCCGGTATGCTCTGCTTGCCCAGTGGTAACGCAGCCTGAAATGCGTCCTCCAGGTACGACAGTACAGGACCGATAGGCACAAATCGGATTTCCCGACCTTCCATGTGGGCAGTCTTAGTGGCACGAACACGAAACCGCCCTTTGTCCCACAACACGTCGCCCCATGTCAGACTATGAATCTCCATCTTCCTTAAGCCAGCGAGCCGCCACAGTGCGATGATCAACTTCCACTGCGTATCGGGGGCCGCATCAAGCAACTTCTGTGTCATTTCAGCGGTGACAAAATAGTCGCGGTCGCGATTCGTGACACAGCTTGACGCTTCAAATTTGAATGGGTTTCGTGTGACGAGTTCCAGGCGTTTCGCTGCGTTAAAGATCACCTTGGTGCTGGCGATGATCTTCCTGATTGAATTTTTACGCATCGGTTCCCCATTGGGATTTTCTGCGGACTTGTTGATCCGGCGAGCTTCCAGCCATTGTCGGAACGATTTTGCGCCCTGTGGAGTGACATCTTCCAGCGTTTGTTTAGCTGGAAAAACGCTGGTCAGATGATTCCTTGCTGTTCTCCACTTCGCCAACGTTGAATCTGAAGCAGGATTACCGACTAACGTCTTCCCGTCTGCAATGAATGCGTCAATGAACGTAACCAGAAGCGGCGAGTCAGCCTTCACTGCCACAACGCGAGGTTCCGTCAGTCCGGCCCGTACCAGCTTCGCGTGTAGTTTGTCGCCGATGTCACCCAACCAGATTGCGGCCTGACGGTCCAGAATTCCCTTCGAGCAAACATGGGCAACCAATACGTCGACATACCGCCCGATCTGTTCGGCGGTTGCTTTGTTCGTCCCCCTGCCTGGCCGAATCTGTTTTCGGTCACCGTTGGGATCGACGAACAGAACGCGCCAACCTTTTGAGTCTTTGTTTATGCTTGCCATTTTCTCACCTTCTGAATGAGTTCCTGATTCCGTCTGATTAAGCGTCTTCGCTTTTCACCCATGTCAACCCCACAACCGGCAGCAGTGCATCGACAGTCGAAACCCTGATGTCAGCGTCGAGCATTACAAATCGGCTTAGAGTCGCTTCGGGAATTCCGGATTCCTTGGATATTCGGTACCGGCTTTTCGGGCCGTCTTCAATCGCCTGTTTCAGCGCCTGTGCCAGCGTCTGAGGCTTTCTTTTTCGCTTCGCCATTTTGATTCCCCTACACTTACGTTTGTGTAAGTATAGAAAAATGCCGTTCCCTTGTCAATTTGCAATCGCGGCCTTCACTGTCCGTCTCTCCTTCCGCCACGTCGAAATCGCCTGCCTTCACGATCTCCTCATGCTCTTCATTCGTCGAATCAGCGACCTGCGAGTCCAGTATGAAAAATCGAACATTCACAGTTCCCGTCGTATTGGCTGTGGTTTTCAAACCTGAACACCTCAGGTCTGAACGTCAGCGGGACGACGCCCTGAATCTCATGTCGTTGTGTGTCGGTGTTGTGGCTGTTGCGGGCATGGTTCATTCCTCTGTGTGGTTAGTGGTTTCAATGTGCAGATTCACACATTGAACGTGTCGACAGTTAGAATAAATTCGCGGGACTTGTGATAAAGGACTGCTTTCAACTGAAAGCGCTGTCGGTCCAATCCAAATCCCCGGAACCCCCCCGGGGTTCTGGTCGTGTTGCTCTACCGAAAGTCGATGACGTTACTGACGAAACTACTTCCGGCTGAGTTGTGTCAGTATTGTCATCGAGTTCTGCAACGGCTGGGTTGACTTGCCACGGCTGCGATGGACGGCCGCCGTCATCGTATCGCCGGAAACTTCTTCAACGTCCGGGTCGTTGTTCGCATCCACTGACAGGGCCACGTGCATGACTCCGGCGATTCTGAGAACTGCCCCGGGGTATTTGCTCGCCCAGGCGGTTTGAGTGGCCCACGGCTTCCCTGGCTGCATGTCCGACTCGTTGGCCAGTGCTTCAGTCTTCCATGCCTGATATACGCTCTCGCTCAGATACAGCGTCTGCGGCTCCGGCTTGCCGAAAGTATTCACCGTCTGCGTAATGGCCAGCATCCGACAAACGGTATCACTCCATCGTTGTGAGACTTCCGGCGGTATTGGGCGCGGTTGCAGTGAACGAAAGCCCAGGCGACTCTGCGGCACTGCAAACAGAAAGCGAGCCAGCAGGCCACGGCCGGCGAAGTCTTTGCGCTTGCCGAGTTCTTCCAGGACGGACGGCTGCGGGCTCACCACAATGGATAGGCACGGACGTTCCAAGTCGATTGATTCCCTGGAACCACGGTCGACTCGGACAGCGCTACCGGCATGAGATTGCAGGAACACGTCCAGATTCGCGACACCCCGATTGTACCGGCCGCCCATTAGCTCAAAGATTCCGGCTTCATCACTGAGAACAGTGAGTCGTTCGCACTGGCGACTCAACATCGTGGCGATATGTTCAGGCGTACAGTCGTCCGTAATTAGTGTCAGAGGATATTTGACCGGCGGTAGTTCACTTTCAGCATCATCGATCTCGCGTTGAATATCGGCCATTTCCTTCTGGCTATCAGCCTTGGCGGCCTTGCCCCGTAGTGCGTCGATTCGCTTCACAAGCGGACCAAGCCCGGTCAATTTCTGTCGCCATCAAATGCCGTTCAATGTCAGACAGATGTTCTCTGAACTTTCTTAGGTTGCCTTCGTCCGGTAACTCCTGCACAGCTGCTAGCACCGCGTCCTTTAGCGGCAGTGGCGGCTGTGCCTGGGGCACCATGCCTGTTGCGATCCGCAGTACGTCGCGCAGCCTTTGAACATGCCCCTGCATTTCTACTAGGAGCTGGTCCCGCACCTCGGCTGACGTTCCTCCCATTACTGCCGGAATGACGGTCTCCGCTCGACGTAGTACAACAGCCACATCCTCGTACAGGCAGTTGCGATCCGCGACCCAGATTCGGGCGTCATCACTCATCTGAGTGTCATCTGCGTCAGACATAGTTCCGATTCCTTTGAACTGAAGATCACGAAATAAACAAAACACTGGCGTGGTTCAGGCAATCATCAAAATCAGTGATGTTTCGGCAACTAGCGACCACACCGTGTTCTTAGCAACGAATCCCACCGTCAAATCCTGACGGCCATCAGGTAACCAGCGTCACCCTGTTGCCCATTCATCGCTTAGTGCTTCGGCCTGTTGAAGAACCAGCTTTACGGCGGCGGCCTGCAGGTCGGGTGGATAGCCGAATTTTTTTAGTATGCGGCGGACGACGACTCTGATTTTTGCGCGGGCGGATTCGCGGACGGTCCAGTCGATGCTGACGTTCTTGCGGACGGTCATGACCAGCTGGGTGGCGATCACCTTTAGTTTGTCGTCACCCAGCATCTCTGTGGCGGAATCGTTTTGTGCGAGGGCGTCGTAGAAGCAGACTTCGTCTTCCGTCAGGCCGAGGTCTTCGCCACGGTCGCTGGCTTCCTTGAGCTTGTGAGCGATCTGGATCAGTTCTTCGATGATTTCCTGATTGCTGATGGCTCGGTTGTGGTAGCTGTTCATGGCGTTCTGCAGGAGTTCTGAGAACGCTCGGGCCTGCACGACGTTGCGTTTGTTGCGGGTCTTGATTTCGTCGCTTAGCAGCTTCTTCAGCAGCTCCACGGCTAGGTTTTTATGTGGCAGCCGACGGACTTCTTCAAGGAATTCTTCCGACAGCATGGACACGTCCGGTCGGTCGATGCCCGCTGCCTGGTAAACGTCGATAACATCATCCTGAGCCGTCACCACGGCCTTTGACACCAGCTGCCGAATAGCGAGGTCCAGTTCGGCTCCGGTTTTTCCCGACGTGGAATACTTCCGGAACATCGTCTGGACGATCTGGAAGAATGCGACGTCCTCGCGAATCTCCATCGCGTAATCCGACGTCGGGCACAGGGCGAACACCTTGGACAGGTTGCTGACGTGAGCCATCCAGCGTGTCTTGCCGTCGTCCTGCCCCAGAATGTGTTCCTGAGCCAGCTGCGGCAGCGTGGCCCGTTCTGCCGGCGTGCCGGACGTCCACTTCGTGTAGTCCAGACCGTGCAGCATGTCGCAGCACAGCTCGTAGTGCTTCTGCAGAGCGGCGACGGCTTCTGCAGCGTCGATCGTCGTTTTCCCTTGACCGCCGCTTTGCGTGTAGGTCCGCAATGCCTGCTTCAGTGCATCGCCGATGCCGATGTAGTCGACGATCAACCCGCACCACATGCTTGTACTCAGCCGCATCCATGTTGTTGCGGAGCTTGTCCGCCGCCAGCCACAACTTGGCCTCAAAGCCCAGATTCGCCGTGCTGTCCTTCTTCTTCGCCGCCTTCTTGGCCATATTCGTGTCTGCTTTGTTGCAATCGGTCCCTGATGGTCGTGTTCAACCCTATCCGCTGACAACGTTCGCTCGCTTGCCTGCTACGTGAATGCTAGTCTCCTGTGGTTCTAACATCTGCGTTGCACCAGGGCTGACGTTTCCACTTTAGAGTGCCTCCTTCTTCTCTGCTGCCGAAACCACACTCTCAGGACGTTTGATGCGAAGAAAACAAAAGACCGTCGCCGTTGCGGCGCTTATTCTGGCGGGCCTGGTGTTCGGCATCTACCGTTATGTCGCACGAAATACTAAATACCATATTCAGGCACATGTTTGCGTTGAAGGATTCACCGACCTTATGCTATCTGCATCTGGCACGACTGTGCTGAACGAACTCTTCGGGAAACGCGGCATCGGTTGGGGACGAACGATCGATGGAGTGAGGATTGAGCCGAGCCTAATCGGTGCACGTTTTACGGCGTCTGGCAACTATTGGAACTACGAAGAGAGGGCTCGCACTGCTCGTCGATTGCTGCTTGAATTTGTCGACCGGAATCCGACTCTGATGTGCACGGAGGCAGACATTAGGGTCACTGAGCTGGAAGTTGGCGAGTCTCATCATGTCAATCCTCCCGTTGTCCTAGAGGAGAAGATAATGCTGAGTGGTAATCAGTCAGCACAGCCTCCGCCCCCAATTCCAGGTCCTTCCTGGCAGATGTACAGTCCAGCAGACAAGAAGTTCCACTTGGAGTTTCCCGGTACACCGGAGCCATGGAATACGGAATTCGAATCGCCTAAGTACGGCCAGACAGAAGTGTATCACGTCAGCGTTGAATCAAATGGAATGTTGCTGGGAGTGAACTACAACGATTACCCACGAGAACTCACAGACTCTGAAGTTCAGGCAGAATTGAAGATCGCGTACACTTTGCCCGACACCGGGGCCGAGATCCTGGAAACATCCGAAGTTGAGGTGGCAGACGTCCCCGCCATCGAAGTCATTTCAAAGACAGGGCCGATATACATGGTCGGCCGCTACTTCATAACTGACTCTCAGCGATTGTATTCGCTTCAATGTGGCTCAACGCGGGACGTTCGGAACGACCGAAGGGAGATCGACCGCTTCTTTGACTCGTTTCACCTTGCCGGCGGAGCAGATACAGAATCATCCGACCAGGCGGAATAGCTGGCGTACCAATTGCGTGAACCCGAGTTGTGTCGGGGTGTTTTCTTGAACCCAGCGTCGCTCGTCACAACCGGGTTACGCTTGTCGTTGAACTTAACCGCTTCGCGAGGCGCGAGTCTTAGCTTGAGGCGGTCGTTGAATGATGTACGTAGTCCGTTTGTGCGGAACGTCCAGGTCGCCTGGATATTCCAAATTGCAGCGTGTTTCCAGGTTGGCCAGGTCGAAGCGAATCTCCAGGTCCGTGGCGTTGTCCTTGGTGCGAAAGTCGTCCGCAGCGACGACATGTTCTGGCAACGTGAAAGCCGCGTGCAGTCGTAGCCAATGCACGCGGCATGGTTGTGGGGTGACATGCAGGGGGTGTAGGCTTACGCAATGTGAAGTTACGTGAGACCGATCAGGAAAGGCTGTCGCGATGAGGCATCTGCTGTTTGTTCTGTTGCTTGTTGCTGTGGTTGGGTGTGGTAATTCGGACACGTCACGTGACGAGCAGGCCGTGAAACCCGGCGCTGATACGGTGGAATTGACGATTGCTGCGACGGTTGAACCGCAGGACTCCTCGCAGGACCAGACGCAGGCTGGTGTGCCGATTGTGAACAGCATCGGCATGCATTTCGTGCCGATCCCCGCCGGAACATTCACGATGGGCGAGAATGACAAAGCTCATCAGGTGACGCTGACGAAGGGTTTTGAGCTTGGCGTGTATGAGGTGGCACAGGAGCAGTACGAGCAGGTGATGGGTAGTAACCCGAGCGAATTCAAAGGCCCGCAGAATCCTGTAGAGGAAGTAAGCTGGGATGACGCCGTTGAGTTCTGCCGTAAGCTGAGCGAGCTGCCCGCAGAGAAGTCTGCGGGTTATGTGTACCGTCTTCCGACGGAAGCGGAGTGGGAGTATGCGTGCCGTGCGGGGACAACCACGAAGTACAGTTTTGGCGACAGTGTTTCCCAGCTGGGCGATTACGCCTGGTACGACGAGAACTCTGGAAACACGACACATCCGGTTGGTGGTAAGCAGCCGAATCCGTGGGGCTTGTACGACATGCACGGGAATGTTTGGGAGTGGTGTCAGGACTGGTATGAAATTTATCCGAGGGGTTCGGTAACGGATCCGACGGGGCCTTCATCGGGCTCGGGCCGGGTGAGCCGGGGCGGTGGCTGGAGCGGCCGCTCCGACTTCTGCCGTTCGGTGGACCGCCTCAGGAGCACGCCGGGCGACCGGGGCAGCAACCTGGGCTTTCGTGTGCTCCGCAGTTCCGTCAAGTAGCGGCGGAGCCGCAGGCCAGTGTTCGATTTGCTGAAGTGCAGGCTCGCAGGGAGCGCGGCGGAGCCGCGACCGGAGTTGCGCCGGGCATGGCGCAGTGATTGAAGGGGAGAGTCCTTTATGGGACCTATCGGAGGTAACCATGAGCGAAAGGCAATTGCACGAATCGATCCGAGCGACCGAGGTTGCGGAGGTTGGTTTTGCCGTGCCGTTGCCGTACTCGTCCAGCCAGGCGATTAGTTCGACGACGCCGTGATCCGATTCCTGTTCGAACTTCAGTGCCAGAATTTTGCGACGTGGATTCACCTGTACTCATCCCGTTCCACCTTGCTCAACTTCCGCCAGTCCCACGGTGCAATCGGCTTGTGACTGCCGCCCCATAGCCCGAGCTTCTTCAACCGTGCGTTGTCTTCATCAGCTTCTTCAGCAAAGCCTCGATCTGTGCGTTCTGGAACTGGATGATCTGCTGCTGTCGCTCATTGACCATGTCACAGAGTGCGGCGAGCAGGATGTGCCGGGGCTGGAGCAGTAAAGGCATGTTCGGCGCCGAAAATCGTCCGTTTCCGGTGCCGAGAGGTGAAATCAAGCGGCTGAGATGAGAGACTCTGGTGAGCCGTAAGTCGAGTGTTTTTGCAGCGTTTTGAGTTCGGCGGAGTATTTTGACTCTACCATCTCACGAACGCTCAGTGCGTTCGTGTCGGGCTAATCGCGTAGGCTTCCATTCCATGCTCGCTGACGTCCAGCCCGCGCTCTTCGTCTTCCGAACTGGCACGCAATCCCATCGTCGCCTTCAGTACGGAACCGACGATAAGGCAGAAGACCACGGCAAAGGCGCCGATCGCGACGATTCCGGTGAGTTGATTGATGATCTGATCAGCACCAGCCATCGCACCAAAGATTCCGACGGCCAGAGTGCCCCAGATACCGCAAACGAGGTGCACACTGATCGCACCAACCGGGTCGTCGATTTTCAGTTTTCCATCGATGAAAATCACGGCGAAGTAAACCAGGACACCGGCAATCAGCCCGATCAGCATCGCATCCAGCCCGGACATCTGGTCCGCACCGGCTGTAATGCCGACGAGGCCGGCCAGGATCCCGTTCAACGCCATACTCAGGTCCGGTTTGCCGCCATGGGCCCAGGAGGTGAACGCCGCGGCAAGGCCGCCAGCTGAAGCCGCGGTCGATGTGGTGACCAGCACCAGCGAGACCAGACCGGGATCGGCACTCAATACAGAACCGCCGTTGAAACCGAACCATCCGAACCACAGCAGAAACACACCGATGGCCGCCAATGGCAGGTTACTGGCCGGTATGACCTGAGGCTTTCCATCGACGTATTTTCCCTTTCTCGGACCGAGCAGACACGCCATCACCAGCGCTCCCCAGCCGCCGACCGAGTGCACCAGTGTCGAGCCGGCGAAATCATAGAATCCGAGAGCGTCGAGCCAGCCCGCGCCCCATTTCCAGGAACCTGTGATGGGGTAGCAGATGGCGACGAACAGCGTAGTGAAGATAAGAAATGACGACAGCTTCACACGACCCGCCACTGCACCGGAAACGATCGTGGCGCACGTCGCGGCGAACATGGCCTGAAAGAAAAAGTCTGTGTAAGCCGTGTAGGCTTCATAGTATTCCGGCGATGCGAACGAGGGGTCGCTGGCCTGTTCAAGGCCATTCATCATGAAGCCGAAACCGGCAAACTTGAGGTAGCCCGAGTCTGCGTCCTCGAAGCCGGGGTACATGAGGTTGAACCCCATTACCAGATACGTCAGAAATCCGATGCAGATAATCATCGAGTTCTTGAACAGTATGTTGACGGTATTCTTGGATTGAGTGAGACCGCTTTCGAGCGTCGCAAAGCCGAGGTGCATGATGAATACCAGCATCCCCGCGATCATGACCCACAGATTATGGACGATGAACTCGACGGGAATCGCGGCTTCTTCGGGCGCTGTCTCGGCACCCTCCTGCGCCATGGCCACATCCGGCATGGCCACATCAGCGATGCCAATGATCGCGAGCAACAAAACCAGACGAGCACATTTCCGTAACATTGTTCGTGGGTTCATCATGTTTGGTCTTCTCCCAACGATTCGACTTCTCAAAGCAAAGGACGCATCGGTGAAACCGAACTACAGTGCTTCCTCTCCGGTTTCACCGGTTCGAATTCGAATTGCCTGATCGATGTTCGTAACAAAGATTTTGCCGTCACCGACGTTTCCGGTCCGCGCGGCATTGACGATCGCATTGACGGTCGCATCGACGGCGGAATCGGCGACAATGATCTCAATTTTGACTTTCGGCATGAAGTCGACGGTGTATTCCGCGCCGCGGTAGGTTTCCTTGTGTCCTTTCTGCCTCCCGAAGCCTCGGGCTTCCGAGACGGTCATGCCGTGAATGCCGGTCGACACCAGTGCCGCCTTCGTATCTTCAACCTTAAAGTGCCGGATGATGGCTTCGATCTTTTTCATGCGATTGTCTCCGTGTCTGCTTCAATGCATTCGAGTTGTAGGATGGCCAGCAGGATTTTGTAAGCATTGGAGTATATTTTTTTCGGTGTTTCGTTGGTGAAACGAATCGGAGAGGATCGGGCATTTCAGGAAGGGGGAGGAGAACGATCAGGAGAATCTCATGGCGAACCGCAGACGATTGGTCGTCGTCTCTGTAAAAACCGGATCAATGAATGCTGGCCTGGATGTCGAAATCCGGTTGACACAGGTTGCAGGGAAGTGAGACGGATCGGTTCGAAAACCTGCAATTCGAGTCAGGCACGAAGCCCAAACCTCGTTCTGAAGCCGCCCACTCGGTGTCCTTCAGAACCAGTTCGATCAACTGCTCAGTCTCAGCCACCCGCTGTGCATTCTGACGGGGAAAGTCGACTGGAACGGCTTCGCCTTCGCCTTGATTGCAGACGATGACGATATCGGCGATGAAGACTATTCGCCAAGCAAACGGGCAGCAGACCGGGCGGAACGCTTCGCCGGATACCGGGAGAAGCGACGCGGGGAAGCTCACGAAGCGGCTGACGTTTACGAAGACGGACCGCAGGCGTTTGGGTTTCAGAACCAGAACAAAGCGGACCGGGCCGCCAAACGCCACGAACGCCACCGGACGTACGGTCTGTGCCAATGGGCGAAAGCCGAATACTGGCAGGAACGCACGGCAGCCGTCATCGGTCACGCGTTGCACAAGCAATCGCCGGGCGTCCGCCGTCGTCGACGCCACGCTCCCACCTGATCCGGTCCCAGAGAAACGATGGCCGCGATATCGCGATTGAGCCGCTGTTCGAAGGCGAGTAAGATGATCAGAGCCCGTTGCCGCAGTCGAAATGCCACCGTCGTGGCAACACTCAACTGCCGAAGAATCACCTGCTGCCGTTCCGTAATCACCACGCGCGCTGCCTTGCCTGCCATCTGAGACCTCCCTGCCTCATGCGAAAAAATCTGATGCTGACCACAGTCTCAGGAAAAACTCTTATTTGTGCCATGGCATTTAGCGGATCGACATCTAGGCTTGGATCACGAGCAGTTGACGTTTCGGCAAGGCGGGCGGGACTTTCGACTGACGGGTCTTGCGGGTGACGTAGTGACGGATGTGATCGCGTAAGGCGTCACCACCTAAGGCGGTGATGTGAACTTTGGTGAAAACAGAATCATCGACGCTCATTTTCAACCCTCCAACCAACCCGGCTTCGGCCTCTCTCTCCCATCTTGATCACAAATCTCTTAACCCGGAGAATCACTGTGCTGCGGTCATACACCATACAACTCTTGACTTTGATGACTCTTGCCTTGCTCGTTAGCACGGCGACGGCCGACTATCCGCTCCGCCCAGTACCGTTCAATGAAGTTGAGATGACCAGCGACTTCTGGCGGCCTCGCCTGGAGACGCAGCGCAAGACACTGGTACCATTTGCTTTTGAACGTACGCAACCCGGCGTTGAACATTTGAAGGCCGCGCGTGACTTTCTGGCAGGAAAGAAGGTGGAAGGCCATCGGGCTCACCGGTTCATTGATTCGGACCTTTACAAGGTCATGGAGGGAGCCGCTTACCTGCTACAGTTGCGACACGATCCGGAACTGGAAGCGAAACTCGATAAACTCGCCGACATCATCGCCGGTGCGCAGCAGAAGAACGGTTACCTGTATCCGTCGCACACAACGGGTGTGGGCGCTGCGAAGAAAATGATGGGCGACACGCCTTACACATTCGTTGTCCATAGCCATGAGCTGTATAACGTGGGGCATCTGTACGAAGCCGCGATCGCCTATTATCAGGCGACCGGAAAGAAAACACTGCTCGATGTCGCTGAAAAGAGCGCTCAGCACATCAACAAGGTCTTCTTTGTCGGCGATCCGAAATACAATGACGGCAAGCCGATTCGCCAGGCGCCCGGTCATCCGGAACTGGAGCTGGCGCTGGTCAAACTGCATCGCGCTACCGGCAATCCGCTCTATCTTGAAATGGCGAGGAAGTTTCTCGATATACGCGGTATCACCTACGTGCCAGACGGTGAAGGCGTCATGTCGCCGACCTACGCACAGCAGCATGCCCCGGTGACGCAGCAAAAAGAGGCCGTCGGGCATGCCGTTCGCGCAACGTACCTTTATTCTGCGATGGCTGACGTCGGCACTCTGACGGGCGAGCCTGGATACGGCCAAGCGCTCGATCGCATCTGGGGGAACATCACCAATACTCGCATGCACATTACCGGTGGACTGGGTGCTGTGCATGGCATTGAAGGGTTCGGCCCTCAATATGAATTACCGAACGCCGATGCTTTCAATGAGACGTGCGCCGCCGTCGGCAACGTGCTGTTTAACTATCGCATGTTCCTTCTGCATAAGGACGCGCGGTACCTCGACGTGGCGGAAGTCGCGTTGCTGAACAATGTGCTCGCAGCGGTTAATCTTGAGGGCAATCGCTTCTTCTACGTCAATCCATTGGAAGCTGACGGCAAGCATCCGTTCAATCACGGCACGGCTGGACGAGCCCCCTGGTTTGGAACGGCCTGCTGTCCATCCAACATGGCTCGACTGCTGCCACGGGTTCCTGGTATGACGTACGCGCACGATGATCGCGACGTTTACATCACCTTCTATGCGGAGAGTCGGACGGAGATCACTCTGGACGATGTGAAGGTCGAGCTGCAGCAGCAGACCGCGTATCCCAATGACGGCGAAGTCAGTCTGGTCGTGAACCCATCAAAGCAAAAGCAGTTTCGAGTGCTGCTGCGTATACCGACATGGGCTCGCGAAAGATTCGTCCCAGGCGAACTCTACCGCTATGCGGATTCGACCGCAGAGTCAATCAAACTCACTGTCAACGGCAAAGCCGTTCCGTTGCAACTCGACAAAGGATTTGTCGCGATCGATCGCCAGTGGAAAGCCGGTGATCGCGTGCAGCTGAAACTCCCGATGCCCGTCCGCATCACTGAGTGCCACCCGGCAGTGAAGGCCAATCAGAATCGTATCGCGCTGACACGCGGTCCCTTCGTTCTGTGCGCAGAAGGAGTGGATAACGGTGGCGCGACCCAGCGTTTCTTCTTCGCAAAACATCCGAAAGTCGCAGACGCAGAAGTCTCGACAAAGACGATCGACGCCGGCTCGTTCCTGCAGGTGCGCATGGGCGCGCAAGCGGTTACGGTGGACAGGTCTGTCGAGAATTCGCTACTCGTTCTTACGCCGTACTATGCGTGGAACAACCGCGGCGTCAGTTCGATGACCGTCTGGTTCCCGCGTGACTCTAAGCTGGCTGTCTTCAATCCTCATTTGTTGCCGCAGGAAAGTGTGTTCTCGAAGGTCACGGCATCGCACACGTTTGACGACGACACGGTCACTGCGATCGGCGACGGCAAGGAGCCGCGATTCTCCAGCGGTAAGAAAGTGCCTCGCTGGACAAGTCGTCCACAGAAGAACAAGCCGCAGTGGATCGAAGCCCGATTCCACGAAACGAAGAGTCTGAGAAGCATTGGCGTTTACTGGATGCAGGATCGAATCGACGTCAGGTTTCCTGCCGAATGGTCGCTTGAGGTTGAACAGAATGGCCAGTGGAAGCCATTCGATTTGTATGTGACCGACCGCTACGACACGAGAGCGAATCAGTACAACGTCGTTCACCCGGCTGCACCAATTCGCTGCGATGCGATTCGCGTGCGAATGACACCGAAGGAAGATGCCTGCGTAGGAATCCTGGAAATCATGGCAGAATTCGAGAAGGAATGAGGGCAAGGTCCCGCACCATCACAAGAGGTTACGTCGCTTGCCTCACGTCGAGAATTTCAAGTGGAACTCGATTTCGGGTGGAATCTGAGTCTGCAAAGCCAAAACGCAATCGCATGCGATTGGATCGCTGCTACCAGTCATTCCTCGACTCTGGTGAGGTCGAGTCGCGTGCCGAGTTGGCCCGACACGTGGGAGTCAGCAGGGTGAGAGTGACGCAGGTTTTCAATCGCTTGAAGAGCTGCCCTGACTGACGATCCCCGGCCCGAGTTCCGGAAGACCGAAAATACGCCTCGTTGCTCGGTAGAATTCTGGATGTGACGCGTTACCTCGTGGCCGACAGTGGTATTTAGTATCGACTGGAATCGAAATAGGCCCTTTCTGTAGACCCAACATGACGTCAGGTCAGTACTTCCTTGCTATTGCAACGATTCAGAACAGATTGCATGCGTGTATCCGGAAGGGAGGAACCCCAATCGAAGGCGAAGCGTTCGTAGTCAGATCACCTTTGCGAATCCAATCGCTGGTGTCATCTCGATGAACCGGTTGTTGAAAGAATCGGAGGCCGTCTTTGGCATTCCGGGTGTGTCCTACCCAATCCCGCGAACCATCGAACCGCGTCCGGAGGGTGATCAATGCCCAGGATTCGACAGTCTCATCCTGGCGGCTGACCGCCGCACACTCTTTATTGAACTACAGGAAAATCCCGGTCATCTCGATCAGGTCCGCGTGTTGATCGAAGCAGATAAGTAGAAAGAACGAAAACAGATAATGAAGTTGAGCATCTACATCCTATTCGTTGTGGTACTTCTCTCCTCCGTCGCATCCGCTGTGAAACCACCGAACTTCGTTGTTGTCTATGTCGACGATCTCGGATGGGCGGAGACATCGGTCGAGATGATCAAAGGGCGACCAGATACGTTGTTCGAAACAGAAAACGTAGTCCACAAACCGCCTGGTTGAAGGAACTCCAGCCAACTTTTCGCACTTCAATCAGGTGCAGTTGAAACGATCGCACGTCTTCGGGAGTGGCCTGCTCCAGGGATTTGCCAACGTGCTGTGCGAAACGGCCGACGTGATACGTGTAGGCGTCGATCGTCTTCTGCGAATAATTCCGCAGCTTCATGTCGTCCGCCATGCGTTGAGTCAATGCAGTGACGCGGTTTTGCCAGGGTGTCATCGGGGGCTTTCTGAGTGAAGTGAAAGAATGTTTCACTCAGAATGTCACGCAACTTCCACGTTGCCAGAACATGTCGTCGCAACGGAAAACTTTCGCAGCAGGCACAACGCCACGGACCTGGAGATTCGATTCGACCTGGCCAACCTGGAAACACGCTGCGACCTGGAATATCCAGGCAACCTGGACGTTCCGCACAAACGGACTCCGAACATCATTCAACCACCGCCTCAAGACAAGACTCTCTCCTCGCGAAGCGGTTACACGCCGGATACCGCGTACTTCACGCTCGACGGCATGTTCCGTCAGCGACTTGGTGATCCCGCGTGGCGGCTGACGCTGAATCATCTCACTCACTATAACTTTAGTACTGACTGGAACATTCCGGTCGCGCCGGAAGCCTACACACGAAACGGCAAGCTGTTCGGAGACCAGTACTCGAACTTCAACGCGGGCAAACTGCTGCTCTACCTGGAAGGGCTCGCCGGGTTGGAGTATTCAATCCCCGACCAGAAGCTCGTCGTGCACGACACAATGCCCACAAACTGGCAGTGGATGGAAGTCCGACTCCCAATTCGGTTGCCGAGCGAGAAGAAGACTCGCTGGCCAGTGATTCGGTATGAGCGATCACAGAGCGGGAGCGCGATAGCCAAGTCGATCCGCGTTACAGACTGCCCGCTGCAAATCACCATTGAGCCGTGGTCGGAAGAAAAACGCGTGATTCGTTCTGACGTGCAACCAGCAAATCGCAGGAAACGAACCGCATCTAACTACCCGCACTATACCAGATACGCATTTGATGACCTGCCATCAACAGCTTACGTAAAGCTTCACCTGGACGCGACTTCGACCGGAAGGTGAGGCAATGGTTCGAAATCAATGTGCAGCAATGACGCCATCTGCAAAGATCAGATGACGAATCCATCGTGGCGTGAAACGAGGAAGAACGAAGTCGTCAAACGACTCGGAGTAGACAAACAGGGCAATCCCATCGTGCCACGTCAGTAGCCGATAACACACGAAGTACCAGCTTATGAAAACCCTTATGGTCGGAGCGTCACTCCGAACATTCGTCCGTACACTCGTCGTGGCGGCTGTTCTATCGCCATGCCTGTTCGGGCAGCTTCGGGCAGCCGAACGCCCCTCGAAGCCGAACATTATCATCATGATGGCGGACGACATGGGAATCGGAGACACGAGTGCCTATCTCGGAGTACGCCTGAGTCCCAACGCACCTCCGATCGAGAGGACATTACGCACTCCCAACCTCGAACGATTTGCTTGCTCTGCGATTGTGTTTACGGACGGTTACGCGCCGGCATCAATGTGTAGCGCGACGCGATATTCGCTGTTGACTGGGCGATTTGCTCATCGGTCACCCAGACTTGATTGATGTCTGTTACCTCCGGATCATCAGCCAGCAGATTTGGACTGTAACCAGGTCGATGCCGACTCTGAGTTGTTTTCGGCACAAATGACTTTGGCTGAATGGCTCGCAGTCCCAGTGTTTTCATTAGCCGACTAACACGACGCCGACTGCACTCATATTTCAGTTCCTGCAGATCTGAGACGATTCGACGCGTACCATAACGACGACGATGTCTGTGAAAAATTCGGCTGATCAGGGGACATAACAGTGCGTCTTCAAGCTCATGTTGAGTTGGCATTCGCTTCTGCCAGACGTGAAAGGCACTGCGTGAAACAGCCAGCACTTCACACACCTGAGCCTTGGATCCAATCTGTTCCGAGACAATCGCCTCCACGACCGGGTAGACATCAGCTACTCGTGACGGCCGAAGATGGCTAATGGCCAGGTGGCCCGAGGCGATTGCTCGCCCCGGGCTCCCACAGATCCGTACGTGCCCGCATTAGAACATACGGCTCCTCACATCAAACATTTGCCTCGCGACGTCGAACGACCGAGTGAACAACACGCAATGGCGGTAGCGGGAACGATTCGAGCAGCCGATTGAACTTGTCCCAATCCAGTTTTCGCTTGCGGTGTCGGCGGCTGAGCCAGCGACGCCACGCACGATGAACCAGGAAGCGAAAGGTCTGCAGCGACTCTCCATTACCCGTAATGCCATAGTACGCGTCGTGTCCTCGAATCTTCCGGCATAAAACGGCATGCTGGTCGGTGAGCCGATCGTGACGATGGGCTTTGCACCAACTGTCAATGGCCTGAACAGACCGAGTCAGACGGGAAGACATCGTCTTGCGTTTGACGACGCGTTGACCGCTGCGAGAGCGGCTCCAGTAATGAGTGAACCCCAGCAAATCGAAGGTTTCCGCTTTGCTGCGAGAACTCCTGGACTTGCCCGAAGACAACAGCGGCCGCCGAAAGTCGACGAGCCGCGTTTTCTGCGGGTGAATCGTCAGACCATACTTCGAGCAACGTTTGCCCAGCACGGCCAACACACGACGAGCATCCGATTCCACTTCGAAGATCAGCACCGCATCATCGGCATACCGGACCAGATGGGACCGGGCCCGCATGCACGGCAGAACATCGTTGTGGAACCACTCATCCAGAACATAGTGGAGGTACACGTTCGCCAATATGGGCGAAACGACTCCACCTTGCGGACTACCACAGTCCGGATAACTCACGTTACCCGAATCCATGACACCTGCATTCAGCCATTTGCCAATCAGGCGTTGAATAACGCCATCGCAAACTCGTCGTTGAAGAAACGTCCGGAGATGGCCGTGGTCCAGAGTGTCGAAAAACTTGCGTAGATCGACCTCCAGCACAAAGCCACCTCGCAGATCCATTGTGTGTTTCCATGTCGCCGCGATCGCCTGATGTGCCGAACGGCCGGATCGAAAGCCGTACGAGCAGTCACTGAAGTCCTGTTCGTAGATCGGCTCCAACAGCATGAGCACGGCTCGCTGCAGCAGCTTGTCTTCGAACGTGGGAATCCCAATCGGACGCGTTTCGCTACTGTTACCCTTCGGGATCTGTACGCGGCGCACTGGTGGTGCGCGGTAGGTCCCCGAATGGAGGCGGTCAAGCAGCGATTGCAGATTGGCAGTCAGATCAGCTTCATAGTCGGCGGCCGTCTGGCCATCGACTCCCACCGCACCGTCTTTACGGGTGCGGCGATACGCTTCAAGCAGCCACTCGAGATCAATC
>JBDONA010000235.1:0-1531 GCA_039831575.1 Fuerstiella sp. | reverse complement strand
CATGAAAACAGGTTTTTGAGGCCGATCAAGTCGTAAGTACTGCTGGCAGATGTTGATCGAAGGGGACACCAAGTTGCTTCCAATAAGTAGAACGAGTTATCAGGGATCTGCGGGCCGGTTAGCCAGACTGAGACCCGTAGGGTCAAAAAACTACGCCGAACTCAAAACGCCGTGAAACACGGGACTTACCTGTACTCATCCCTCTCAACCTTGCTCAGCTTCCGCCAGTCCCACGGTGCAATCACCTTATGACTGCCACCCCATAGCCCGATTTTTCTAGGCGGGCGTTGTTCTCATCATCGTGGTGCGTGAGGGCAACTCCGGTCGCGCCTCCGCCTCGCTCCCTGCGAGCCTCCACTCCAGCAAACCGATCACTTGCCTGCGGCTCCGCCGCTATTTGACGGAACTGCGGACCACACGAAAGCCCCAGACGTTGCTGCGGGCGTTGTGCCCAGCATCCCGGTCCGGCGACCGACAGGACAAGGCGGGTAGGTACCAACAGCCGCCACGGATCACGCGGCGCGAGCCCGATGTGCCCCGTCTGGGGTCTTTCACGCTGCCTTCAGGGTAATCGTCGTGCCAAACATCTTGACACCACTCCCAAACATTTCCGTGCATGTCATAAAGACCCCAAGCATTAGATAGCTTGCTGCCGACTGGATGTGTCTTTTCGGCAGAGTTTTCACGATACCAAGCGTAATCACCTAACTTGGACTCATCGTCTCCAAAACTGAACTGCGTCGTCGTCCCAGCACGACAGGCATACTCCCACTCCGCCTCGGTTGGCAAACGATAAACATTGCCTTCCGCTTTCTCGGCTGGTAAGGCTGATAGCTTGCGGCAAAACTCCACTGCATCGTCCCAACGCATATTTTCAACTGGATTCTCAGCACCTTTGAAATTGCTCGGGTTGTTCTTCATGACCTGCTCGTACTGAGCCTGTGTCACCTCATACACGCCAAGCTCAAAACCCTTCGTTAGCGTCACCTGATGAGCTTCATCATTCTCGCCCATCGTGAATGTTCCGGCGGGGATCGACACAAAACGCATGCCGATGCTGTTCACAATCGGCACACCAGCCTGCGTCTGGTCCTGCGAGGTGGGCTGCGGTTCAACCGTCGCAGCATTCGTCGATTCCACCGTATCGGCTTCGGGTTTCACGGCCTGCACGTCAGGTGACGTGTCCGAATTACCACACCCAACCACAGCAACAAGCAACAGAACAAACAGCAGATGCCTCATCGCGACAGCCTTTCCTGATCGGTCTCACCGAAGTTCGCACACCCTGAGTCTACATCCACGGCATGTCACCCCACAACCATGCCCCAATGTTACAGATGTTCCGCCGTTCATCAGCCGTCGCAGTCTTCCAGATCACAGGACCAGGCGTCGTGTCCCGGTTTCCGAAACGCATCGCGCACAGTCGCAGAGTATTCGCAGCCGATCAGAACCTTCGCCATCGCCAGACCTTTCGCAGAAGTTAAGGGAACACAGAATTCAGTCGATTCGACGAACAATCTTCGCCGATCGG
>JBDONA010000335.1:0-1536 GCA_039831575.1 Fuerstiella sp. | reverse complement strand
AAGTGTGCTGCAAAGAACGAACGATCGATTTTCAGTGCCCGTTCGAAGCTGTCCGCCGCTGCGGTGAGGTTGTCGCCGGACCGAAGCGCAACTCCGTTCAGCAGGCAGGCAAACTTCTCTCCCGAACTTATTTCAAACAGCCGACTTGCTTCCTCAAAGTCTCCCTGGAGCAAACGCATTTTTGCCAGCCAGTTTTGGCACACGCGGGTTCTGTTCGATTCGACGTTCATGCCCTTCCGGAAACAACTCGCAGCATTCTCAAACTGTCCGGCGAGGTAGAATTCCGTGCCCAATGACATTTGTGTCTCTGCGAACTGTGGGTTGGTCGCGGCCCACTGTCGGGCAAACGCCATCTGTGTGGCGAAATACTGTCCGCGCCCAACGGTGATGCCTCCTGAACTCAGCAATAGAATACCGGCAACGGAGGTGAGGCAAAGACGAGTCGATCTTGATTGAACGGCAGAAAGGACTTCTGCCGTCAGGCCGATGGCTGCAAAAACGGCCAACAGCACATAGCGCTCCGAATAAGGCGCCTGCTGTTCGATGATGTTGGCCGTCGGTGCAATGCAAAGCAGGACCCAGCCACCCCAAAACAGGCTGGATCGCGTATGTGTCGGCCGAAGACGATACACGGCAGAAATCAACAGGCTGACGGCCACGCTGCCGACGATAAATCGCCAAGTCGAAACCCAGGCCGCGACTGTCGGTTCGTACATCAATTCGGCGTACGGTACAAAGACTGTCTGGATGGCGAATCGAATCGACAGAAAAACGTCACCCGGGTTTTCGGTCATGCTGAATCTGTACTCAGTACCAGAGAACTGTGACCATCGAAGGCCAAGGTAGATGACAAGCATAATCACAGGTGTCCGATACCGCTCAATCCACTTTCGCAACGTTCTGCCGGGAGCATCCTTCGAAATGCCGCAGACGTCCGCCAGCAGAAAGATCGCCGGAATGACGACGGCCTGTTCTTTTGACAACAGGGCCAGGGCCAGAAGTATCATCGAAACAGTAAACCACCCGTCTCCGCCTTTGGCGAAGGCGTAGACGGATGCAATTGTAAAGCAGGCAACCATCAGAGTTTCACGTCCGACGATGGGATGCACTGTCGATGAAGCCGCAGGGTGAACTGCGAACAGCCGCGAGCCAATGATCGCTGGAAGCAGAGAAATCCTGAAGCCCGGGAGTGACAGGAATGCAAAGCTGACGCACGCCGTGATTCCCATCAGAACAGCGTTCAGTGCATGAAACGGCGCCGGGCTGTTACGGTCCAGCATGTACTGAAGAAGGTACGACGCGTGAGGCACCGGCCGGAGATAGGGGAGTCCCGGAAAGTGGGGGGAAAAAGACCGTTCGACCAATTCCGGAATTGTTGCCGGTGGTGCAGTGCGAAACAGAATTACTGTTTCATCGTCCAGAAATCCATACCTGACCGAAGGCAGATATACTAAGGCGACGATTGCAAACAGCAATACGTAGATCCAGACTCGCGGTCGCGTGGATTTCCCGTCCGGTACTGCTGGCAAGGTGATT
>JBDONA010000099.1:0-1536 GCA_039831575.1 Fuerstiella sp. | reverse complement strand
ACAAAACGATTGTCTGGAACAAGAACAGCCGAGCTGTTCCGACGCTGCACGAGTTGGGGCCGCAGAAGATCTTCGATCATCTTTTCGGGGAGACGCCCACTGAGGCGATCGAGAGGAAGCTCAAGTCAATTCGCACCATGAGCCAGTCGCTGCCGAAGGGAAACCGCGCGGCCTACGTTGCTTCGTTCGAAGAGCACGAGCGGGCGCTGGCAACCGACCTGGAATGGGCGAAGAAGCCCGTCCCGAAGGTCGAGTTCGACACCAAGCTTCACCTCACCGATCACCACGACAGAGGGGCGCTCGATCCGTTCCAGCAGCATTTGGCACTGATCCGGCTGGGGATCAAGCACCGCCGCGGCCAAGTCTTTGTGGCCACGCCCCCGTTCGTGGACAAGACCGATTACGGCGTGGGGATCGGATACCACGCCCTGGGTCATCGGGCTCACCTAGAGAAGTCGATCTTCGACGACATGCTCATGCTTGAACAGCACTTCTTTGCCTGCTTGTCGGGCTTTCTAACTGACCTGAAGCGAGACCAGCTCCTGGACGACACCATCGTGTTGTTCGTGGGGGCTTTTTCGAGCCCCGGCGGCCACAGCCGTGAATACCTGCCAACCGTGTTGGCTGGTGGAGGCTTCGATCACCAGGGATTGGTCGAGTGCAAAAACCCGGCCAAACCCGATGGCCCGCTGCAATACACGCTCAGTCAACTTTACGTCTCGATCCTGCACCAGATGGGAATCGATGTGAATGAATTCTCCGGACACAAAGGCAATCTGGACAAGCTCCTGATCTGATAGGATCTGGCGCCTGTCGACTTGAGAGGGGTTCACGTTGAGAATTTTAACCATCATTTCCATCCTGACTTTAACCACCTCGGCCGTCTTTGCCGATGGTATCGCGGCGTTGCGCCAGAATTGCGTTGCCTGCCACGGCGCAATCACAGACGGCAGGAAGGTGGTCAAGGGTAGCTTCGACGTCACACCGTTGTTGAAAGACGGCATTCAAGGACGTCACACACAGGATTGGGTGGCAGTCGTTGAGAAGTTGCGGGAAAAGGAAATGCCGCCCTCGGACAGCAATTACAAACTCACCGTCGTAGAGCGGAAGGCAGCCATCGGCGCGGTTTTTGCCAAACTGGACCAAGGTGAGATTCAAGAGCGCTTGTTGACACCATTCGAAATCGCCAACACTTACGCGAAAGTGTTCGGTCTCGACCGCGAGGTTTACGATCCCTTCCAGAACCTCTTTTTCCTGGAAAACATCGATTCGGCCTATCCCACGATCAATTCGCCGAGCCTCATGTCGGCTGCTTACCTCCGCGAAATCGAGTCGGGCCTCGACCTCGCACTCGATCACGCCGTGGCCAACGGGTTCGAACGCATCGCTGGGATCAGCAAAAAGTACAAGGACCAGAAGCGGTTCGAGCTGCGTTTCACCATGACACGAACCAGTATGGATCGCACGGGCATCACCTACCTGGCCTACATCCCTAAGGTGAAATTCCCGGTGGACACGGACAAGATCAAGAACACT
>JBDONA010000484.1:0-6247 GCA_039831575.1 Fuerstiella sp. | reverse complement strand
TCATGGCATGCAGGCCTTCGAATACGCACCAATGCTGCAGATGATCGAGTCCGGAAAACTACAGCCCCGGAAGCTTATTGGCGGCACCGTGTCTTTGACGGAAGCCTGCGAAATCCTGCCTCGCATGGACGGATTTCCCGGCCGAGGTGCTACGGTGATCGATCGTTTCTGAAGTAATAGCAGACTGTATCACGATGAAATCCGGTTTGCGCTGCTCCGGCATTGGCGTCGGCCTCGGTCCGGCCTGCGTCGTGCACAGGGCCACTTAGTGTTCGAACGCGACGAAAGCTACGCTGTTTCGAGGCCAGCTGCCAAACACTACGTAAAAAAGACTCACAGCCTCTGAAAAGCTGTGAGTCTTTCGTTATTCAAGTTGAACTGTCTGCACAACGCTGCGGTCGGAAAACCAAACCTACGGTGTTGCACGATGAGCCACTATTCGCCCCCTGGCGCAGTGTTGGCTTCGTCTTCCATGCCTTCTTCTTCGTCAGTCAAATCTCCCATTGCTGCGTCTTCAGATTCCGGCAATTCGACGGGAGTCGGGGCTCCTCCACATCCAATCATGGCTCCGGCAAAAAACAGACAGACAAGTGAAAAACAGTACTTCATCATTTAGCCTTTCAAACCACGCCGCCACACGATTCGTGAACGGGGTGCGCAGCATAAGTGTTTAAAAAAAACCAGACATCAACACTGCGATGAAGTCTGGCACTTTGTGAGCAATTAACACCGATTACCATTCACCGATGGTTTCACCATCGCCCTTTGAACCGAGTGACACCCAAATTCCGTGGTCGATATTCTCTGTGGCGAACCTGACAGATCCATCGCCCATTAGCACCTGAACACCACCAGTGTGATAGCTTGAGGCATTCTTAATCTGCATGTCGGTGACGGATCCGTCATTGTCACAGTTGTAGCGGGTATTGGGCGGCATCAAGGTGTTGAACCAAGGTCCCCAGAAGACACGGCCGGAAGCCCAGAATCGACCAGCTTCGTCATCTTGTCCGCCGCCGGTACTGCCGATGCCGGCCGCACACCTTGCGTGATAATCCTGAATCTGCTGCAGGTGGTCCGGGGAAGCGTTAAATCGAGGACTCCAGTTAGTCGCGTTGCCGGTACGCCTAAGTGTCCCCGCCCTGGAATTGCGATAGCTGACTGTGTCTTTTGTATTCCCAAAATCGCCGATCTGGACTTCGCTGGCCAAAATTGTGTTAGACGTGCCGTCTCTGACGTCGCGAATTCGCACGGACGACTGACGTGAGAACATTCCCGGAAGTCGGTAGTTCCTCCCGTGCCAATGTGACAGCGGACCAGTAGAAAGAGCGTAGCTTGTTGGTGCCGAGTTGCCCGTGATCTTGCCACCGCCATTGGGGTCGCTGGGGCAGACGAATGCGGGGAGAAAGGTCGTCGAAACATCGCGTTGGGCGCCAGCGTCGTTCCAGTACCTGTTAAAGTCAGCATTATTGTAGAGTGGAGCCTGATCGATGTACGGCAGGATCATGGCTAGTCCGCTCCAACCTTCCCAGCAGGTCTGTCGGCTAGGTGGGGTGTCTGTGACACAGCCGACTTCGTTGCCTGGGAAAGCACCGTGTGTGTCATGGTAGTTGTGCAGCGAAAGGCCAAGTTGTTTCAACTTGTTCTTACACTCTGTGCGGCGAGCCGCTTCGCGTGCCTGTTGTACGGCAGGCAACAGCAGAGCTATCAATATCGCAATAATCGCGATCACCACCAGCAACTCGATCAGAGTAAAGCCTCTTTGTCGAACACGGTTTGTCTGTAACATGGTCCTCTTTCCACAAAAAAACAAAAAAAACTGCAACTTCAATGAGTTGCGAACAGCAAAACGTTCACTTGAACATCGGTTTGCAGCTCGGCATCTACTCACACCTGTACATATAGTCATGCAATGGACCGCGATTGTCAAGAACCCGGGGACTCAGGGCAGCAGATTCGTTGAATCCGTGGCTTCTCCCGTCGACGCCGGGGGGCGTCCTTTTTTGGTCGAACGAACGTGGCGACCGTGTTACATCGAAGTCATTTGACTCAGGTATTGCGAACGAAGTGCAGAAAACCGGGATTCCGGAGCAATTCTTTGGCTTTTTGCGAAAAACTGCCGCGCTGCTTCCGTATTCCTGAGTTCCAGTTCTATACAGCCACAATAAAAAAGGGCTTCTTCCCGAATCCGTGCAGGAAGATCGCTGGACTCAAGAGCCGATTGTAGACCGGACCGGACGTCCCCTAAGGGGACTTCGTTGCTGGTCAGGAGACTTCCATAGAACTGCCGGGCTGACGACGGTTCGATGCTGGAACTGGCGGCCATGCCGTCCGTCCAGTTTCCATTCTGCAAAGCAGACCTGACGATCTGCTCGGGTTCAGAAATACTGTGCGTGAGATCACCTGACAGGCCTGTTCGAAGGTGTTTGTCTTGAAGACTTGCTAATGCTCTGCGGATCCTGTCGCGTTCACGTCGAGGCGTAAGCAGGCGACTGCCCAGCTGTCTTAATCTGACAACCGCTCGAAACTGATCCAGCAATGATGGCTGCCCGGTGTGACGAATGGACCGGTGTGCGAGTTCCAGATAACACCATGTGCGAACTCGTGCCGTGTCGCGACAATCGTCATCCGGCAGAATACGAAGTGCGGCGTAAGGCAGTCGCATTGCGGTCAGGACCATGCCCACGGCTCTGGAGTCGTCGGCCGCTCCCAGGGCCAGCGTACCTTTTAACGGCATGTTGGCATGTGGCTTCGGCCATTCCATCTGCATGAACAGGTTCCCGGCACGCTGAGTCTGCGGGCCTGTGTCGCTGGAATCGCTGAGGCCCAAAATCGTTCTGCGGGAATCGATCGACATGACTCGCCATGTCGGGTCGACCGACAGGTGTCGAATGGCACCAAGGTTCCGGGAATCAACGACAATTGCGACCGGCCTGTGTTGCTTCAGGAACGTGTTAAAGCCCCCGGCAGTGCCGTCCTGTCGCAGATAGAATTCCCTTAGTCCTTCCAGCATATCGTGTGTTACTGAGGTGTACCCAGAAACCTGATTCGAGTACGCATCCCAACGGTCGTCCAGCAGCAATGGAAACTGGTCTCGACATGCCGCTGTCTGCCAGTCGGATGCGTGATCGGGATTCGTCAGCATGACCGGTCCCTGAAACCGCCACAGGGATGTGTCAACCAGACGGTCCTGGCTGCTTCCTCCGATTACTGAAGTGCCGTTGTTTGCCAGCAGCCAGCTCCACTGCAGGACGGCCACAAGGACACAACTGCACGGCATCCAAAGTTTCGATAAGGCAGGAGAATGCCGCCGTGCATCCTTCGTGTTCAGTTCGCAAATCGCGATCGCGGTCACCGCCGAGTATCGTCCGCAGCCGAGGCCAATCGCCGCCAATACCAGACCCAGAAGCTTATGCGTGAACGAGGTGTTTTCGGTTTTCAGCAACTGCCAGACAGCGGCCAGAATGACAACACCAGTCAGAGCACTTGCAATGATTTCCTGTGGGCCACCAGAAAAGAACTGCATCGATGGCATCAGGCTGGTATCCCGCCACAACCAGTTGACCGGACGAAACAAAGCCTGTGCGAATCCATCGTCAGCCAGAGCCGCCAGCGTCAGCCCCGCAGCCAGTAAGATGGCGACCCGGGGAAAACGCCGCTCTGGCTGTATGCCATCGGGATCCGTGTGACTCTCAAACTGAGACGCGGCCATGGCCAGCAGAATCAGCACCACAATGCCAAACTCCAGTGTAACCATGACGCTGATCGCAAAGACCAGCGCGCTTACGGTGAACTTCGTCTTCCAGTCCGACGACGGCTGTGTAGAGGCGAATCGGCAGGCCAGCAGAACGCAAATAGTGCCCAGAAGCTGGTCCGGTCTCAGTGAAACTGACAATCCCGGCAGTAGCATCACGCTTAGCAAAGCGTGGTGTGTCATGGCCGTCCGTTGCGCCACCAACGCCGTGATCAACGAAGCACAGATGGCAAACGCCCAGAAAGGCCAGGCAGCAGACGTATCGACCGGGCCCCACGACGCAAGGGGCAACTGCCACGCATCGCCGGTCGATAGAAGACAATTGTGCAGCGGAGCGACGACCTGGGCGGAACGATCAAACCAATAGGGATTGGTCGAAAGCACCAGTAGCAGTGAGGCCACCCACCAGAGATATCGTTCCGGGTTCAGACGGAATCTCATCATTCCTGCCTGATCTGTGCTGAGGGGACACGAATCCAGTGGTCCGTAAATTCAACCGGAAACTCCATATCGACTTTTGGCATGTGACACGTGAGGCAGTCGTTCATGTTGCCCGCTCCGCAGGTCGTGTGGCTGTCGATCTTCGAATCGTGACACTGAATACATTGCTGGATTCTAAGTGAATCCTGTTGGTCCATCGGTCGGTGGGGGTCATGACATGTCGTGCACCGCATTTCAGAATTGATGAAACAAGCAGACTGCAACAGCCCGGCAGGTTGAAACCGGACAATGCCCGGGTTGCCTGGTACAATTTCCTCCGGCTTATGTTCCTCGGGCAGCCGATGGCACACGGCACAGCGTCGCACGGCTTCCATGCGTCCGACGGAGCCCCAGCCCGGCGGATGGTAGTCACCTTCCGTCTGTACGTGTTTTGCCCTTGGTCCGTGGCATCTTTGGCAGGTGACGCCTGGATGAATGTTAGCGTGGTCAATGGCACCGTCGCTGACAGGCACTACCGTCGCGTGACAGGAAAAGCAACGCCGTGCTTTGGGGCCATCGAACAACAGGCCGAGCGCCGAAACCGGACTGCTGCCCGGCGTTTCCGGCTGTCCCGGAGTGACGTCGAATTTGCCGGTTAAGGCAAACCACGTCCAGCGGAATTCCATCGCATCGGTGTTGCCGTGAGAATCGGGGATCGCTGAGACCCATGTGCAGGCGTGAGTGCCGGAACCGAAACACCAGTCAAGTTTGACCTGCCGCCGCAGACCGCCAGATTCATTGACCGCATACAAATCGTCCTGGTCGTGAACGATTTTCGTTCCTTCGGCCTGTGCCGCATCGAGCGCGGCAAGGTGTGTCAGTAGTTTGACAGAATCCGGATGTGATACCGGGCGCAGCGTCCTGGCATGCCCGGTCTCTGCAAATTCACTGGGTTGATCGTGGCAGTCAATGCACGACGATTCGTCTGCCCAGCCATCCACAATTGTCACAATGTCCCACGAGTCCGCATCGCGGGACGGTCCGACCATCGTGCGACTTCCGCAGAAGGCCAGCAGGCACAGCACTCCCGTCGCCGCGACCACATGAGATCTGCTGCGTGAGTTGGGCGATACCCGAGCGTCGGTCATTTCTTCCGTCGGTTTCATTGGCGGAACATTACGACAAAGGGGACCGTTGTTGCAACGCGGACACGGATTCGATGTTGTCAACAACGCAATCTGGTTGCGAACGTGACTCTGAAGCCGAGAAGTGAACCGCCAGGGTTCAATCCTGCCGCAACACAACAGTTCCTCTGATTTCCTGTTCTCTTACCCCGGTTTTCGCACTGGATGCGCGCATCACGCCTTGTGGCCGACGTGTACTATGAGTGCAATCGCCGGTTGGGCCATGCCCTGCCTGGCGAATTGGTGACTGTCCAAAAGTTCTGATTCGACGGGCCGGAAGCCAGCCGTGTGCCGCTTCGTGCTCCAGGCATCAGGTACGGCGAGTTCCGCTTCGCCCGCGTGGCGTCCGTTGACTGTTAAGGCAGAGACTTCCGTGACAGGCTGATGCGTTTTCTGTGTTCGTCGATTTCCATGACGGTTACCTTCACGATGTCACCAACGCTGACTTCCTGCGAGGGGTCCTGGACGAAGTGGTCGGCCAGCTGCGAGATATGAACCAGTCCGTCCTGGTGTACGCCAATGTCGACAAACGCACCGAAATGTGTGACGTTGGTGACCACTCCTTCCAGCCGCATCCCTGCCGCCAGATCACTGACCTTATTGATGCCTTCGGCGAACGTGGCCACTTTAAATTCGGCCCGCGGGTCCCGACCAGGTGACTTAAGTTCCGCCACGATGTCGGCCACAGTGAATTCTCCGACACTGTCGTTCACGAAGTTCTGTGGACTGAGTTGTGAAACCAAAGTCGCGTTGCCGACCAGATCGTCAACGGTCACATTCAGATGCCGCGCCATCTTTTTTACAACGGTGTAGCTTTCCGGATGGACGGCCGAGTTATCAAGCGGCTCGACACCATCGCGAATCCGCAGAAACCCGGCTGCCTGCTGAAAGG
>JBDONA010000947.1:0-6268 GCA_039831575.1 Fuerstiella sp. | reverse complement strand
GCATATCCTCTGATCCTTGTTCCTTCCTCGATCATCCCGCCAGCCACCGTCCCTCTGCCTTTGCGGTAGCTCGCTTCCTTCGCTACTGGCGTCGCCCTCCCTATAGGAGTCTCTTGATGAGCAAACAAAATCGTCGTCTTTTCCTGCAACAGTCTGCCGCCACGGCTGCTGTCGCTTCCGGCCTCTACGTCACTGAAGCCGCTGCTCTGGACAGCAAAAACCCTCTGGAAAAGCTTAACATCGCCTGTATCGGCACGGCCAATCGAGCGGCCGCTGATGTCGACGGTGTGATGACCGAAAACATCGTAGCCATCTGCGATATTGACGCTCGATACCTTGAGCGATCAAAGAAAATGCTCACCGAAAAGAACGGGCTGGAGCCTCGAACCTACGCCGACTACCGTGAAATGCTGGACGTCGAAGGTGATAAATTCGACGCGGTCACCGTTGCTACGACTGATCATCATCACGCCCCTGCCAGCATCCGAGCCATCAACGCTGGAAAACACGTTTACTGCGAAAAACCCCTCACTCACACTGTACGAGAAGCTCGCATCATCGCCGAAGCAACAGCTGACAAAGGCGTGGCCACTCAGCTTGGTACGCAGATCCACGCTGGTGAAAACTATCGGCGGGTCGTCGAAGTGATTCAAAGCGGGGCCATCGGCGATGTTACCGACGTCCACGTGTGGGTGGGCAAAGGTTGGGGCATCACCAAATTAACTGGTGAAGAAGCTGAAGCTCCGGACTTCCTCGACTGGGATCTGTGGCTCGGCCCCGCTCCCGTACGACCTTACGTCGCCGGTCGCTACCACCCTGCTCAATGGCGTCGCTATTGGGACTTCGGTCAAGGGACTCTGGGCGACATGGCCTGCCACTATATGGATCTGCCGTTCTGGGCTCTCAAACTGCGTCACCCGACTCACTGCGAAGCCGAAGGTGCTGAAGTCCACGAACAGATGGCTCCCACTGGACTGATCGTACGTTACAAGTACCCGTCTCGAGGTGACATGGTCGCTTGCAACTTTACGTGGTACGACGGCGACAGAATACCTAAAGTAGTTGCTGGCGAACGAGTACCAGCCAACGGTGTCATGTTTGTCGGTACTGAAGGTAAAATGTTTGCTAACTACGGCAGCTACCGTCTGTTTCCGTCCGACAAGTTCAAAAGCTTTGAACCACCGGCACAAACCATCCCTAAATCCATCGGCCATCATCTGGAATGGATTAAAGCGTGCAAGGACGGGTCCCCTACGACCTGCAACTTCGACTACTCCGGCGCCCTGACCGAATCCGTGCTGCTCGGCAATGTCGCCTACCGTGTCGGCAAGGCCCTCGAATGGGACGCCAAAAACCTGGTGGCCACCAACTGCCCCGAAGCGGCCGCCTTCATCACCAAAGCCTACCGTTCCGGCTGGGAAGTTTGACCGGGACGCCCCGGCTGGCGATGGCGTGGTTGGTTTGATGGAACTGGCCACTTCTAATCGCCGAGGATGAAGTTAGAGCAAACATCGAAAAGAAGTCAGTGGACGTTTGGTGACGGATCACTTCACAGAAAGAGAGTTTATTTATATATATAGAAATTATAAAGTAGGAGTATTAAAAGAGGGACAGTCTAATGTTGATAACTCAGGGCGGAGACAAAACGAAGTGGTGTGTCTACAAGAGTTAGGTTGAGTAATAGAAGTTATTAACAGGTGCACAGACCAGGCAGTCAGGGATAAAAACCAGTGGACACTTTAGTCTACCACCAACAGTTGTAAGACGGGCTTTGGTGATAGGGTGATAATCAGAGCAGGAACGCGGCAACAAGACGAAACCGTTCAACAGATTATCAACAGAAAAGTTGATAGCGATAAAAGGCCGTAGGGACGTGACGTAGGGAAGACCAGCAGGGTGGAAAAGAAACCGAAGCGTTAGCAGCACCGCGTCGACGATTGTCAGGGGGCGATGTAAAGGAGCTGAATATCAGTGTCAGGAAGCTTGGGCTGGAGAGCAGCCACACCTTCTTCAGTAACAGCTGTCCGCGTGACCTTAAGATCTTTGAGAGTGGTCAGACCCTCTAGATTAACCAATCCAGCATCGGAGACAGTGGTGGAGCCGACGTGCAGAAATGTTAGCTTCGTCATTCCTTTAAGCGCAGGCAGTCCATCGTCAGACAGCTGAGTGTTATCCAGATTCAGCCATTCGAGATTGGTAAGTGGAGCCAGTTTTAGGACACCAGCGTCTGATATGGCGACTCGCCACAGGTTGAGCTTCTTCAGGTTTGTCAGAGCTGAAAGATGCTCCAGACCGGCGTCGAAGATCTGAGCATTCTCACTGAGATCCAGTTCTTCGAGTGTGGTGATGGTCGACAGATGAGCCAGTCCGGCGTCAGAGATCTGATTTGAGGCGAGGCGTAACTTCTTGAGCTTTGGATAGCGAGCCAGCAAAAGCAGGCCGTCATCACTGATCGTGGTGGACTTCAAGTACAGTTCTTCCAGATTGGTCAGCTTGTCCAGCGATACCAATCCGACTTCGCTGACCCAGAGCCCATCCAGCGCAAGAACTTTCAGATTCGTCAACTCAGCCAGATGTACCAAACCAGCGTCGTCAACGGTGGTCGGTTCCCTGATATCATTTAAAACGCCGTCTTCCGGCGACTTAACAATACCATTCAATCGGACGGCCTTCAGCGATTTGAATCCCTTCAGGTGAGCGAGTCCATCATTGCCAATCGGACACCCGCGTAAGTCCAGATTGACGATAGGAGCTTTCCATTCCACCAATAGAGCCAGGCCATCGTCGGTGATTGGCAGATCATTAAGGAGAAGTGAAGTCACTTTTTTCAGGGCAACAACGTGTTTCAAAGCATCATCCGTCGCGGCAGTGTCGCGTAGATTGACCTCGGTGATATTTCTATCACCATTCCGCTTGAACTTGGCTCCCAGCATTTCCAGAGCGGCGACGGCTTCCACTTCGTCAGGGGTGTCAGGCGATGGCAGCGGTTCGATAGAACGGCTATTCACGGGCGGTGGCGTAGTATCGGTCGCAGAGTCGGCGCAGCCGCCAGACGCACAAAGAAGCAGCACAAGAAGGTAGCGGTTGTTCATAGGACAGCATTCGACGAATGGGCAAAACGTAGCAGGAATGGCAGCAGCGGGTGAGCGATCAGCAGTGTATATCTTTCTTACATCACCGTCAGTAGAAAGACCGGAGACAGCTTACAAAAGACAGCGACAGTCAGAGGCTAATACCGCGAACTGTTCGACATAGATTACCGAGGACCATCTATAACATTATTCAACGTCTCACTCGGCCGCATGGCAGCCGCCACTTTAGCATCGATAGGCAGGTAGTATCCGCCAAGATCAACCGCCGTTCCCTGGACCGCGTTGAGTTCATCGACAATTTTTGATTCGTTGTCGGCCAACGATAGGGCGAGGTCGGCGAATTCCGATTTGAGGTCTTCGTTCTTTGTTTGATTGGCCAGTGCCTGAGCCCAGTACAGGGCCAGATAATAGTGGCTGCCTCGGTTGTCCAGTTCATTGACCTTGCGCGACGGCGACTTGTTGTTTTCAAGGTATATTCCATTCGCTTCGTCGAGGGCTTCGGCGACGGCTTTCAGTTTACCGTTGTTGGTCTTTTCAGACAGGTCTTCCAGCGAAACGGCCAGGGCCAGAAATTCGCCCAGGCTGTCCCACCGCAGATGGCCTTCTTCGACGAATTGCTGTACGTGCTTGGGGGCAGAACCTCCGGCTCCCGTTTCGAACAGGCCGCCACCAGCCAATAGCGGAACAATCGACAGCATCTTGGCACTGGTCCCCAATTCCAGAATCGGAAACAAATCGGTCAGGTAGTCCCGCAAAACGTTGCCGGTCACGGAGATCGTATCCAAACCGTCCTTGCAGCGCTGACAGCTGATTTTCGTGGCTTCGACAGGTGACAGGACATTGATGTCCAGACCGTCGGTGTCGTGTTCGGGCAGGTACTGGTAGATTTTGGCGATCAAAGCAGCGTCGTGAGCCCGGTTTTCGTCCAGCCAGAAGATGGCCATGTTGCCGGTAGCTCGAGCGCGGCCGACGGCCAGCCTGACCCAATCCCGAATCGGAGCATCTTTGGTCTGGCACATACGCCAGATGTCGCCGGGCTCCACGGTGTGTTCCAGCAGTACATTGCCGCTGCCATCCACCACGCGGACAGTGCCGGCCTCAGAGATTTCAAAGGTCTTGTCGTGAGACCCGTATTCCTCAGCCTTCTGAGCCATCAGGCCGACGTTGGCGACATTGCCCATCGTGGTGACGTCAAAGGCTCCGTTTTCTTTGCAGAAGTCGATAGTGGCCTGATAAACGCCGGAATAGCAGCGGTCGGGGATAATGGCTTTCATGTCGGCCAGCTGGCCATCGGGGTCCCACATCTGCCCGGACGTGCGAATGGCAGCGGGCATGGAAGCGTCGATGATGACGTCGCTGGGCACGTGCAGGTTGGTAATACCCTTATCGGAATTCACCATCGCCAGGCGAGGCCGGTTGGCGTAGACAGCATCCAGGTCCGCCAGAATCTCCGCCCGTTGGTCATCTGGCAGCTCTTCGATTTTGACGTACAGGTCGCCGATACCGTTGTTCGCATCGACACCCAGTTCATCCAGCACGGCAGCGTGCTTTTCGAACACGTCGGCGAAGAACACTTTCACCGCATGGCCGAAGATGATCGGGTCGGACACCTTCATCATCGTGGCTTTCATGTGCAGCGAGAAAAGCACGTCTTTTTCCTTTGCATCGGCGATTTCCCGATCGAGGAACTTTCGCAGAGCATTGACGCCCATGCGCGATGCATCAATCATCTCGCCAGCCTGCAGAGCCAGCTTATCTTTCAAGACCGTGGTTTCTCCGCTTTCACCGGTCAGTTCGATGCGTACCTCGCCGGCGTCAGACATCGTGTGAGACAGCTCGCTGCCAAAGAAGTCGTTGTCACTCATGGACGCTACGTGCGACTTTGAATCGCTGCTCCATTCGCCCATCGAATGAGGATTCTGCCTGGCATATTGCTTGACCGGCGCGGCGACTCGGCGGTCGCTGTTGCCTTCTCGCAGAACCGGATTCACCGCACTTCCCAGCACTTTGGCGTAACGAGATCGGGCATCCTTTTCGGCGTCGGATTCCGGTTCTTCAGGAAAGTCCGGGATGTCGTAGCCCTTGTCCTGCAGTTCTTTGATGGCGGCGCACAACTGAGGAATCGACGCGCTGATGTTCGGCAGTTTGATGATGTTGGCGGCCGGAGTCTTTGCAAGAGCGCCCAATTCGGCCAGAGCGTCGCTTTGTTTCTGGCCGTCCGTTAGATTCAGTGGGAAGTTGGCCAGGATTCGAGCCGACAGCGAGATGTCCTTCAGCTCCACATTGACGCCGGAAGACTTCGTGAACGTTCGAATGATCGGCAGCAGCGAACGAGTCGCCAGCGCAGGAGCTTCGTCGGTGAGCGTATAGACGATCGTAGATTCCTGAGACATGATTCTCTTTAGAAAATGGCAGGTTGAGGAGCAGCTCACGTTGCTGCAAGGTGGCGCGGGACCGCACAACGAGTCGTGGATTCTGGCGAATCCAGCGATCTCTGCCACTCGAAAGTGGTACAAACACGCGCGTTTTCAAGGCTTGGGAAGCCAGGAACCGCCGGAAAGACATGTCCGTTGATATTGGAGACATTCTACAAGAAGCAGATCAGTGGTCAGAGCCGTGGCATCCTGTCCGGCATCTTTCGCAGCGTGTTACGAGGATTAACCGCGCCTTATGCCCTGTCGATGTCGCTGCGAAACGCCGCTTTTAGTGTTGGATTCATGAAGTCGAAAGGGGTTGCCGTGCCGGTTATTGCCATCGGCAACCTGACGACGGGAGGTACGGGAAAAACGCCGATTGTCGCCACGGTCGTGAAAGCACTACAGGAACAGGGCCTTCGGCCCGGCATTGTCAGTCGCGGATACCGAGCCGACAACACCGGCGAAAACGACGAGAAACGCGTGCTGGAACGGCTCTGTCCGAACGTGCCTCACGAGCAGAATCCAAATCGCGTAGCCGCGTCAGAAAAGCTGATCGCTTCGGAGGGCGTGGACGTCATCGTATTGGATGACGCTTTTCAGCATCGGCGAATTGTTCGCGACCTGAACATTGTTCTAATAGACGCGACGAACCCGTTCGGATACGGGTACCAGTTGCCACGGGGTCTGCTGAGGGAGCCCGTCAGCAGCCTGAACCGCGCAGACCTGGTGTTGATTACTCGATCAGATATCGTCTCAGAG
>JBDONA010000287.1:206-6292 GCA_039831575.1 Fuerstiella sp. | reverse complement strand
GTTTGCCCGCGGTTTTTTCGACCACACCAGTCCGGCACCAGGCAGCACGACCGCTTCTCAGCGAGTGACCAACGCAGGTTATCCGTGGACCCGCACTGGTGAAAACCTGGCCATTCGAACTTACTTTGCCCTCGACCGCGCACTGCTCACCAGCCAGCTGCACGACGGCTTGTACAGCAGTGCGGGGCATCGCGTAAACTTCATGAACAACCTGTTTTTCGAAGTCGGCCTGGGCGTGAACTTCGGCGGCTTTACGGACACCAACAACATTCTGGGTGGTGGTGTGAATGCCGTTCACAATGCCGGCGTTGCGACACAAAACTTCGGCACGCAGGCCAGTCAGCCGTTTGTCACGGGCGTGGTCTTCACCGATGCCAGCGATTCATCCAGCAGCGATGACAGCTTCTACACCGTCGGCGAACAGTCGGGTGCCGGCGGCACAATCACAGTGACCAATACCAACACCGCGCAGATGTATTCAGAGACCATCGGCACGGCCGGAGGATACTCTATCCAGATTCCCGCCGGTACGTACGACGTCACCGCCAGCGGTGGTGGACTGGCCTCTGCGTATATCGTGACGGGCGTTGTCGTTGGTGGCGAAAACGTAAAGGTAGACTTCGAAACAACGACCGCTGCGATTGTTCCGGCTACGCAATATGACTTCGGCGATGCTCCCGACCCGGGATATCCAACGCTCAGTGCAAACGATGGCGCTCGACACGTGATCGGTGCCGGACCATTTCTAGGTGCCGGCGTCGATGCGGATGCCGATGGTCAGCCGAACACTGCGGCATCAGGGGATACGGACGATGGCGTCACACTGACATCCGGTTTTTTTCAGGGAACCAGTGCCACCTTCGATGTCACGGCGTCCGGCAGTGGATTCCTGAACGTTTGGTTTGACAGCAACATTAATGGCAGCTTTGACGATCCCGGCGAACTGGTGCTGACCAACCAGACTCTGTCCGCTGGCAGCAACAGCCTTGGTTTCACTGTTCCGGCAGCGGCAACGCCAGGCACATCCTATCTACGGTTCCGGTTTACATCACAGACTGTCGCCAGCCCGTCGCCACGAGGCGTCTTGCCGGATGGTGAAGTTGAAGACTACACGATTCAAACACAAATTCCCGCGCCGACAATCACGACCGCCCACAACACCGCGACCGCCGACGGACAGTTTCAGTTGACATGGATTGCGGTGGCCGGAGCGGAAGGCTACGAAGTGTCCTACACGAACACGGCAACGGGGCAGACCTCGTTCGTGCAGGAGACGGTGACGACGAATTCCTTCACACCGTCGTCGCCACTCCCCATTGCCCGGTACAACATCTGGGTACGGGTAAAACAGAACAACGGAACCACGTCCCCGTGGAGCACTCCGATTACGGTTCAGGTGAACACTCCGGTGACGCAAAACAGCCTGACGTTTCATCAGACGACATTACGGCCGACGATTGCATGGACAGCCATCAACGGTGCCGTTCGTTACGAAGTCTGGGCCAACAACATCACGGCAAACCTGATCAAAACGATAACCGATGTCAACGTGACGAGCACATCGTTCACAGCGGCGGCAGACCTTGACTTCGGCGTGTACCGAGTCTGGGTTCGTGCCTACGATGCCGGAAACGTCAGCGCACAATGGTCCGGCAGCCAGGACTTTTATATCGGCCCGCAACTGATCGCACCGCTGAGTCCACAGTTTGAAACGACTCCACAGTTTTCATGGTCAACCATTACCGGTGCCAACACCTATCAGCTGTACGTGCAGAAAGGCAGCACCGCAATTATCAACCAATCCGGCATCGCTACGTGGACATTCACCCCGTCTTCCGCCCTGGCGGCCGGTGATTACCGATGGTGGATTCGGCCGTTCACCATTGGCGGCAGGGGTGGCGCCTGGAGTGAGCTGGGGGAATTCAACGTCGGTGGCCGGGCGGCCGTGCTGACACCCACCGGCACCACAACTTCCGGAGCACCGACAATCACATGGACTGCCGTGACCGGTGCCGGAACGTACGAAGTTTATCTGTTCAATGATGATGGTCTCGGGCTGCTTCAGCGAACCACAGGAATCACGTCAACCAGCTATGAGCCCCCGGCGCTGGTGGACGGCAACTATCGCGTCTGGGTGAAGTCGTACAAGACAAACGGCGATCCCGGCAGCTGGAGTCGTGCTAAGAGTTTTGTGGTAGACGCCGCGACCGTCAGTCTGCCAGTCAGCTTGATCAGTCCGGTGACGCCGACTTTCGACAGGACGCCGACCTTTCAATGGGCACCTGTGGCCACGGCAGTTCTGTATGACATTTATCTGCACAACGGCAGCACGGCGATTTCACAGGACAACATCGCTGGCACGACGTGGACACCGACGGCGCTGCTGGATCCGGCACCCTGGCAGTGGTGGGTGCGAGCCAAAGACGCCATGGGCGCGGTCGGTGAATGGAGTACTGTCGCAACAACAGACCCGAGTGGTCGACCTGTGCTGACTGGCCCCGTTGGCTCAATCACCGACTCAACACCCGCAATCACCTGGACAGCCGTGGCGGGCGCTTCGGGATACGTGTTGCAGGTCGACAATCTCACGACAGCGACATCGCAGGTCATTCGGGAAAACAACCTGACCATCAACAGCTTCAATGTCCTGACGGCACTGCCGTCGGGCAACTACCGATTCTGGGTCAGAGCGATCAACGCCACCAACAACGTGCCGGGACCGTGGAGCATTCCATTTGACTTCAGCGTCGCCAGTGCGGAACCCAATGCATCAGAAGTCGATGTCCTGTTGACGAGTTTCAAACGGCAGGTCTTCGGCCTTCCGAGTGCGGTGTCCGACACAGCGCCGCGCGGCACAGCAGTGCACGACACACACACGTCGGGTGGCCCTGGTTGCTGGCAACCAGAGTTGCGGAGCAACAGGAGACCCGCACCTACAGCATCAAATGCCATAAGACCGCTCAACCTGCGCCTGCGGCACCCTGTTTGCGAGCAAACAGGGCCACCCGAGAACGCCGTTTGCGACGACGATACTGCCAGGCACAAACGCACGGATGAGGACCGCTTGGCCAAAGCAGTCGATCAGCAGATCAGCCGCATGGTCGAGTCCGGACTATGGATCGACGACGATTGATCATTCGTTCTGCGTTCCGCGTTAGCCAAACAACTGGTGCGATTCCGTATAACCCATTCGCGGAGCGCGGATCAGGCCGCCCTTCAGCTTTTCTCCGTTCGGGTTCAGATAAACCCGCCCGGTTCTGACCAAACTGTCGGGGCGGGTATCCATAACGTGGATGTTGAAGAGATAGGCCACGTCGCTGTTTGCTTTGAACCAATGAACATTGTCCTTGTAATCGGACACAGTTGAGTATTCACCGACGGAAAAATTCCGATCAATCGTGGGCCGAATGATGATGTGATCTTTGGCATCCTCGACGCGATCGTAATGCCGACCGTGCAATTCTCCGCCCAGCACAAGAAAGGCGGTGGCCATGTTGTTGTGGCCGTGCGGAACTACGGAACGGCCCTTCTTCACACCAAAGATCTGCTTTCCGAAGACCAGTTTCTTCGGAATGCCTTCGATCTCCGGAAACTTGAATCCCATACTCTTCGCGCCGGTGTCCGGGATCTTCACGCCTTTCGTCAGCTTTTCAAAGTCCACCAGTCGCAACAGCTCCGGCAGATCGACGACTGCGAACAGTTCCTCAACCTTATGTTGCCAGTCAATCTGCGCGAGCTTCTGCTCTTTGAGATCCCTTCCCAAAGCATCAAGGTCGGATACCCACTTGTTGATCACCGGCCGCACGCTTTCACTGAATGCATTCGCAGAATGCAGTGTCTCCAGCAAAGAAAGCGTCAGCACAGAACCGAGAGTGTTTTTGCACAATGAACGGCGTGTCATCTGTTCCATTTGATCGTTCCGGCAGGATGGTGGAAGAGCCCGGTACACCGTCAGCTCAGTATTAATGTGTGCCACTCACATGGTTATTGAAAATGCGATGATTCAGACACCTATGATAACCGCACGATGCGGCCAAATGAAGTGCACATCACAGTTCTGCGTGGGTGCTGTCACGGATCGCGGTTTTTCGACCGTAGGATGGGACCATTGTCCCGTCCTACAGTTTGATTCAGCTCGGGACAATGGTCCCAAGCTACGCAACTGCCCAACTTCAGGACGATTCGTCACTACCCCCCCTCTGCCTCAGTGAATTGTGATCTGTTTCGATTTCATTGAAACTCTGCAATCCGATCAGATCAGCCGTGCTGGGCAGCAGTCGTGATCCCGTTTACTGTACGCATACTCTCTGTCGACGAATGGACAATTCATGGCATCGCCACTTTTGACTTACGACGCTTCTGCAGCCACAAAATATCTGAACAGCGGTCGGCTGGACCAGTTACGCAGTTCAATTGAATCGGCTCGTGACGAGACGTTGAATGACGTCACCCTCTGGCAGAACGGTGAGGAAGTTCCGAAAGAAAAGGATCCGCTGGATGCCGGTTTCCTTCAATGGCCCGAAGAACTTCTGCTGAACCTGCAGGAGCAAGGCGACGACAGTCTTGTCGGGCGAATCGAACGCTGTGCGAAACGACTGCGTGAGACCGTTGATTCTGTCGTCGTTCTGGGAATCGGCGGGTCGTACATGGGCATGCGTGCCATGTTCGAAGCGTTGAACAATCCGTTTCACAATGAACAGTCGCGCGAAGAACGGCAGGGCGTACCTCGTATTTACTTTGAAGGCTGGAACGTCGATTCCGACAATCAGAAAGCACTACTCGATCTGCTGGATGCTCGGGCGGCAGCCGCCGCTGACTCGTCGGCACCGGCCGGTCGCAGCGCCGTCATCGTGATCAGCAAGTCCGGCGGTACTCTGGAAACTGCAGCCGCCTTTCGCAACTTTCGAGCACTGCTGGAACGTCGCTTTGGTGCAGACGTCCAGCAACTGATCGTTCCTGTCACAGGTGACGCAGGACGGCTGAGAGATCTGGCCAACGATGCGAAGTTCGAAGACGTGTTCTCCATTCCGGACGGAATCGGTGGCCGATTTTCTGTGTTGACTCCCGTCGGACTGCTGCCTGCGGCGGTGGCCGGAATCGACATTCGATCGCTGTTGCAGGGCGCGGCCGACATGACGGAACATCTTCGATCAGCGGACTACGGCAGCAATGCGGTTCTGGATTACACGGCGGTGTCACATGCCTTCGAAATCGACCACGGCATGACCACTCGAATTCTGTCCACGTGGGGCTGCAAACTTGAGGCGATTGGATTGTGGTACGACCAGTTGCTGTCAGAAAGTCTCGGCAAACACGAGCTTGGGGCGACTCCTTTGACGGTTGTGAATACTCGCGACCTGCACAGCCGTGGACAGCAGCACCAGGAAGGTCGCCGCGACAAACTGATCACGAATGTATTGCCCGGACAAACATCGTCCGAACCATTGACACTGCCCGGTCGAGAGGACGACTTTGATCAACTGAACAAGTTTACCGATTACAAACTGCCTCGCATCCTGCAGGCAGCCATCGACGGCACCAACAAAGCCTACACCGACGACAACCGCCCCACCGCCGATATCGCGCTGCCCACGATTGACGCCCACACCGTCGGGCAGCTGTTTCAGATGTTGATGCTGGCGACAGTCGTCGAGGGCCGACTGGTCGGAACAAATCCCTACGGTCAGCCAGGTGTCGAAGCATACAAGAAAAACATGAACGCGTTTCTGGCCGAGAGTTGACGTACCGCTGCGGGGACGGGCAGGACACAGGCCCGGCGATTCTCGGTCCCAAACGCCAGCTTGGGAACGAGATCAAAACTATTGAGTTGTCATGATTCAACATCACACTGTCACTGGGCAAAGGTATCTACACAACTTTACCCTCCTGTTTTTACGGGAGGGTCGGACGAGGTAGCGGCCGGGGAGGGAAACTGGCAGTCGAGGCGTGAATGTATGGTCGACGATAAAAAATCCTCTCGGGGCCTGATATCCCGCAAGCGGGAGAGTGAACACGTGATCCGAACTGGCTGCAGACGCTTCGATCGTAATCCTGGAAATTGTGTAGCAAAGTAGGCCAGAACCTGT
>JBDONA010000287.1:0-196 GCA_039831575.1 Fuerstiella sp. | reverse complement strand
AGGCTCGACCCTCCTTGAAAAGGAGGGTTACAGAATCGTGCAACTTAAAAGGCCGAAGCCTGGACGGCAGGACGGCAGGACGCTGTGGTCAGCGACTTAGCAGCCAAGCCAGCAGATCACGAAACTGCTGCTTGTTCACGACTTCGGAAATGTTGCCGGGCATGGGTGATCGCCGCGAGATGATCTGCTCCTCGAT
>JBDONA010000603.1:0-6298 GCA_039831575.1 Fuerstiella sp. | reverse complement strand
ACTTCGTTGCGTTTCTGGTGATCCTGTGGGACTACCGCCGCACCGCCAGGGAAGGCTAGAGGCTGGCCGGATACCTGAATCTGTGAGCCGCAAGGCGCTAGCCGCGGGTGCACACACTGCCAACAACCGGCGGCTAGCGCTGTGCCGCTCACAGAAACAGACGCGTCCGGACAAGTTGCCAGTGCGTGTCACACGGGCGTTTAGCGGGGCCGGCCAGCAATTTTGCAGCTGAACGGTGACGGATATCGCGACACATCGGTGCAGCGCCTTGGCGCGAAAATCCGGGAGTCTGGTTTCGCGCAGATCCTTACCCGGCCAGGTTGACGAATAATGCTTCCAGTTGCAGCTTGGGGGCAACTCGACTGCCGCCTTTCATGTTGGCGTCAGCTTCGATGAGCATTTGAAAAATGTGACTGGCTTTGTCGAAACCGATGCGTTTGAGATATCGTTCTGACGGCCCGATTGCCGCCGGGAAAACTCCGGCCGATCGCAATGCGCCTGGCAGGTCGCGCGTTTGCCGAGCGTATTCTGTGGCTTCGGCGAGTTTGCGAAATGTAAACGTCAGCCCGCCCAGGATTTTCTGAGGCGCATCACCCGCCAGGATCAGCTTGTCGAGGCATTCCAGAGCTTTCGACATGTCGCCGTCGCGGACAGCGTCCAGCATCGCCCACGTGGTTTCGATGCGCCATCCGCCGACGACCCGGGCAACGTCTTCTGAGGTGATTGCTGCTGCGTCGCCAACCAGTGACGCCAGTTTGTCGAGTTCCTGCTGCAGCAGTCCCAGACTGTCGCCCGCCAGCTGGACAATCAGCGCCGCCGCTTCCCGGTCGATTCGCTTTTGATGGACTTCGGTCGCTGTCTTGATCAACCACTTCACCAGCGCAGCACCTTTAAGCTCTCCGCACTCCAGATTCAGACCGATTTTGTCTGTTGCTTTCGCCAGTTTCGTGTTCTTAGGCCACGACTTGACGTCCAGAACCAGCAATGATGTCTTTGATGGATGGGCGACATACTTTTCCAGGCTGGTTCGATTCTGCGATACGAAGTCATCTGCGTCATCGATAATCACGATCCGCTTGTCGCCGAACATGGAAACCGTCAGCAATTCGTCACAGACGCTCTTCACGTCCGCATCCTTGCCGGCCGTGCGAGTGAGGGCGACGTCTTCGGAATCGTCTTCGAGTCCCGGAATCAGCTTCAGCGCTTCCAGTTTCAGATACCGTTCTGTGCCGTATAACACCAGAACGGGAATGTCGGGAATCGCCGTGTTTTTCGAAAGGAACTCGGTTGCGTGCATCGATTGGGTATCCGGCGTTCAGGTCAGGTCTCTTCAGTTTACCGATGCAACGACAGTCTCGCGACCATTCAACGGACACTGGTTTCCGGTCGGTAGCATCCGCTGGTTGGAAGGGGCGCGGTGCGGTCGCCTTGATTGACTAATCGTGCCGAAACCTCCCCTCGCGGAGGCTCGACCCTCACTAAAAAGGAGGGTGAAGTGATTTGTGTAGATATCAGGGCTAGCGGGAGGGTTAAGTCGAAATCGAACGCTCTTTCAACGTTCACCATTCAGCGGATGCACCCTTTCCTGCGAGCTCGCAGCGCTGGTCCACCCCGATGTCCGGCCGCCGGGACACTCTTGTGGCCGCTTCCGCAATTCCATTGAAACTGACTCAAATCATGTAGTGAACGGGGTTTCCGTTCGTTTCTGCAGCGGCAAACGTTGCCCCTAAGGCGGCACGCCGGCAGTTCGTTGCGGGGGGACAACCCGCTTTAGGCATTTGAGATTTCCGATTGGGTAAGCGGGGTGATCCCTTTCGATTGGTGGCGGCAAAGATACACCACGACGTTTTGCGCACTTAATTTGGCTGTAACGCTATTAACGTCCGTACCGATACCCATTTTGGGAGATGTGTCCAATTGGGTTGGTGCGTCGCTCGCGGGCTGAAGGCCTGTATTGCGATCAACTGGCTCCTGGGTTGCTTCATCCTGATCGACTCTTTGAAACACAGCTCGACCACAAGGATGTGGAATGGCTGCTGCACGTCGGCTTTGCATTCACCGCTCTGCGGTGCGTCTGCCAACCATACTCACCGTCAACGGATTTACTATGAGGGGGGCTGCGACATGAGGTCGCTTCACGTCTTACGCATCGTATGTTTTGTCATCGCCATTCCCATCTTCTTTGTGCGGGCCCATGGCCAGGTGGTTCCGGGGACCGGAATGCGCCACACCCGTGTCGGTGACGATTTTGAAGCTGAAAACTGGAAGTGGATCCCCAACGGTCAAAAGGCCAGCCGGGAACAGGACGAACAGGAACGACGGCCGCTGGGCGGATCAAATAACGGCCGTTGGTTCGAAAGCGCAAAACGCGGCATGCCGGACGTCATTGAACGGGTGGCCACACCTGCAAATGGCATCGCTGGCAGCACGGGTGCCCTGCGACTGCAGACGCTGAATTCCGGCATTCCCGGACGCCCCAGCGGCAAGATGGAGCAGGATGACTTCATCATGGCGTGTTCCTCACGGATGGGCGGCCTTGACGTGGCACGAAGTCCAAGCTGCACCTGTCGTATCTGGCTTCCACCGTATCAGAACTGGGAGGATCGTTCCGGCTCACACTTCGGTTACCGCATCGATACGAAGACGACCAAGACCGAGAAGAAAAAGGGATTTCTGTTCACTCGGACTGTGAAAGAAAAGGAATCGTACTGGCCGGGATTCTTTTTTGAATTCCACAGCGAAACCGACCGTCGTTTTGCAGAAGACGAAATTATTCTGCTGATTCGAGGAAATAATACCGGACATGAAGTCCGCAGCAAAAAGCTGACTCCCGGATGGTGGACCTTTGGCATGTCGGTCACTCCTGATGGTCGAATTCACTATTACGCTCGTCAGGGCGTTGATGACCTGCAACGTGGCGACCATTTGTATTCCAGCTATCCGTACGGATACACGGCCGAGATGTTTGCGACGCACTTCTTCAATTCGGTGAACAAGTGCGACGGACGAACATGGTCAACTCCGTTCATCATTGATGACCCGGCTGTATTCAGCCTGCGGTAACGTTATTGCTGCAGCATGAAAAAAATTAAGCCCGGCGTTCGCGAGAGCGCCGGGCTTTTTTTGTTCACGTCGCGTGCTCAGGGGGCATTCTGATAGCGGCAGGAACGCACATGTCATCCGGAAGCTGATCAGCTGTCGCCGAATTCGTCCGCGTAGTCAGCCATCGCCGCCTGAATCACTTTTTCCGCGTGGCTGCGATCGTAACTTGCACCGATGGACACTGTTTCCGATTTGTCTCCTGGCATGACCTTGTAGGTCGTGAAATAGTGTCGCATTCGCTGCACTAAAGCCTGTGGCAGCTCATCGATGTCTTCGACATGTGACCAGATGTTGTCTGCTGCCAGGACGCCGATAATCTTGTCATCAGCTTCGCCATTGTCGAGCATCGGCAGCCCGCCGATCACTCTCACGTTGATAATGACTTCCGACTTTGTGATCGGTCGTTCGCTCAGCACACAGATATCCAGCGGGTCACCATCGCCCCGTTTTGCGTTAGGCATCATCGCTGCCACCTGTGTGCCGCAATAGGTGCGAGGGATGAAGCCGTACAATGTGGGCGGCTGTGAGGATGTGCGTTGGGGGCGATCAACGCGCAGGTAGCCCGTGACCTTGTCGACTTCGTATTTTACGAGGTCGAAAGGAGTAATCTCGATAAAGGCATGGACCAGCCCGGGGGGCTCTGGTCCGACATCGAGACCGTGCCAGGGATGTGGCCGCCAACGATAGAAAGGCTGAGGAAATGGCATGATTTCAGCAAACTTTGTTTCAGGGACGTGGCAACCATTGCTCCCCGCAGGGGCAACGTCGTTCCGTGACTCTAAGGCATCTGCCTAAATGTTTAAGCCCCAGGAAGTCCGGATCCTCACGATTTTTGAAGTGAATTCACGCACCCGCAGCGGCAAACCGATGTTCAGGGATGAGAATGACGTGTCTGGAATCCGAATTGCGACCAATTGCAGAGACACTATGGACGACGGATCGTACGATGAGCGGCCACGTCAGCCGTCTGTGTGTATTGGGACTCTGCAGATTTTCGGTACGAAACCCGGCATAGAAGACGATACCAAAGTGAGCCTGGATTGCTTCGGCCGGATTTGAGAATGACAGAGCAACCGAAAATCGACGACACATTTGCCGAAGCGTTTCCCATGGTGGGAACTCGGCTGATCATTACCGCAATCGACATCGAACTTGCGACGATCGCGGCGTTGGAATTCTGTGGCAATGCTTCCAGCGTCATCGGCTGCGACGTGGAAGCCGGGATCGAGCGAGGTTTAGGGGAATCGCGTACGCCCGATGGCCGCCCCGGCGTTTCCGTGCTGGCATTTGCCTTCAACCGAAAGTCACTGGAAAAAGCGGTTGCCAGTCGCATCGGTCAAAATGTGCTGACCTGTCCCACGACCGCCTGTTACTCCGGGCTGACGGATTCACCGAAGGAAGATCGCATCAAAGTTGGTGCACAGCTGCGGTATTTTGGAGACGGGTATCAGATTTCAAAGAAGCTGGGCAACCAGCGGTACTGGCGCATTCCCGTGATGGACGGCGAATTCCTGTGTGAAGACGTCTTTGGAACACAGAAGGGAATCGGCGGAGGAAATCTACTGATTTGCGGCCAGTCTCAGGCCCAGACGCTGGCCGCCATCCGAACTGCCGTGACTGCGATCAACGACCTGCCCGACGTTATTCTGCCTTTTCCCGCCGGCATCGTTCGCAGCGGCTCAAAAATCGGGTCGAAGTATCCTCAACTGAAGGCCAGCACCAACGATAAGTGGTGTCCCACGTTGCGAGGCCAAACGAAATCAGATCTGCATGCGGGAGAACGAGCCGTTTACGAAATCGTCATTGATGGATTTTCTGAAGAAGCTGTGGCCAGGGCGATGAAGGTTGGGTTGGACACGGTCGTTGGGATGCCCGGAGTGCTTCGGGTTTCCGCAGGCAACTATGGCGGTAAGCTTGGTCCCCACCACTTTTATCTGCACAAACTGTGATCGTCCCCTGAATGTCCAGAGTCGCGGTGTGCCGGAATGTTGCTGCCGACGGCCGCTATGCCGCAGTGCTTACCGACAACTTAGAACGATATAACTTATGTCCACGAAAAGGTTTATTCTCAATTCATCGCGTACATCGAAGCAGGGGACGCTGATCAACGTGGGGAAAGAGTCCGAAGAATATCAGGCTCTGACCAATTCGATGACGATGGAACCAGGAGACATGGCCGCCATTGGCCTTGTCGAAGGGCAAATGGCGCTGGTTCGCACGGAATTTGGAGAAGCCGAATTCAAGTGCAAGGCCGGAAAAGAACCTGAAGGTATGATTTTCATTCCTTATGGCCCCCCAACTTGTAAACTCATGGGCGGCGATACCGATGGCACGGGAATGCCGATGTCGAAAGGGTGGGAAGTGGAAGTCATTCCGCTTTAGCAGGGCCGACACAATGCTTGGCGCGGCCGTAATCTCAAACTTCAAATCTCAGATCTCCAATGAAACAGCAACCGATTAACGAAAAACTCAACGGCCCCGAGAGTCCCCATTTCTGCACGGACGGCGACAACGTCGAAGACGTGCCGGCGTGGACGGAGGTCGAAGAAGGCCGTTTTATGCCGCGTCGCGTTCGGGGCAGCAACCAGGGCCGGGCTCTGGGCTGAACATTTACCGTTCCATCGTCCGGTTCGGACGATACTAACTGCACAGAGTAGACACGCAGGTCAGGCTGTGCCTGACCTTGCACGATCCAAATCCATGTCAGGCACAGCCTGACCTGAAAACACAACACCGGAGAAAACAATCGACTGAGTGCATCACCGGGTCCGGACCGCAGGTAAACTGCCGGCAACATGCTGTTGTCCACTGAGGTCTGCGACTGACGGATGCTGATGGAAAGAGCATTACACAATGACTCTTCAGATAATTGACAACGCCACCTGCACATTCTGTGGCTGTGTCTGTGATGACATTCAACTGCATCACGATGAAGTTCGCATTCACGAGGCCAAGAAAGCCTGTGTCCTTGGCACCGCGTGGTTTCTGAACCACACCGCCGAGAAGAAGTATCCGGACGCTCTGATCGATGGCAAAGAAGCGACCGTCGAAGAAGCCATTCAGGCGGCAGCCACCTATCTGCACGAAGCCGATATGCCGCTGGTCTATGGCATGAGCAACACCACGTGTGAAGCTCAGAAACTTTGTGTCGCCATGGCTGACCAGCTGGGAGGACTGCTGGACAGTCATACCTCGT
>JBDONA010000468.1:0-1549 GCA_039831575.1 Fuerstiella sp. | reverse complement strand
GAACTGGAAGTTTTCTGAATTGCAACGGCCGGAATCACGACATCATCACCTGCGGTCGTTTCAGCAATCTGAATGAAGAACGAGCCGGTGCTATCCGCGACGGCTGTGACAGCGAACGTGTCCAGATTCGCATTGGAAGACGCCTGTCCATTGACAAGCTGGTTATTGGTCCATGCCTGAGTGAACGCCGAAGTCCCAGCGGCATCAAACACCGTGACGTTCTGGCTGCCGGTCGACGTTGTGTCTCCACCGAACAGATAGAGATCATATGTTCCGCCTGGTTCAAGATCGGTGAACTGCAGGAAGAGAGACAGGTCCTGCGTCAAAGCTCCGTCAATATTATTGAGTGAATTTGTATGAGCCGGCACGTTCGCCAGGTTTGGCGTATTGGCCACAGTACCACCGACGCCACTTGGGGAGAAAAAGACGTTCAAATCGACTACGGTCGGGTTGCCAAGCTCGTCAGTAAGATCGGTGAGAGAAAAATTCGTCCCTGCGTTGCCATCGGACTGATTCCAGTTCAAAGGCGACGTATCTCCAGCGGGGCCGAAGTCGACCCCGATGAGTTCACCAGGACCGCTGACAACAGACGTGGCCCGTGGAGCAAGACCATCCGCCGCCAACTGATTGTTAATCGACGCTGTCGCGGAGTTCGCGAAGTCGGCCGCTGTGGATGTGGAAGTATACGAGATGTCACGAGAATTCGCGGTGGGAAACAGAGGACTCGTTGTAAAGGTGTACGTCGACCCAAACACCGTGAATGAATCACCTTCAATATTCTGCGGCGTAGCGCTGCCGAAATTGAGTCTGGAACCGTGATAGACGCCGTTGAATGTCGACGACAGATCCGGAACATGAATACGCTCCAGATCCTGAAATGCAGTCGTGGTGAAAAACGTGTTATTGATAATGCGGACCGCTTCGGCGGCAACGGCAACGGCAGAATCAGTTCGTCGAGTCAGAATGTCGGTGGGCTGTGTCGGGATGTCGGTGAACCGAAACGACACACCGTTCAGCTCAAATTCATAACCCTCAAGGTCAGCAACATTCTGGACAACGATCGTGCCACCACGCAGGAAACTGTCGGCGGCCGTGGGAATGTCTGGTACGCTGATACGCTCGGGGGCCAGTACGTCCAGTGGCAGCAGAAGTCCCGTTCCCAAAACCGTTTCGATGGCAGTGCGAACCCTGGCCGCAATCACAGCGTCCGTATCGCCGGCCACAGCCAGGATGTCGTTGGCACGAGTGGGATTATCGGTGAAGGTAAATGTCTGCCCGAACAGTGTGAAGGATTCCAGTTCGAAGTCAGACGGTGCATCGACATCGGGCAAATACAACGTGCCTCCTGTAACAAACGCGTCGGTCGGCGCAGGCAGGTTTGGAATGCTGATTCGATTGGGCGCTCCGGCATCATAAAGTGCGGTGCCTGCCCCAAGAACTGTGTTAATCACGTTAACAGCTTCGGCGGCGGCCAGAGCATCAGTCGCGTTGATGGCGATGTCAATATCTGCCGCGATTCTCGGATTGCGGGTAAAGGTGAACGTCTGGC
>JBDONA010001109.1:0-6310 GCA_039831575.1 Fuerstiella sp. | reverse complement strand
GGAAGGCTGTGTTCGGTGAGCCTCGTCGTTGCGAATTCAATCAGCGAACTACACACGTAGATACTTTGGTTAAGAGTCCACAGGACGCGGGTTCGATTCCCGCCGCCTCCAATTTCATAGCCACTTGCGATTCGTCGCAAGTGGCTATTTTTGTTGATGTTACGACGATCATGGCCCTGCTGAACCATTGCCAAAATGTCGCCAAAACACCGAAATGTCTGGTTTTGAGGCTGTTTTGTGTCTGATCTTGCCTTTCCTTTTGTCTGGTTTTGGCTAGAATCACCAATATCAGACATGGGACTCGAACCGGCGTTTAGTTTTTGGTGGCATCATGGCAAAGAAGCGGCAGGAGTTGGAACCGAGCAAGAATGGGGTGTATGAACGCAATCTTGGAAAGTGCCTGACCCGCCTGAAGAGAACTGATCCCACGACTGGAGCAACATGGGAAGAGTCCAAGATCGTGCGTCCAAAGTTTCGGCTCGGCAAGGACAAGGCGAAAGCAAACATTGCCAACTTGAGACTGGAGCAACTCTGGGACTTGGTTGTTCAATGCTGGAAGGATGGTGAGTCACAATTCGACTGCCTTCCTGATGAACCGCTCTGGGACGATGCTACTCGTGTAATGGCAAAAGCCGTGGCAAAAGGAAAGATGCAGGTCGTTCTTGATCGCCGGTCAGATTTCAACGGCGATGACGACCTCAACGCACGCTGGATTCGAACACTGATTGAGCGGTACTCGTCGGTCATCAACATCGTCCCCGCTTTTGAGGACGAGTATCGAGAAGTGACCAAACGGGAGGTCCAGAAACTCAATCAGGTCAAAGAGTCGCTCGAACAGGCGACGGGTGTCAGCATTTCACCGACCACCAGCGAAACGCTTCACAATGCCCTCGACGATTACATTCAGCACATCAGGGCTACTTGCCTGACTGCTCCGACTGAAGGTGAAGATCAAGAAGTGACGGGGTGGGGATTCCAGCAAATCAATAATGCAGGGCGTCTCAAGGAGCATCATCCAGACTGTCCGATATCAAGATCAACGCTCACACTGGATGTTGTGGAGGGGATGTTTCGACATTGGGCAAATCGTCCTCACAAAAAAGGAACGAAGAAGCCCATTGCCGTGAAGACTGCTGACACCCACATGAAGCAACTTCGCAATTTCTTGAAGTGGTTGCACAAGAACCCAAATTATTCGTGGCGGAAACCGGAAGACTTCGATGACATCAAAATCGAAGCCAAATCCAACACGAAGGAAATTGCTGCCAAGCTGACAACCGCTCAAGTTGAAACCTTCAGTCTCGAAGAGCTTTGCCTGCTGTACGAGTACGCCACTCCGCTTGAGCGTGCCTTGCTGCTGCTAGGATTGAATTGTGGTTTTGGCACCGCCGAGAGTGGATCGCTTCTCCTCAATCAAATCTGTCTATTTGAAGCACACCCCGAAGCCGCACTTCTTAATTACAAAACCGCCCCCGACGATTCTTTTATCAAACGAATTCGCATCAAGAACGAGGTGTATGGCGAGTTCAAACTCTGGCCACAAACTGTTGAGGCAATGCAGTGGGTGTTCAATAGGCGTAAAGGGCAGAAGGTCATCACACGCCAACCAGACAAGGGTAAGAACATCACAGCCCAACACGACAGCGTTGCGATCCTCGCTGATTCGGGGCATTCGTTCATCAAGCCGACCCAGAATGGAAACCACAGCAGCCGAATTCCGAACCTCTGGCGTGAGGGACTTTGCAAGCGAATCCAAAAGGACTACTCGGAGTTCAGGCTCCTGAGTATCGGAAAACTCCGCAAGACGGCTGGTGATCTAGTCAAGCGATTCTCCAGCGGTGAAATCAGCGGCGTATTCTTGTGTCACGGTAATCCAGTGAAGAGCGACACACTCCAAGATATTTACACGAACCGTCCATTCGGAAAAGTCTTCGAGGCGAACATGGAGGTCGCTGAGTTTCTGGCACCGATGTTCGCCAAGTGTGATGCCCCATTCCCTTTCAAACAGAAAAAGGGCGGAGCAAATATCACACGGCAACAGGTTGCAAAAATACAACAACTTCGCTCTCAGGGTGTTTCACCCACCGTGATTGCCGAGCAAGTCGGTGTTTCACCACAGACGGTTCATCGACGCAGTGAGCCTGCTCATGCTGACAAATGAATCAGAGCGTTACGGTCACATACCGATCTCCGCCAATGCCACCTTTGCCCGATTCCGAACCGCCTCGTTTTCATCATCCAACACAGTCCGTTTCAAACGAGGGATTGCCGGTCGAGCCATCGCCCCTAGCAGCCCCAAGTGCTCGGCCCCAACGTACCTATCAAGCCATTCACTGTGGTCAAGCAAAGCCACACCAACCGTGATTGAATCAGTGGGATCACCAGTGATGGCGTGGATCGCATCGGCTGCTTGCAGGCTCACCGTTGAATCTTCATGAAGCAGCCGCTTCAGCGAAGGCACCGCTTCTTGGGACATCTCACCAAGACCTTCAAGTTGGCCAATGGCTTCAATCTGTTCGATCCCGTCAGAACCCAGAGCGTCGATCAAAACAGGCAGCAGCTTGCCTGACTTGGATGGATCGATCTTCAAGATGTTGCCCGTCGCCAAAATGCGACTCATTTCATCGCCGTTTTCAATCCATGATTGAAGAATGGGAATGGCTGCTCCTGCTCGTTCACCAAAGCGTGTCACGAAACCAGCGGCAGCGTGCCTGATGCTCCTGTTCCGATCTTTCAACGATTTGATCATCGCTGGCAAAACGCACTCATCATTGGTGTCCAATTCCCAGAACAGTCGCATCACGACCTGACGCACGGCCTCGTCTGGGTCGCTGAGGGCAACAACGAGCATAGGGATCAAGTCATCGCTGTATTGCTGCAACGCACGCAGGGCGAGTTCCGCTTTGTCGAATTCTTCTCCTTCATCCCGGTTGTAAATGTCGCCTCTGGTTGCGTGCCTTTGGATGATGGCTCTGATTTCTTGTTGATTTGTCATGAGCTTATCTATCCTTTGCAAAGTCGGTTTCATCAAGGTCGAACTCGAACCGACCACGCATTCCAGCTTTTCCAATCCGCAATCAATCATCGAAAATCGATGTCATGCTTGCCTTGGCTACTGCGATCACCAAATACCCCAACGCCAAAACAGGCAAAAGCAACCACCACGCCCAAGATCGATCATCATTCATTATCGTGTCTCCCTCAAAGTGCCCCAATGAATCGTTCCCCAAACCATGCTTTCTTCGACTGGCCCACTGCCATGTCCCTGCCAATCGAATTGAAAGTCAACCGCCTTCATCATCCATCCGATTAACTCGTCACGGTCAATTGTCTCGTGGCTTCTGACTTCGACGGTCATCGAAACCTTGTACTTTCTCAGTGGAACGTGTCGATTTCGTCGGTCATTCATTTTCTTTGCCAGCCCGATGGCATCGTCCAAATCGGCAAAGACGAGAGCTTGCTCCTTTTGGCCCCATCGCATTCCAGTCCAGTATTGGTCAACAGAATCTCGAATGAGCCAGCGACGATGGGACCGATTACCGGTGTCTTCGATTCCGATTTTGAAATCCACTTGTGCCTCCTTTCGAGAGTTCCGACGAGCAAAGGGATGGGAATTGCTGTTCTCTCGCTTCAATAAGGTACAGTGGGACTAATTGGCTTTCCGATCCATCGAGTGTGAACCAGTAGATGGACTGCATCACACTCATGCCTCGTCGTGTAACGTTACGGCGTGCATCAGCCATCGCAGAATGGGGGCAGTGACGTTGACGGCAGGGCAACTAACGATGTGTGATTGTCTCGACCAGCACGTTATCGATCACCAGATTGATCGGAGCATTGGAGACTCGACCACACTTGATCGCTATCTCGTCGAATTCCCACTGCTTGTTGCGGCGAGAATGAACCGCTGAGACGCTGCTGCCATCAATGGATGCAGAGATTTGAACTGACTGCCCCGTAATTCTTTCGAGGGTGAGTGTTGCCGAATGGCGTTGGTTCGGATTCGTAATGCTAGTCGGCACTTCGGTTGGCTCAGTCGTTAGCTGGACGACACCGGGGCCACCCAATGGCGATGCTTTGTCCCATGAGACCGAGAGGGTTTCCTTTGTGCCGACACCGAAACTGGCAGTATAACCGTGATCGTCCAATTCCCCAGAATTGAAGAAGTCATCTTTTGTTATGGGAGTCCCATTTGAATCGAAAAGTCCGAAGCGAACGCTTGTGTTGAGAGTTTCAAGGTTCCCCTCTAATCGAAAATCAAACTTCAACCGAATGAGATCACCACGGTTCGAACCAAGCTCCTGCCTCTTGAAACTTGCGGAGACGAATCCTGCCTTTGTGCTGGCCGAAGAGACGGGGATTGTCAGGGCTGCACCGTTCCCGATGATCGGATCATCAGAAATTCGAACCTTCCATTGTGGAATTGAGAGAAACCAGTCCACGTCTTTGGCATCAATCCCGTTCTTTCGAGTTTTGTCGTCAAAGCCATCAGCCACAATGACGTGAAATTGTGGTGGAGTTGTGGCATTATTCGCTCGCACGTTTTCAATCAAGAGCCGCTGAATGCTTCCATGATTGTTCTTGCCGCTTAAATCAACGACTCGGCTTCCTCTCACGGACGAGGCGTCATAGACCAAAACTGCCGTTGAGTTCGATTGCAACACGTCATCTGGGACAAACTCGGTCGTGTACCTTTCGCCTTTAGAGATTCTGACTGAGCGAATTTGGCCATTGTAGAATTGGCTCAAGTGGTCTTCGCCAAGATTACCAATGACGAATGGAGTATCCCCCGACAACTTCGATGCCTGTCCTCTGGCGACCGGCTTGCCATTGACGTAGAGCGTGGTGTGACTGTTCCCCAAAACCACCGCCATGTGGCACCATTGGTTGGGCTGAATGGGCTTGGGGGCATGGACTCCGCCGCTGACAATCTCGGCACTCACGATCAGTCGATTGATTTGGAGTCCGATCCCGAACTTGTCCGGCAGATCGCTTCCAATTAGAAACATTGTGTGCAAATCATTGGTCCGAATCCAAGCCTCAAGAGTGACTGGCAGAAACTGCTTCACGGGCGTGACTATTCGTGTCCTGCCGTCAAAGTGAAGAGCACCGTTTTTCACCATTTGGATGGACGGAGTTGAGTCGCTGCTTTTCTTTGGTTCATTCGTGGAAGAAGGAAAGAACGAAATGCCATACGCTCCGCCAGCAAAGATTGCGGCAACGATCAACAACACGCCCGCAACGGCACGAAATCGCTTGAAGGGCAGTGACTTTTCGATATTTTGCAATTCGACCGAGAGATCGTGTGCCGTCCCGTAACGATCAGCCGGGTGTTTGCTGAGACACTTCAAGCAGATGGCATCCAGTTCGCTGGGAATCGATGAATCTACTTTCCGTAACGGAGTCGGCTGACGAAACAGGATTTGCTCCCTCATCGCCAAAGGTGTTGTGGCTGTAAAAGGATGTTGTCCCGTGAGAAGCTCGAACAAGACGACGCCCAGAGCGTACACGTCGGTTCGAGCATCGACGAGGTGATTCTCACCTGCCAGTTGCTCTGGTGCCATGTAAGCCAGCGTGCCTTGGCTTCCAGAGTTTTTCCGGCTGTCATCTTTTGTGACGGCGATGCCAAAGTCAGCTATGAAGACCTTTCCCGATTGATCGAGAAGAATGTTGGCGGGCTTCACATCCCGATGAACAAATCCTTGCTCGTGAGCGAAGTGAAGATGCTCAGCAGCTTGTGCGACGAGTCGGACTGCCTCTGACATGGATGGGCGGTCATTGCGAATCTTCTGGGCAAGGTCAGTTCCATCAATGAGGTCGGAGACTATGAACGTGTACCCATTCTCCTTCCCTACATCGTGAACTGTCACGATACCGGGATGTTTGAGACTCGCCACTTTTCGAGCTTCGTCCAAGAAACTGTCGGTTGACTGACCGTTCAATCGCTTCGGGATTTTGATGGCGACCTGACGCTCAAGTTCCGGGTCGAATGCTTTCCACACCTGACCGAATCCGCCAACAGCGATGCGTTCTGTAAGCTGGTAGCGACCTGCCAGTGTGCGTGGAATGTCGTCGTCAACATCGTCAGGCGAATCATCGTCCTTGGTCACCCATGCCATTTCCTTGAGAGCGTCGATCTTTTTTGTGACGACTTCAATGAGTTCAGGACAGTCACGACACAGTTCATCAATCGAAACTTTGTTTCCTTGCTCTAAGGACTCCTCCCATTGGAGCAAGAGTTCTGTGATTCTGTCGTCGGTCGTCATTCCCTATTACCTTGGTTGATCGTCCGTCATGGCAGAATGGATTG
>JBDONA010000273.1:0-6315 GCA_039831575.1 Fuerstiella sp. | reverse complement strand
CAGTTTCTCTTATCGTCCTCAAACGTTGAGCGAAATCTGCAATTCGGCTGAACTGCGAATTGAACGGGCTGTAGGGAAAATTACGAACCCGTTTCTACGGAAGAACCCGATTGGTCGTCCGTTACAGGCGGTTTTGCCCGATAAATCACGCTGAACACGACGATCGCCCCCAGCGCACCAAAGCCGACTAACTGCTTCGTGAAGTCACTTTGATAGATTGAAATGACAGATACCGTTACGGCGAAGGACACTGCCAGCAGCATCAGTGCGTTCCACTTCAGACGATTGACTCCGGTCGGCATGTGATCACCTAAAAGCCGTTTCGAATTCATCATGCAGAAGAATGTGACGTAGGCAATTGGAAGCAACGCGGCGCCAAACATGGAAGTTGGAACCACGAGCCATGCTTTTGCGCCACCCGTCCACAGAAACAGCGAGCCCAAAGCGCCACTAATACCGGCCACCAGACATCCAACCCTGAATGTATTACTCGTTGGCTCATGTCCGAGGGCCTCACACAAAGCAAATCCATTGATTAACATCAAGATAATGATTGTTGATACAGCCATCGCAAGAACACCAACTCCGAAAACAACATGGGCGATTGTTTTCCCACTCAGGTGCTCAAGTGCGCCGGCCAGCTGTTGGTTGTCTCGTTTGACGAGGATAGCGGCCATTTTTCTGTCAGCTTCGGGAAGATTGTTTCGTGCCTCCTGCAAGACGTCGGTCTGTGCGTCGCTACGGTCGCTACCACCGAATTGCTGTGAGAACTCGTCCGCGCCAAGTTCTTCCTTTAACCTCGTGTCGAGAAGTCCATTGACCCCGTTGCGAATGTTATTTGCCACTGGAGCCCCGTCGGCAGACAGGATTCCCGCTTCGGGGCGTCCATGAAACTGTGATGCGGACGCAATCACCACGCAACTGGTGGCCAATAAGTAGGGAATGAACAGACCAGTGCTGAGGTCAAAGATAGCCAGGCCACGAAAATCCTTATCCCACTTTTTTCGAAGCAGCGAATACGGCATCAGGAACGTCATATTGATTCCAACAGCGGTTGCCGTTGCCGTGATCATCGTTGCGACCTGCGGATTGAAGACCTGGTTCCGCCAGAATTCTGAGAACTGTCCCGTTGCTGCAATCGAAGATTCCAGTTTGGGAGAGACTTTCAGGAAGAGACCATTCGGAACAAAGCCGGCAAGGATCTCGGACCACGGCAGCCCCTCGTTGCTGAACGTCATTCTCAGCACAACCACAAAGAACGACAACACCACGATGCCGACAAGTACCTTCAACAGCAATTCAAAAAACTTCACTCCCTTATTGCCACTGCTGTATGACCAAACCACAACTATTGCCACAGTGAAAAGAATCGTCGTAGCCAGCCAGTCTGCCATTCCCGGAAAGAGATTCTGCATCAAGGCCCCGGTTCCGAGGGAGAACTGAGGCATACACCAAACCATGTTGGCCATAATTGTGCCAATCAGCCACGCCCAGCCAAGAACCGGACTGATCTCACTGTTGATCGCCTCAAACGGACGCCGACCCGTGGAGAGCGTGACGTAGGAAATGGCAGCGAGCATCACGATGCCCAGGATCATTGCCATAGGCTGCAGCCACATCGTGCCATAACCGAGCAGAACCCCCAAATAGAGGCTTCCCCCCAGCGATCCTCCCCCGAGCGTGATGGCGCCTTGCAGCCATCCAGGGCCGGAAAGTTTGGTGTAGACGGCGAGCGTGGCCAGCGGGCCTTTGCCGTGAGCGACACTGATCAGTTCGCGTTCTTCTTTAAGTCGATTTTCGCCGGACGACATGCGGAACTTCTCCGAGTGGATGGATTTGGCGGCGACAGCTGGTATCGCAATGCGGAATGGGATTGTGACGCGGCAGACAAGAACAGGCCTCACTTTCCAGATAATGGTCCTGGCCTGAAAAACGGCAACGTTTTCGGCTCGGTCATTCCCTGTGTGACAGCTACCCGGACTCTTGTCGGGCGCGGCAATGCTGGCAGGCAAACTACAGCACGAATTGGGCAACCGCAACCACTCAGAGGGTCTTAAAGCGCCATATCATCTGAGGATACACCGATTGACTGCCCGAAACCCCGTCTTGTGACGAAGTTGAAGGGCGTCTAAAATGGGCCGCATAGAAACGTTGTAACTCATTTTGTTATCTGTCCTTACGACTGAATCGGACAATTGACGTCCGAAACCCATTCGTGATCACACCTCAGTCGATTGTCGTTCTCGGTTCGACCGGTTCGATCGGGACCAGTTGTCTCGACGTGATCCGCAGTCATCCGGACCGCATGCGCCTGCTGGGAGCCACGGCTTTACGAAGCGGGAAAGTCCTGTTGGAACAGGCCCTGGAGTTTCAACCGGACTGGATTCTGTTGGGTGATCAGACCGCCGCAGATGCAACTTCCTTTGACTCACTGCCAGGCAAAACGCAGCTTTTTTCCGGTCCTGGACACGCGGCACGGCTGGTGCAACAACCGGAAGTAGACACCGTCGTTTCGGCGATTGTCGGGGCGGCCGGTCTTGAACCTACGTTGGCGGCAGTGGAGGCCGGCAAGCGGGTCGCGATTGCCAACAAGGAGACGCTTGTCGTTGCCGGTCCAATTGTGACAGAGCGTGCTGCAGCCTCCGGAGCCAAGATTCTGCCTGTCGACAGCGAACACAGTGCCATCTTTCAGGCTTTGCAGGCAGGAAAAAAATCGGATTTGCGGCGAATAATTCTGACGGCCAGTGGCGGGCCGTTTCGTGGCTGGTCACGCGACAGGATGCGAAATGCGACGCCTGAGATGGCCCTGCAGCACCCGACATGGGACATGGGACCAAAAATAACCATTGACTCCGCCACAATGATGAACAAGGCTTTGGAAATCATTGAGGCTCGATGGCTGTTCGGGATTGCCGCGGATCAGATTTCCGTGGTGATTCACCCGCAGTCGATTATCCACTCATTTGTGGAATATCGAGATGGATCGGTGATTTCACAGATGTCTCCCCCCGACATGAGACTCCCAATACAGTATGCTCTGACGTATCCGGATCGGCTGCCATGTCCGTGTCCGGATACAGACTGGTCGATTTCCACTCCCCTGGAACTCCACCCACCGGACATGGAAGCCTTTCCGGCACTGCAATTGGGATTCGAAGTGGCCGCCATGGGTGGCACTTCCGGGGCCGTTCTGAACGCCTGTAACGAAGTTGCGGTGGACCGTTTTCTTCGCAGCGACATCCGGTTCGACCAGATTACTCAAATTTCTCACGACATCCTTCACCACCATACATTCGACGCTCATCCAACGCTGGAACAATTGTATTCAGCAGACAGCTGGGCTCGGGAGGAAGCAGCACGGTGGAACTCATAGCTCTTGATTTCGACGTTATTACTCTCGCAGCCATCACCCTGGGCGGAATCGGCAAAACACTGTCGGTCGTGCTGGGTCTGGGCATGGTCATTTTCTTCCATGAACTCGGCCACTTCGCTGTTGCGAAGTGGTGCGATGTGCATGTGGAGCGATTCAGTATCGGCATTGGGCCGATCATCTGGAGCCGTCAAAAAGGCGAAACAGAGTACGCTCTGTCTGCACTGCCGTTTGGCGGTTACGTCAAGATGCTGGGCCAGGATGACATGGATCCCAATCAGATGACCAGTGACGAAATCGCCGAAAACGAGCGATCGTATTCCGCGAAGAAAGTCTGGCAGCGGATGGCGATCATCTCGGCCGGAGTGATCATGAACGTCATTACCGGGTTCATGTTCTTCGCCATCGCCTACCGTTTTGGCGTCGTGGAGTTGGTTCCCATGGTCGGAAACGTCCACGCGGGATCACCAGCGTGGGAGGCGGGAATTCGCGACGGGGACATGATCCGCAGCATCAATGGTGAGAGCATTCAGAACTTTACTGACATCAATCAGGCCGTTGTTCTTTCCAGCGGATCTGTGTTGATCGAAGGTGATCACGCCGATGGAGAGTCGTTTTCCACGGTGATCATGCCGAAACTTGGCAAGACAGTTCGCATGATCGGCGTTGCGCCGACGAATATGGCACTTCTGTCGACTCAGATTACTGATCCGGAATCGATCATCATCCGCGGCCTGGCCGCGGAACAGGCGTCACGTAAGTTTCTGCCCGGTGATCGTGTCGTCGCCGTCAATGGTGAGCCGGTCCGATACCTTCATGAGATGGCCTACCTGACCTCAATGTACGCGTCCGAAGATTTGGCCTACACAATACAGCGGCCGGTTGCGTCGGGCGACGGTGCAGCACAGCCTGACCAATTTGAAAGGATTGAGATTCTGATCCCGCCAAAACCAATGAAATCACTTGGGATCTGGATGGCAATCGGCCCGGTGACTTCCATCGTCAAGGGATCTATTGCCGAAACAGCCGGCCTGCGAGTTGACGACTTGATTACAAAGGTTGATGACCTGACAGTCAGCAAGGACATCGACCCGCTACGGCTGCCCAATTATTTCGCCGAACACGCCGGCACGCCCGTGGTCGTCACGGTGACTCGCCAAACGGAGGATAAAGGTGATGTCGAAACGAAACTGACGATGATACCGACGGACGCTCCCGGCTGGTCAGAACGTCCGATGACCATCACTGCGCCGTTGCCGATTTCAGCCGTCGGCGCCGGTATCCACGTGCAACGGCGGATTGCTCATATCGTGCCCGGCAGCGAAGCTGCCATGGACAGCAAACTCAAGGTCGACCAGAAAATCTCCAGTGTTGAACTGCAACACGCAGACCCACAGAACATTGTGAAAGATATTCTGGGAGACAAGGTCGCTGCTGAGAGAATTGATCTGGAGAATCTGGATGTCGACGAACCGGCACCGGGCGAGCCAAACTGGGCCTACGTTTTCAGCATTATTCAGCAGGTGCCCAACCGCCATGTTCGCATTCACGTTTCTTCTGCAGCAGACGACGGAGGTGGATTTGCCACGGTGTTGAAGAAAGCGGAGGCGGAACAGGATTGGTTCATGCCGCTGCGAGGGATCAATGGCTGGGAACGGGAAACTCGAGTTCGGGAGGCTGAATCATGGGGTGAAGCGGCCTCTCTGGGACTGCGGCATACCAAAAATTCGGGTATCAATATCTATATGACGCTGCGTTCACTGGTCCAGGGAAATCTATCGGTCAAAGCGTTAAGTGGCCCGCTGGGAATTGTCAGCATTGGCTATATGGTGGCTGATCACGGTACCACCAAGCTGCTGATGTTTCTGGGTTTCCTGAGTATCAACCTGGCGGTGTTGAACTTCCTGCCGATTCCGATTCTGGATGGCGGGCACATGGTCTTTCTGATTTGGGAAGCCGTGGCCCGACGAAAACCAAGCCCCCAGGTGATCAACCTGGCTCACGGTGTGGGCCTGGTGTTCATTATCTCGCTCTTTGTCTTCGTGATGTACCTGGACATCTTCGTCAACCGACTTGGGTTTGGCGGGTAATCAATGATGTCAGCGGACGATAGGCCGCAGACTGTTGCCGAGCATTGCCCGGGCCTCGGGGCACTGCCTAACGAAATTGCTCCCGTCCTCCTGGTCGGCTGCCACCGCGGCCGTCGTTCCGGTCACGACTGCCGCCTCGGTTGTCATCCCGATCCGATCGCCCGCTGCCGCCTCGCCCGCCGCCGTAACCTGGCCCCCGCATTCCTGCACGGCCTCCAAACGACGAACGTCGTTTGAGCTCCGTAAGATCTTTGATTAATCCTGCCACGGCCGAGTCCTCAGTGTTGAGTCTCTCTCGCTCCATTCTTAGCCGCTCCATCTTTAATAAATCGGCTGCTCGACTGGGATCCATTTTCATTAGATCCAATTGCATGCCGCGGTCGCCATTGTTGAACACGTCGACCAGATTGTCGTTGTTTTCATACAGAGTCTTAGGGGCGCTCCGATGCTTTTTCTCGAATACACGCGAGTAATATTCCATTCCGCCCCTGGTGCACGCCGAAATCAAGATCACCGTCTGAAGACGTTCGAACTCTTTGGATCGGTTGGGACTGTCGTCTTTGCGACCGTTGAATTCTGTCTCGGACAGCAGTTTCCATTCGGCCGCATCAAAAAACTGTCGAAAATCCGAGAGTTGAATCGCATCGAATATGCCCATTAGCGGACGATTCGGCGGCCCTTTTTGCTGCGGTGGACGACCCATTTGACTAAACAGGCCGCGTACCTCACCCATGACCCAGATGATCTTCGTCAGCGTAATCTCACAGCTGTCATTCGGTTCAAACCCACTCAGTTTGCTGTCAAGTTCAGGAGGGGTGTCCTCAGGAATGATGGACTCCAGAAACGATTCAAACT
>JBDONA010000812.1:0-6320 GCA_039831575.1 Fuerstiella sp. | reverse complement strand
AGGTTCCACCAGCAGCTTGGTGATCCCTTCCGTCCGTGCCAACGATTGTGCTCGACCGGAAGCAGCCCACGGAAACCGGTGAGCCGTGTAATCAAGCCCCTCAGCCTTCGCTTCCGACTCTGTCTTACCAGCCCACGCAAGTTCCGGATCCGTGAACACGACCGCTGGGATGGCGATGTTGTCAAACTCAGCTGGTTCGCCCAGCAGGGTCTCCACCGCCACCTTCGCTTCTCGAGTCGCTTTATGAGCCAGCATTGGTTCGCCTGCGATGTCGCCGATCGCCAGCAGTTTCGGATCAGCCGTGCGTTGGTTGCGATCGATCTTGATGAAGCCCCGTTCGTCGACCTCCACCTGCGTGTTTTCCAGACCGCAGTTGCGGCTGTTTGGTCGCCGACCAATGGATATCAGAACTCGATCGAATGTGAGTTCCGGATCAACGCCTTCGCCTTCCAGGCTGGCCACGATGCCTGCGTCTGTGGCAGTCAGTTTTGCCACCTTAGTGTTCACGTGAATCGCAGCAAACTGTTCAGCCAACCGCTTGCGCAATGGACTCACGAGATCGCGATCAGCACCAGGCAGCAGCCCTGGCGACATTTCCACGACGGTCACTTCGGAACCGAGAGCGGCATAAACCGAACCCATTTCAAGTCCGATGTATCCTCCGCCCACGACCAGCAGTTGTTTCGGAACATCCTTCAACTCCAGCGCCCCGGTGGAATCCATCACTCGGTCGTCGCCGATATCGAAGAACGGCGGCATCGTTGGAATCGAACCGATCGCCACAATGCATTTGTCAAAGCTAACCGTTGAAACAACGCCATCGGCGGACTTCAGTTCCAGCGTCGAAGAATCGGTAAAGGTGCCTCTTGCCTTGATCAACTCGACGCCACGCGCCTTGCACAGACCTTCGATCCCGCTACACAGAGAACCAACCACGTTGTCCTTGAAGTCCCGCAACTTGTCCAGGTCGATTTCCGGTGGCTGAAACGTAACGCCCCAGTCAGCGGCTTCCTGAGATTCGTTGATCAGTTTCGCAACGTGCAGCAGTGCCTTCGACGGAATGCAGCCTCTGTTCAGGCACACGCCCCCGGGCTGTTTGCCTTCATCCACAAGGATGACCTGCATGCCATGATCCGCCGCCGTAAAGGCAGCCGGATAACCTCCAGGACCACCACCAAGAACGACAAGTTGAGCGTGTTTATCTGCCATTTGTAATCAAAACAGTTCGAAGAAGTTTGTCAGGCTGCTGGAAAGTTTCACGATAAACCGCGCCGCATCGGCACCATTGATGGCTCGATGGTCGTAGGACATCGACAGCGGAAGCATCAGCCGCTCAACAATCTTTTCCTCTTCCATCTGCAAGACCTTCTGCCCCCGCGACATGCCCAGAATCGCGACTTCCGGATGATTCACGATCGGCGTGAAGGACGTGCCCCCGATACCACCAAGGTTTGTGATCGTGAACGAGGCACCCTGCATGTCTTCGGCCTTGAGTTTGCGGTCGCGGGCCTTCACCGCCAGTTCGCTCAACTCCGCAGCAACCTGCAGCACGTTTTTCTGATCGCAGTTGCGAATGACGGGGACCACCAGCCCGTTGGGCGTGTCGACGGCAACGCCGATGTGGTAGTACTTCTTCAGCACCAGTTCGCCGGACGCCAGGTCGATGCTGGAATTGACTTTGGGGAAGGTTCGCAATGCCCCCACAACGGCTTTAATCACGATGGCCGTCATGGTGATCTTGGGCGAACTCGGGTTACCTTTGACGTAACGCTTGCGGGCGGACTCCAGTTCTGTGATATCCGCCAGGTTGTGCTGCGTAACATGCGGAATCGTGATCCACGCCGCGTGCAGATGGGCGGCGGCTGTCCGCGAAATCTTGTTCAGTGGCTGTTTTTCAATCGGCCCGAATTTGCTGAAGTCAGGCAGCGGTGCCGCAGCGACAACTCCCATGCTGGCCGAGCCACCGGCAGGTGCCGTCGGTTGAGCCAGTCGGTTTCGCACAAAGCCTTCAAGGTCCTCAATCACGATGCGACCACCTTTGGCAGAGCCCTGCACCTGATGGAGATCCACACCTAACTTGCGGGCCATTCGCCGAGTCGCCGGGCCAGCCGGGGCAGGCGTTCGGCGATCTGACAAACCTCCGGTCGCAACAACTGGTGCCGCAGGCGCTGCGACGTCCGATTCTGGTGCAGACGTAATTTCGATGGTGACCAGCGGTTCTCCGACGTTTACCGTTTGCCCAACGGCAACATGAACGGCCTTGATGGTCCCGGCATCAGGACAGTCGATTTCGGCAACTGATTTATCAGTTTCCGCCTCGCAGATCACGGTGCCGGCCTCGATCACGTCGCCGACCGACACCAGTACTTCTGCGATATCGACAGACTCAACGCCCTCTGCGACTTCCGGCAACGAAAATTCCACCTCGTATTTTTCACCATTTGCGGTTGCTGCAGCGGCCGCAGGCGCTGGTTCGGATTTCGGCGGGGCGGTGTCATCGCCTCCTTCGGCTTGTGTTGCCGCTGGCTCTGATACAGCTTCCGATGCCTTGGTAGTTCCCTTGGAGGTTTCAATCAACACCAAGGGAGCACCGACGGGCACGGTCTGGCCGGTTGTCACAAAGATTTTTGTAATCGTGCCGCCATGCGGACAGTCCACTTCTGCGACGGACTTGTCGGTTTCCACTTCGCAGATGATTGCTCCGGCTTCAATCGTGTCGCCTTCCGCCACAAGGATCTCGGCAATGTCGACCGACTCGATACCTTCAGCAACTGCAGGCAGTTTGAATTCAATGGCCATAGTCGTTGTTACTCACAGTCACTCGTAGGTCAGGCCATGCCTGACGTTGCTTGTCCGACAACGTAATACACTGACTTGTGGCCGCGGCAAACGTCTTTCCACTTGCGAAAGTCGCTTTCCCACGAGCCCCACGACCACATCTTTTTCAAACCTGTTCCAGAGCGTCAGGCACAGTCCGCCCTACGTCGAAATTAATCGTATCCGTTTAAGCCGTCGTCGGTGACCACGAGTCAAGCGACAGCCCCTTCTTACGCGTCAATCGGGAACACTGCTTCCGAGTCAATTCCCAGTTGTTTGAGTGCTTCCGGAAGTTTGGCCACGTCGAATGCCCCCACACGAGCCATTCCCTGCAGCGCCGCAAACGCCGTCGATTCTCCGTCAATGCGGAAGTGCCGTCGCAGCTCTACACGAGTCTCACTGCGGCCAAATCCATCCGTACCCAACACAATGTACTCGCCCGGAATCCATTCGCGAATCTGATCGGCCACGAGCCGCACGTTGTCACTGGTCGAAATGAATGGCCCGGTCACATCGTTCAGAATAAACTCAAGATAGCTGACCTGACGTGTTTCGGCTGGGTGCAGATCATTCCAATGCTGACACGCCATCGCATCCCGCCGCAACTCGCTGTAGCTGGTGACACTCCAGACGTCCGAACCAATATCGTAGTTGTCTTTCAGCATCTGCTGAGCTGCCAGTGCACTGCGAAGAATCGGGCCACTGCCCATCAGCTGAGGACGATGTTCCTGACCGTCGCCACTGTCCGTGCTGCTGTAACGATACATGCCCTTGATGATGCCGTCCACAATCCCGTCGATTTCGGGCATGGCGGGTTGCGGGTAGTTCTCATTGTAAACACTCAGATAATAGAAGATCTCTTCGCCATCCGCGTACATGCGACGCAGACCTTCCTGCACAATCACGGCCAGTTCGTAGCCCCACGCCGGGTCATACGATCGCAGCGTGGGAACGGTCGTCGCCATTAACTGACTGTGCCCGTCTTCGTGCTGCAGACCTTCTCCGTTTAATGTGGTCCGCCCCGACGTTCCCCCACACAGAAAACCTTTGCAGCGCGTGTCAGCCGCACACCAGATCAGATCGCCGACTCGCTGAAAGCCGAACATCGAATAGTAGACGTAAAACGGAATCATGTTCGTGCCGAGATTCGCATACGAAGCCCCGGCCGCGATAAACGAACTCATGGCTCCGGCTTCATTGATCCCTTCTTCCAGCAGCTGACCGTCTTTGGCCTCTTTGTAATACTGCATCGTGCTGCGGTCGACGGGTTCGTACAGCTGCCCCTTGCTGGAATAAATCCCCACCTGTTTGAACAGGTCCTCCATGCCGAAGGTTCTGGCTTCGTCAGGAATGATGGGCACAAGTCGTTCGCCGCAGCCCTTGTGCCGCACCAGGCCTCGCAGAATTTGTCCCAGCGTTCCAGTGGTCGAACCATCGTCTCCATCGCTGCCCGGCAGCAGCCCTTTCGCCTGAAAGATCTTGTCATCCAGTGCCGGAACGTCCAGCCGCTCGTCGGTGGGCCTGCGTTCGGGCACGAATCCCCCCAAAGCCTCGCGCTGCTTTCGCAGGTAAACCATTTCCGGGCTGTCTTCAGCAGGCTTGTAGAACGGTACCTTGTCGATGTCCTCGTCGCTGATGGGGATGGCGAACTTGGTACGAAAGTTACGCAGCTCCTCTTCGTTGATCTTCTTTGTGTTGTGCGCGATGTTGCGTCCCTCGCCCGCCTCTCCCAAACCATAGCCCTTGACGGTCTTGGCCAGAATTACCGTCGGAGCCCCCTTGTGATTCACGGCCGCATGATAGGCGGTGTAGACCTTCTCTGGATCGTGACCACCTCGACGAATCTTCTGCATCATCTCATCAGACAGGTGCTCAACCATTTTCAGCACGTCAGGATCAGCTCCGAAGAAGTGATTGCGGATATATTCGCCGGATTCCACGGTGTACTTCTGATACTGACCGTCGACCACTTCGCCCATGCGTTTGACCAGTTTCCCATCCTCGTCCGCGTTCAACAGCGGGTCCCAGTCGCCCCCCCAGATGACCTTGATGACGTTCCAGCCAGCGCCACGAAATGCCGCTTCCAGTTCCTGAATGATCTTGCCGTTACCACGAACAGGACCGTCCAGACGCTGCAAATTGCAGTTGATCACCCAGGTCAGATTGTCGAGTTTCTCTCGAGAAGCCAGCGTGAGCGCACCAAGGCTTTCCGGTTCATCGCATTCGCCGTCGCCCAGGAAGGCCCAGACCCGCGACTTTGAAGTGTCCAGAAGTCCTCGGTGTTCCATGTACCGCAGGAACCGAGCGTGATAGATGGAGCAAATTGGGCCGAGCCCCATCGAGACCGTAGGAAACTGCCAGAAGTTCGGCATCAGCCAGGGATGAGGGTAGCTGGAAAGCCCCACGCCCGCCGGCAGTTCCCGACGGAAGTTCTCCAGGTGCGATTCGTCCAGACGGCCTTCCACGTAGGCTCGCGCATACATTCCCGGTGAGGCATGCCCCTGAAAATACACCATATCGCCGATGTGGTTTTTGGAACGACCGTGAAAGAAATGGTTCTGCGCCACTTCGTACAGCGTCGCCGCCGATGCGAACGTCGAAATATGGCCGCCGATGCCGTCGAAGTTTTTGTTTCCTCGCACAACCATCGCCATCGCGTTCCAGCGAACGATGCTCTTAATGCGACGTTCCAGCGCCAGATCACCCGGAAACCGAACCTGATCCGAGTGGTGGATCGTATTGATGTACGGAGTATTGGCGGTAAATGGCAGATGGACACCGCGCTGGTAAGCACGCTCCTGCAGATGGATGAGCAGTTCGCCCAGGCGTTCCGGGCCGTAGCGATGAAGGACGTCCTCCAGCGAATCCAACCACTCGTTCAATTCGTCGGGAGCGATCCCCGAAATCATATCCGCCACAGCCTGGTCAGCCATTTGTTTCCCCGCATTCTGGACCGCAAAATGCGGCCCGCTGATCTTTTCACTTCGCGACGACTTTTCAGATTTATGTGCACTCCGAAAGGGTCGCATCGCCCAGGAATCCGCGACAACCAAGTTGTTCATTTCGGGACTCTGAAGGACGAACACAATAATTCACCGCCGAAGCGACGTCGCACTCTCGACGTAAATAGTGCTTATGTCGTGATTTGGGCCGACATTCTAAACACCGGACACAGAAATTCTGATGAGGGAGATCCGAACCACAAAGCCAACCAGTCACCGGACACTTCCGTGGCTGATGGATTTGGGTGACGCATCCCCGCTGCAAATCGCCCAAAGACGCGGGATTGTAAGGGTTTATGGCAGGAACAATCAATCCGCGCTCGGAAAACCCCGGTGCGAGGCAATGAATCCCGTCGCTGAGAACGATGACGCAGTATCCGGAGCTCCGGATACTGACAAAGACCGCGTTCCGTCGCTAACGGCGCCACTTCGTGCCACTGGCAGCGGTGGGGCACGGCTACTGAGCAGAAAATACAGGGCAGTGCAAAACAGCATGCCGCT
>JBDONA010001131.1:0-6335 GCA_039831575.1 Fuerstiella sp. | reverse complement strand
GGACTCGCCATCGTGGCAGTGGAATGAGTGTCTTCTTGCTCTGTCGGCGTCAGTTGCCGACAGGGGCGTCATTATTAACCGATGCCCAGGCGATTGCATGCCTGGAAACACTGAGAACCAGGAGGAACGGAAAAAAGTGTAACGAGAGGCAGTTTGCGACCGTCCGGCGTGGTCAGGACACCGCTGCCGCCCGCAGGACAGGCTTGCTGCCGATTCCTGATACAAAACCAAAGGGCGATATGCCCGTCTTCAGTGCCGTTCCGCGGAAGCCTGTTGAGGAATGGACCTGGGGAAAACTGATTCCTTTGTTGACGAACGGACTGAAGAATCGTGACTTCAATCACGGCCGGCAGATGTTCGGTGCCGCCTCCTGCTTCGCCTGTCACCGGTTCGATAGCCACGGCGGGGCCGTTGGACCGGACCTGGCGCTCAGCCCGGACGCCTCAGTCCGCGCGATATTCCGGAGTCCGTACCGGGCCCCAGCAAACAGGTCAGTGATGCAGTACGGCAGCGTCCGAATTCTGACTGTGAATGGCAGGGTTGTCAGCGGTCCCATCATCAACCTGGCTGGTGATTCGTTTCGAGTTCAGACGGAAATGCTGAAGCCGGCCAATTAACCTCTGTCGACCGCAAACAGCTTGAAGAAATACTGGTCTCAAAGGTATCAATCATGCCCAAAGGACTGCTGAACACTTCGCTGAAGGACGAACTTGCGGATTTGATTTCCTACTTGATGTCACGGGGCGACAGCCACCAGCCGATGTTTTCGGAGTAATCTTTCGGAATATCCTCCTGGAATCGGATGCAACGGGCGAATACCCTACGTTACGGTATCTGTTTCACGACATCGATGCCTCTTCCGTGCATCGGATTCGGTGGCGGCTGTGCCGCACGGGTTTCTCAGAGAATCTGATTCCTCACCCAAGAAATGAACGACATGAAAACCTGGATTCAATCTGCCTCATTGGCCACTTTGCTGGTGGCCGCGGTCGGTCCCGCATTGGCCGGAGATCTCAGCGACGCCATCCCGCCGGACATGTATCTGGCGATTTACGGCAAGCACAATCCAGAGCGCGACTATCAAAAGGAATACTACAACGACATCTGGAAGGCTGTGGAAAAGTCCAATATCCTTGAACGCGCCGTGCGGATGGTGCAGTCTCGAGTTGCCGAGGATGATGTCGCACAGATTCTTGCCGTGCGAGATTCGTTGCGAGCTGCCGTTAAGCCAATTCAATGGGAACAACTGGCAGACTGCCGTGAAGTTGCTTACGGCCAGAAGTTTGAAGGCGTTACAACGCAGCATCTTCTAATCATGCGTTTCCCCGAGGACGGTGCGGGATCATTGGTCGAAGGCGTCGTTAATCTGTTTCGACTGGCTGAACAGGCCGCGGACGGAAACCTGACGATCGTGGAAGAAACGCAGAACGAAGCACAGCTGACAAGTCTGCGGTTGCCACCTGGTGTTCCCTTTACTCCTGTGGTCGGTGTTCGTGGTGATCTGTTCGTGTTCAGTACCAATCCGGATCTTGTGAAGCAGGGTCTGTCGTTGCTGGACAATCCAGACCGTGAATCAAAATTCGATGATCCGCGTTACAAGGATGCTCTGACACATCTTCCCGAGGCCGAAGATTCAGTGGTGTTCTTTGATGGTGAGACATTGTTCAGCCAATTGAACGGACTGGTCGCCTTCATCCAGGGAGTTGGGGCCGGCAACGATGAAGTTCTCCGCGTGTCACAGCTGTTGCAGTCGTTTCTTAATGAAGCCGCAGTGATTGATTATGAAGTCACCGTGGAGTACACGGAGGGATTTACAAATCGCTCTGCGTCCTTCGGCAAAGCAGCGGCTGGCTATCGTGAAAAAATGTTTGGTAAAATGTTTGCCAACCAGAAACCGTTCAAGGACTGGTCAAAGTGGGTTCCTGCATCCGCCACCAGTTTCTCACTGAACAGCGGCGTAACACTCCATCCCCTGTACGAATGGCTGACGCACAAGATTCCGGTATTGTTTCCCGAATCACAGCAGGCATTTGATCAACTGGCAGAAGTGCAGGATAAGTACGACATTCACCTGGACGAGGATCTGTTACAGGGATTCGGCGGCGAGTGTGTTTCCGTAACATTCCCCGGACCGCCGACACCGTTTGGTCCATCGCAGCAGTCTGCAACATTTCTGCGCTGTGAAAATCCTGACCGGATTCGTGCCCTGGTCCATCGAGGCCTCGCAGTATTGCAACAGATTCCTCAGGTTAAGGCCCAGGGGCTGACCATCAAGAAGTCCTCGCGGCTGGAAGGATATGATGAGTTATCTGCTGGAATGTTCATGATGATGGGTGGCCTGACACCGACTGTGGGATTTCAGGACGGCTGGATGGCAGTGGCGTCTCATGCGGCCGCGATTGAGTCGGTGATGCTGACACAGGGCGGAGAAAGCGAATCGTTCGCGACCACGGAAACGTTTACTCAGTTTGGGCTTGATGTTAGCGGTGACGTGAACGCCATCAGTTTCAGCAATACTGGCGAATCGATTCGACAGGTCGGCCAAACGATGCAGCAGGTTGGTGCGATGTTGCCCATGATCATCGGTATGGCAGGTCAGGGGAATAATGCTCCCGATCTGGAACCGGTTCAGGACGTGTTGAGCCTGCTGCCATCAATCGGCCGCATCATCACCAAGTTCGACTTCATTGAATCGAAACTTAGCGTTACGCAGCCGGGACCGACCGCGGATACGTACGTCCGGCACAACGTTACGATGATCAGGCCGCCTGAGGCTCGAACCGCCGAGTCGCCTTTGCGAAATTGAATCGCCAGGCGTTTGCTGTCGATGCGTGTCCATGCATTGCTGGTGACCGTTCCGATCTGCCGAATGTCGGTGGAGAAATGACTCGTTAGCTGACTGCCTTGCAGCCAGACGCAGGAGTCAGATTTCCACCGACAGTGGGTCGGTGGATTGAGTCGGGTACAGCAGAATTTTTGTGTGGCGAAGTGCAGGGTAAAACCACGTTGCGGCTATGGTGCCGATCACGATTCCCAGCATGTTGGCCATGGCATCGAGCGGGTCGGAGTTTCGATTGGGAACGAGCGCCTGCAGCAATTCACTGCAGATGCCGTGGGCCATCAGCAGCCCCGGCAGAATTCGTTTCGCGGCGACGCTTTGCCTGTTTGCCACCCAGGGATAGCAAACAAAAGTCAGTAAGCCATAGGCTCCGCAATGCAGCAGGACGTCACTGACCGTTCTTAACGCCGACAGTGGAGACAGCGGCGTGGAACGCACACTGGCAAACGGGTTCGGGGTCAGCAATGCCCATGAGACGAATGTCAGCAGGCCTACGCACACGGCGAAATGCAGTCGACGGAGCAACGTGTGCGAATGATTGCGTTTCATTTTGGTTCAGCATGCCTGGGTTGCGGTACTTTGCCTATTCCTGATCACCCGGCGACAAATCCAGCAACGTATTCTGCCGTGCAAGGTTTGGTTTCCCGGGGCGACGAACTGCGCCAGATACATCAGGACGTGGACTTTCAGCAACACTACGTCGCATCCTGTACGGCCCCGCATGCAAACGGTTGACTTCCGGACGAACGAGTGACGACGATCGCTGAAGCCTGCACAATCGTCTCATGCGTGCAGCACAGGACACGAACTGCCAGCAGCGCCATTCTTAGCACTCGCGATCCGCAGGAACAGCACGATCTTCAGAATTGGCATCAGTTGCGCCGTCGAAACCGGGTTGGTACCTACTGAACACGTTGGGGAATCTGCATAGTTGCTACTGCTTACAGGTCAGTCTGCTGGAAATGCTGATTACCGAAAGACGACGGATCCGTATTTTGACCGCAAGGGGTTTGTGGTGTATGTGATGCTATAGGTTGAGGAATATCGACGTCTGATCCCTCTCCGAATAATCACTACAGACAGGAAATACGTCCTCAACGTGCATTCGTACGTTTGTCGGCTGAGCAGATTTGTTTTCCCCCACGGCTGTGATTCTGTGCTGGGGCACTCCCGGACTGACTCACGGAGAATTTGATGTCCCCTCACTCCTCACTACTGGCGAATACAGCCCCCGCAATTGGTTGCCACAGCCTGATTCCGGTTTGGAGTTCCGCTGCAGAGATTCAATCTATACCGCGAACCGGACGCTTTGTGTGCGGTAGCGGCGAAACCTGTCACATTCGTGTTTTGCTAAATGGCGTCGCTGCCATTCACTGCCTGATCGATTCCAACAACGATTCCATTACTGTCAGTCCGGCGCCTGGCGAAAGGATCTGGCTGAACGACGCTCCTGTCTCGGTGGCCGAACGGCTATGTTCAGGTGACGTGCTCGCCATTGGTCCGGCCATTTTTCGATTCCAGATGGCTACCGCAGAACCGGCCGCTGCCGTCGCAGCCCCGTTGCCGGAACCTCAGTCCAACAGCTCCGATTCGGAAATCGCGGCGCATATTGCCCGACTGGAACGTCGTCTCGAGGTGGCGGAAGCCGACCATCTGGAGGCCGTACTTCCGTTGATGAGTGCTCTGACAAAGCAGCCGCAGTCGAGTCGGCTTGTCGCGGAAATCTCTTCGGATGTTGATAGCGGCGGTTCAGCAGGCATTGCAAAGTTCTCTGGCGGCGAAAGCGTTGGCCAACAGGCGAGTGAGGATTCGAAATCTGTTCATAAGCTTGAGCTGAAGTTACACAGGCAAAGTCAGAATCTGGATGCCTGCATCCGTCGAATAGAAGAGCAGGAGTTGCTTCTGCAGCACGAGCAGTCGGAATTCGATGAACGCGTTGGCGAATTCGAACAGCGTGTCGTTGAAGCATCCGAAGCGGCCGTCGCAGCGCAGAGAAATGATCTACACCAGTTGCAGCAGGAACTGACGGTCCGGGAGCAGCAGCTTGAACGCCGTACGTCCGAAATTGATGCTCGGCAGGAAGAACAGACACACCAAGCTCAGAAGTTGGAAACCGCAACCAATGACGTGGCGGCACAGGCGGAGACGCTGCGTCAAAACCGCCAACATTTGCTTGAAACAGAACATACACATCGCCACGAAGTTGAATCAGCGCGGGAACATCTTACCGTTCTGGAGAACAGCCTCGCAGAACGTGAGTCGCAACTGGCAGAAGGTGAAACCGAAGTCTCTGAGGCCCGGCGGAGCGCAGGGCAACGGCAGACGGCAGAACTCGAATCGACGCTGGAACAAATTGTGAGGCTGGAATCCCGTCTGGCAGAGCGGAACGCTCAAGTAGCGGCACTGGATGGCGAAATTTCCGCCGCCCGATTAGGGGGGGCTGAACGACAGTCAGCACTCGAATCGACGCATGAGCAGATTGCAGCGCTGGAAAACAGCCTGACAGATCGAGACGTTCAGGTGTCGGCGTTGGAGGGCGAAATTACTGCCGCCCGGCACGGGGTGTCTGAACGACAGTCAGAACTGGAATCGACGTACGGACAGATTTCAGCGCTGGAAAACAGCCTGTTAGAACGTAACGCCCAGTTGGCGGCGCAGGAAAGCGAAATTGCTGGCGGCCGGTTGGGGGAGTCTGAACGGCAGTCAGAACTCGAATCGATGCACGGGCAGATCGCAGCGCTGGAAAACAGCCTGACAGAACGTGACGACCAGTTGGTGGCGCACGAGAGCAAAATTGCCGCCGGGCGTCTGGAAGTGTCTCAACGGCAGGCCGAAGTTGAATCCGTGCTGGAACAGGTTGCGACCCTGGAGAGCCGCCTGACCGAACGTGAGGCTCAATTGGTGGCCCACGAAGGCGACTTTGCTGCCGCAATTGCGAACGATCGTCAACAACAGACAGAAGAGCTTGAGCTGCTTGGGGCGGAAGTTACAAAACGTTCTGATACTGTTGAGAAGGAAGCCCATGCCCTGCTGGGACAGGCCGAGCGTCTGCGTGAACGTGAAGCGGAGGAACTGGACACATGAGAAGTGGAACTCGGAGCTCGCCATGATGAAATTGCTGCTCGCGTTGCTCACCTGAAGCAACTTGTGAAAGCAGATGCCATTTCACAGACGCCGACAGCAGAATCTGCGGCGGAAACTGAGAAGCTGGTTGCAGAGCTTGAAGATACAGATCGACGGTCGAAAGTGCTGGCGGCTGAACGCGACGAATTGAATACAGCGCTAACCGAACTTCGTGAGGCGTTTCAGTCTGTTCGTGACGTATTGATGTCACGGCAGGAATTGGAATCGGAGGTCGACGAACGTGGAGAAGCCGAACAACAGCATTTGCAACAGTCACTGACGGATCGTACAGACGAACTGCAGCAGGTGCAGGCCCGGTTGTCTGATCGCGACAACGACGTCGCGGAGCTTCAGCAGAAGCTTGCGGAGAGGG
>JBDONA010001007.1:0-6346 GCA_039831575.1 Fuerstiella sp. | reverse complement strand
TCGTCGCACCACCCACGGCACTGATCGCAGCCGTCGTTATGTCGCCGTTGGCCGCGTTGATCGTCACAGTACCCGCGTCACTGTCCTGAGCATCCGTCGTGTTCGTGAATCCATCGGTGGTAATGTCCCCGTCCAGAGCCACGCCCAGACCGGCATCCATCGTGACGTCACCGGAATCCTCATTGATCCTGTCGCCCGTCGTCGTGATATCGCCATTGGCATCGCTGGTGATATTCTCGGTGGCATCCACGTCGACCGATGCGCCGCGTGTGGTGACGGCCGCATTAATGTTCACGTCCTCCTCGGCATTCAGAATCACGCGAATCGGTGTGGCCAGTTCGGTCGAGGTATCAATGGCTGCTCCGACAGTGATATCTCCCACATTATCCTGCACGCCGGCTCCTGCATCATTCGCATCCAGCGTGATTGTGCCACCTTCAACGTCAGGCACACCATCTGGCACAGCGTCCGCATCTCCACCCCGTGCATCCAGAGTAGCTCCCGCCTGCGTTGTAATATTGCCGCTGACCGTGGTGATCGTGATCGCACCACCTGTCCCGGGACCCGCATTATCGATCCCGCTGGTGTCCACGAAGCCCGCAAGCGTCACGTTGCGGCCCGCATTCATCGTAACATTGCCCGAAGCCTCATTCGGCTTGTCACCCGTAGTCGTGATGTCGCCATCAGCTCCACTGATGATGTCCTGCCCGGCCAGCACATCCACAGAGCCTCCACGTGTGGTGACAGGCTGATTGATATTCACGTCCAGATCCGCATCAATGTCCACCTTGACCGGTGCCGCCAGTTCCGTGGAAGTATTGATCGCGCCGGCGACCGTCACACTGCCATCGTTCCCGCTCGCATCGCCGTCATCCGCATTCAGCGTGACAACGCCGCCTTCACCCATGATCGCCGCATTCGTCGTCGCACCACCCACGGCACTGATCGCAGCCGTCGTTATGTCGCCGTTGGCCGCGTTGATCGTCACAGTACCCGCGTCACTGTCCTGAGCATCCGTCGTGTTCGTGAATCCATCGGTGGTAATGTCACCGTCCAGATCCACGCCCAGACCGGCATCCATCGTGACGTCACCGGAAGCCTCATTGATCCTGTCGCCCGTCGTCGTGATGTCACCCGCAGCAGCACTGTCAATGTCACCTCCAGCGTTCACATCCACATGTCCGCCACGTGTCGTGATGGCAGCGTTAATGGCAACATTGCGACGCGCATCGATATCCACATTCAATACGCCCGTTTCCGTGGACGTCATGATCGTATCGCCGATCGTCACATCACTGGCAGCGGCACGCGTCGTCGTCAGAGTGTGAGCTGCTCCGGCGCCATCCGTCAGATCGATGGCCGTCCCACTCGTCAACGCATTCGCCTGATTCAGGGCCAGCTGAATGGTGTTCGCATCAACAACAATGACGGCATAAGTATTAGTGGACGTCAGGCCACCGATCGTGGTGCCGCCACCGTCATTGTAAACCACCAGATCGCCCGTCTGGAGATCATGGGCAGCCCATGTGATCTGCTCCAGAGCGTCATCCACACCACCGGCACCGTCGAACGTCACATTCGTGATCGGAGTCTGTGCATCAAGCGTAATGACGCCCCCTTCGTCATCAGGGATCCCGTCCGCCGCGCTATCGCCGCCTTCGGCGTTAAGCGTTGCACCCGCCTGAGTCGTAATGTTGCCGTCATGAGAACGGATCGTGATATCGCCGCCCTTCCCTGGCGCTGCGTTATCGATCCCACGTGTATCCACAAATCCCTGAAGATTGACGTTGCGACCGGCATCCATTGTCACGTCACCGGAATCTTCGTTGGCTTTGTCGCCCGTCGTCGTGATGTCGCCCGCCGCTGCACTCAAAATGTCGCGGCCCGCATCCACGTCCACGTAGCCACCGAGCGTCGTAATTGGTGCGTTGATGTGCGCATCGCGATAAGCGTCGATGTTGACGTTGGTAGTGGCGGCCAGTTCGGTGGATGTGTTGATATCCCCGTCAACCGTCACATCACCGTCTGTGCCACTCGCATCTCCGTCAACCGCATGCAACGTGACAACGCCGCCTTCTCCGTTCGGAAGAAGATCTGCATCGTCCGTATCACCACCCACTGCACTGATCGCGGCGGTGGTGATATTGCCGTTTAACGTGTTGATCGTGACGGCACCTGCATCGCTGTCGGCTGCATTCGCCACGTTATCGAAACCACTCGTATCGATGTCACCCAGCAGCGTCACGTTGAGTCCCGCTGTGATTGTTACGCTACCGGAATCTTCGTTGGCTTCATTTCCACTTGTCAGAAGATCGTCACCAACCCCACTTCCGAAATTCCCATCTGTCGTGGCCTGAAAATTACCTCCGAATGTCTCAACCTGGGTTAATAACGTGATATCAACGCTGACGTTGTTGGAGTCGCTGACAATGATGTCGACTGAGGCACCTGGCGGTGCTTCAAATAGCGACTGAGCGACTCTCAATTCTGTCCCGCTGACCTCAAGCCCATCGGCAGGAAGGCCAGGGTCCGTGTCCCATGTGTTTGCGTCCAGCGCAAAAACAAATGCATCAACGTTCGCCCCGTCAATGCTGGCCGTGCCCATGGAAATGCTGAGGTTTCCATCTCCGACGTCAAAACTATCTAATGTCAAATCCAAGCCCGTCAGCGCGAAACTGGCATTCAGCACGCGACGGTCCTCCAGTTGCAGAAGCCGAAGGTGTCGGATTCGTTTCTGTGCTACGCTTTTCTTCGACGAAAACAGGCGACGGATTCGTGCCACAAATGACGAAGTGGTCATATGTACAGGTTCCTCAGCGGAGGTCCGGTTGGTTGGGAATTTGAGACAGCACAGTGTTTCTGATCATTAACTTCGGAAAATTCGTTTCGCTGTAATCAGCTGACGGGGAAACGAGGACAAAGAAACTCCATCTTAGTCCATTTCCTGTTCAAGTTTGCGGGTTGCAACATTTAGAAGGAATGCGCACGTTAAGTTAGCCGGAAATTGGATGATATCGCTTGAAAGCACCTGACCGACATGTTTTTCGAATGGACGTGCCGCATGAATCCCGAAAGCTGAGATATATGTAGTTTCGCACCAAGTGAAACCCAAACGCTCCGAATTGGAATCACGAGCATGACTAATTCACGGATGTTTCCCATTACCGCCCTCGTGGCCTGTTCTCTTGTGGTTCAGGCAATCGCAGATGATGGCAGGCCTGAATTCCGATTCTCGCCGGTCGGGTCTGACACCACAGATATGACAAAGAGGGGGGCATCCGGAACGCCAAAAACGTCAGAAACACACGCAGTCGCGACCAACGGAATCCAGAAGCATCCGGACTCGCACGCAAATGCGCCAGATAAGTGCACGAAGTCAACGGCTCCCGCAGACGACGTGACTCCCAACGTACGTATCGCTGAATTTACGTACATATCGCGAATCCATGCTGCGCGAAAGGCGGACACCGCCAGTGCCCGTCCTCTGCCAGCTTCCGGACCCGCTGTTGCCTCTCACGAGGCGGTCGCTGAGGGCCCGTTGTCGGGCCCCATCAGAAATTCGACAGGTGTCGGAGTCCACGACCATGCAAAAGCATCTGTTCTCCCATCCATTCCGGCACTTGCTGCTGCACCTGTGAGATCGACGGGTGCTGAAAAGGTGTCAGCCCCGACGACAGTGGCTCTTGCAACAAAGCGGGCAGGTACTGAGAAAGATTCACCTTCAATGTGGCGGGCAACTGCCACGAAAAAGTCAACCTCGGCGATGAACTTTGCTGCTGCGAGCGTGCCGGATTCGCGAATCGTGACACGGAGCCGAGCCAAGGTCGCCCCCGTTTCATACCTTCTGTGCGGCCCGACACCCCTGCAAGTTCGTTCAGAGATTCCAACGTCGCCGGTCCCATTGCTTCGTACGCCGAATCAGTCGAGTCCAACATCTCCGATTGCGGACGCAAAATCACTGCTCAACACAACTGAGTCAAAGTCGGTCACGCAAGAGGCTGATCAGAAGAACATCTCAGAACAAAACGTGGCTCAATCATCTCGGTCATACTTGGATGATCTAAGGTCTCTGGTCAGCAAGGACAAGACGGCTGACAAGACGGCTGACAAGACGGCTGACAAGACGGCTGACAAGACGGCTGACAAGACGGCTGACAAGACGGCTGACAAGACGGCTGACAAGACGGGCAGCTACCTGACGGACCTGAACCACTTGCTGGGCCGAAATTCCCAATGGATCATCGCGAGGGGTGCCGCTATGGATCTTGCACCCGGTGAACCACAGCCGCAAGATTTCGCTGGCACGGGCACGTATTTGAACGACCTGCAAAAACTGATTGGCCCATCGCAGGCTGGCGCACGCCGCCGTCCCGAAAGGACCCTCATTGGCTATTCATCTTATTCGCAGGATGCTGCACCACAATACGAGATCCCACCTGAAGAACCATGTGCAACATCTGGCGACGAGTCTGTTTCCGGACTTTTCCGGTCGGTGAAGGGTATTGATGTCTACGGATACAGCACACAGCCGCCAAAGGAACGGTTGGAGCGACGACCTGAAAACGAGCGAGACCCCAGGATTCCACTGGCGTGCGACTTCCTTGAAACAGAAATGCCTGGTTATTACGCGACTAAAGGCTACGGCTATCGTCGGGCACCACGCAACACTCACAAATTCTACCATCACCCGCTGTACTTCGAAGATCTCAATCAGGAACGATGTGGTCAGTCAAAGGGCTGCCTTACGACGGCCTACTCGGCCGTTCATTTCACCACGATGATGGCGCTCACCCCGTATCTGACGACTGCCGATCATCCGCGCGACTGCGTGCGAGCGCTGCCTGACTGCCGAGCGTGTCAGTCGTTTGGGGCCGACTCCTACTTTCCGCGATGGTCGTGGAAAGCCGCTGCTGTTCAAACTGCTGCAGTTACCGGATTGGTCTTCATCATACCGTAAGCTCAGGCAATTGACCCGCAGACGAAGCTTTGTGCAGAGGATGTGGCGGCTGTCCCGCGAGCACGGATAGCCACAAGGTCCGAACTCTATGGACGAAGGACTATGACACGTTTGGGCGCAGAACGCGGCTGCGTCAGAGTTCAAAGGCAAAAGTGTGGGACAGGATTCGCAAACACCTTGCCGCCAATGACCTTGGCTGGCAGCGAATTCGGGCAAAGCCCGTCGAGTACAACGGTGGCGTATTGTGCCCGTCAATGTGGTTTACCCGCACCTGAGCAGTGAAGACCGTGTCGGTAAGTTGGCCTCCCGGCCCAGTGGTTGCCAGCAAACCGGTAGCCGCAATTTCCGGCGGAGCTAACGATTCAGGTGCGCGGCTAAGCTGAACGACAGTTCCGCTCAACGATTTTCCGGGCAGCGAGTTGAACCTCAACACCACCGGTGCATCGGTTTCCACCAACTCGACATCCTGCTGCAGCACGTAAACAATGGCACGGAGCCGATCAGGAGTACCGACCCAGCAAAACAACGTTTGTTCAGACAGCCAGGTTGTCTTGTTTGGCTTATCTAATGGTGTACCGCTCCAGAAGGTCTGCTCCAGACCGGACGGGTTTGCGGACGGTCTGTTTCGCGGAGCGTAAATGACACCCGCCGTCGGACTTCGCAGAGTCAGTCGGTTAGCTTTTCTCTTCAGTGTCTCCAGACGTGCCATTGAACTCTCGACCGCTGTTTTTGCAGCTGGGATTGCTGCCGCGGACGTTCCGGACGTGGAACGGGTTCCTGCCAGGTGAGCAACCCGAGCGACGCGTAGTTTCAGCTCTCCTTCGACCTGTGCAATCTCCAGCTTCAGTTTGGGATTAGTGAGAGTCGCCAGTTCCTGACCTTCATTGACACGTTCACCGGCAATGATGGCGGAGTTCACGTACCCAGGTGCAGTAACAAACACGGGCGAACTCAACCCCGGAGAAAACGTAAACGGCACCTCGATCGAATAAGGCAGCGGCCACAATAGTCCAAATCCGAGACCTGACACGAAAACCGCAAAACCAACGACAGTTCGGGCAGACACTTCTCCATCACGGCGAACCGCCTGAACGCGCTGACGTATGAACGCCAACAGTGATACAAGCACTCCCATGGCCGTGCTCAGTGCCAGAACATAGCTAATCCCCTCCAGGCGATAGGGCTTCAAAGCCGCGTGAATAATGACCAGGATTGCCACCAGAACAACCAGCCGGTAAGCCACTGATGCCGCGCCAAACAGTGGCAGCCACATCCTTCTTAATGCAGACGCGTTGTTCGCGGTCGGCGAATTGAGACCCAATACAACTCTGTCGAATACGGAAGCTGCCGCAGCACGAGATTCGGGACCCAGATTTGGTATTCGCATTA
>JBDONA010000322.1:0-1561 GCA_039831575.1 Fuerstiella sp. | reverse complement strand
TCGTGCGGCACTGCTGTTGACCGGTTTAATCATTCCACAGGTGATTCTGTACGGCCCGTCGCTGGCTGGACACAGGATTCTGCTTCCTGTCGATATCCTCCGGTCGGGCAGTTTCTATCTTCCGGCTGACGAACTCGTGATGTTTCGCGATGAGAATGGTCAGCTTCGGCCGCAGAATCCTTTCCGGCCGCACAATGAATCGCTGTACGACCAGATCCTGTCTTATGAGATTGAACGTCGGTTTGTCGCCTCCGAGTTCCGTGCCGGACGAATTCCACTTTGGACGCCTTACAACTACGCGGGCGCACCATTCGTCAACTGGCCGAAATACTCGCCGTTCAACCTGATCTACTGCATGGTTCCGTCGCCGTACTCACTCGCGTGGATCCAGTTAGCCAAGACATTGGTCGCCGGGATTGGTGCGTATTTGTTTTTTCGGCACGCATTGTCTCTCGGATTCTGGCCCGCGGCGATTGCGGCATGGTGTTTTCCCCTCACGGGACATTTCGCACTCTGGCAGGGGTATCCACAAACGTATGTCACGGTCTGGCTACCGTGGATTCTGCTTGCCACGGACCTGGCCGTGCGCCGACCGCTCAGCCGGGCCGGGCCGGCACTTGCGGTTGTGACGGCACTTGTCACGGTCGGCGGGCAGCTTGACACGGCTGGCCATGTGCTGCTGGCGTCGGGGATCTTTGCGATCTATGCACTGGTCTGCGAATACCGGTCACACCGGATGCTGAAAAAGATCGCGGTCGCAGCAGCCGCGCTGGTCGGCGGCTGGGGGGTTGGGTTCCTCCTGTCCGCGCCCGAATTGCTTCCGCTGGCGGAATATTCACTAAGTGGTTCGCGATTGAGTGACACGGGTGAAATCTTCAATGATCGTCCTCCCAGCGGGATTCGATCGTTACCCCGCGTGGTACTTCCCAGAGTCTACGGCTCGTCACAGAAAGGCTGGCACCGATTTCCTGGCCACTCGGAGTTTGAAAGTGCCTCAGCCGCCTACACCGGCCTGCTGTTGACACTGCTGATTGCACCGTTCGCGTGGTGCAGCAGTCGGCACCGCTCCGTGAATGTTTGCCTGCTGATCATGGCGTTGTTCGCTCTGGCATGGGAGCTGAACATCCCGGGGTTTGTCCATGTCCTGAGATGGCCGGTATTCAATCTACGGCCACACAATCGGTTCGTGTGCGTTGCCTCGTTTGCCATTCTGACCTCCGCTGCGATCGGTCTGGAGGTGTTGTGGAGCAACCACGTGAAGCGATCGTTCTGGTTTGCGATTCCAGCCGTGCTGCTGCTGATAACCGGCGGATTCTGTGCGTATCGTTCAGTGAAGCTTCCCGAACCGATCGCAACCGAATTGGCTGTGCAATTACAGTCAGGAATCACGAGTCCTGATATTCCGGACGCTGAGGCAGTCAGTCAGATACAGAAGACGTACAGCAGCTACATGATTGTGAATTCGGGGCTGTGTCTGATGGGGCTGGCTGCGGGTGCCGCACTCTGGTACCGACCGCGTTCTCAGCAACGTGTCGTCATACTGCTGCTGCCGCTGCTGTGC
>JBDONA010000953.1:0-1562 GCA_039831575.1 Fuerstiella sp. | reverse complement strand
GGATTACTGGCGGTGCGAGTTTCCAAAACACTGTCGGCTTACTTTGGCGGCGGTCAGCTAAGCAACAGCGAAGGTCTGGTTGGAGAGTCCGACATCTTCGGCAAGCGGGCTCGGTGGATAGATTACAGCGGCCCCGTTGTTGTCGGCACGGGAGAAACTCGACACCTGGTTCGCGAAGGGGTCACATATTTCGACCATCCTCAGAATCCTCGTTACCCAACGTATTGGCACGTTCGCGAGGACGGCTGGATGGGGGCGTCGTTCGGAATGCAGGAAGAATGGAAGATCGACCGGCAGAATCCGCTGGTCCTCAGGTATCTGCTGCACGCCCACTCGGGCGATTACGATCATGACAAGGCAGAACGTGTACACCATGGTTTTTCGCAGCGGCCGGGCTTTCAAATTCGCAAACCGAACTCCAACGAGCGGCACCAGCAATACGAAGTTCTGCGATTCGCAGCGTCAAATATCAACGATTGACCGCGAAACACCAACAGTTCCGTTGATAATGAGGGGCCATAAGGCAGTTGCCTGGCTTGCGTCATATCGGGAAGTTTACGCAGCCTGCCCGCTTGTAACACTTGACAAAGGTGGCGGTCGGCGGTTTCATGGTGCGGGAAAACGCCGTCATTTCGATGTTGATTTGACGGTCGACTGACCGAAGAATGGCCCTGTTGCCGGTTCCGTGGCGACTTCATCAGAAAATATCAAGAACTCTGGAGACAATTGAATGCGTAGTGTGAAAACCCTCGGTCGCTTTGTGATCGCCGGTGCTTGTCTGTTTGCGATCGTCGCTTTGACCGGCGACTCAGCATCAGCTCGTCCTAAGTACAATACAGAGGCCAGTAAAGTTTATCCGGATCTCGTGAAGAAGCACGGTAAGAACGGAAAAATCGGCTGCGCGATGTGTCACCCTTCCAAGACCAAGAAGGATCGCAATAACTTCGGCGTCGCTGTGGGCAAATTTGTCGGCAAGAAGAACCAGTCTGATTTGGCCAAGATCAAAGAAGCTTTGACCAAGGCTGAAAAGGGAAAAAGTGCGACAGAAGGCAAGACCTTTGGCGACCTGATCAAAGCCGGCGAAATGCCTGGTACAAAGGACGTGGCTGAAGGACCGGGAAAGAAATAGGTAAGAAAAGCAGAATTGCTTCTCTGATCCAAACGCGAGCCGTTTCGATAACGGCACGCGTTTTTTTGTGCGCACTCGGAAAGATTGCGTTTCCTGGTGGGCAATCATTTCACATCGACAGGCACTTGCGGTTATGCTGGGACGGCACCACGGCAACATGCGTCTGCTCGTCGTGTTCCCCCACCCTATTCCTGCCTCAATCCGGAAGCTTCCATGAGCGCCGCCAGCGAATCCAACCGACGTCAGTTTCTCACCACCAGTACGGCTGCCACTGCCGCTCTGGCCGTGTCACCGACACTTTCTGCAGGAGCCTTCGCCAGCGGCAGCGATCTGTTAAAGATTGGCCTTATCGGATGCGGCGGGCGAGGAACCGGTGCTGCGTCTCAGGCGCTGAACGCAGACTCCGGCGTGGAACTGGTGGCGATGGCGGATG
>JBDONA010000749.1:0-1562 GCA_039831575.1 Fuerstiella sp. | reverse complement strand
AATGCCATGAACAGCTACCACAACCGGGCGATCAGCAATCAGGAAATCATCGAAGAACTGATCCAGATCGCTCACAAGCTCAAAGAAGCCAGCGACCGTGGTGAAGACCTCGGACTGACCGAAGACGAAGTCTGCTTCTACGACGCGCTGGCACAAAACGATTCCGCCACAGAGATGCTGGGCGATGATAAATTGAAGGTAATCGCCACTCAGCTGGTTATGACCGTCCGTAAGAATGTCAGCATCGACTGGACCGTCCGTGAATCCGCCCGCGCAAAAATCAGAGTCGTCGTCCGTCGCATCCTGAAGAAGTTCGGCTATCCACCTGACCTGCAGGCCGCCGCCGTAAAGCTCGTCCTGCAACAGGCCGAAGCATTAAGCGATGAATGGGCGACGGGGTGACGCTGGTGACCTGATGGCCCCGTCAGGATTTGATGGTGGGATTCGTTACTCGGGACCCGGTGCGGTCGCTACTTGTTGAAAAATGACAGAGTTTGAAGTGGGCTGAACCACGCCAGAGTTTTTTTCTTTCGTGATCTTCGACTCAAAGGAATCGGAATTATGTCTGACGCAGATGACACTCAGATGAGTGATGACGCCCGAATCTGGGTCGCGGATCGCAACTGCCTGTACGAGGATGTGGCCGTTGTACTGCGTCGGGCGGAGACCGTCATTCCGGCAGTAATAGGAGGAACGTCAGCCGAGGTGCGGGACCAGCTCCTTGTGGAAATACAGGGGCATATTCAAAGGCTGCGCGACGTACTGCGGATCGCGACAGGCATGGTGCCCCAGGCACAGCCGCCACTGCCGCTAAAGGACGCGGTGCTAGCAACTGTGCAGGAGTTACCTGACGAAGGCAACCTAAGAAAGTTCAGAGAACATCTGTCTGACATTGAACGGCATTTGATGGCGACAGAAATTGACCGGGCTTGGTCGGCTCCCTACGCGCCGGGTCAATATCGAAGGTGGATTGGTGAATCACAGGCAGAGTCTGTGCCAGCAACTGGGCCCCACCATCCCAAAGGGGAACCGCTGCCGTCAAAAACCTGGCAAAGAAGGCGTAAAGAGGCCGAACGGCGCCACCTCCTGGTTTGTGAAAACAGCAAGAGCATACGAATTACCCGGTCGCTTGCCGAAGCGTGGGGCATCGCGCACCTGATGCCTGACTGGAAATGAGCCCAAGCCCCAAGTGGCCACAAGTGGCCATTCGCCGGATTCAACCTTTGACCGAACTACCGATCGGTTGACTTCGCGTCAGAATCATCCCCGTTCGCGTGTTGAACAAGCAGTTCAGCACTATTCGCAAAACGGGAGTTAACGATGACTAAGGCGGCACCAGGATTTCGGAACACCAATAGCGGCGAGTTTGTCACGACGACCGCCGCTGCTGACAAGAACGCAGGTGGAATTGCGGCACATACAGACGTGGCGGATTTGCCAGCACTCAGCACGAAGAAAGAGGTTGCGGGCCCGAAATTTCTGAACTGCTCAACTCGCCACGTTGAAAAACTAATTGAGCGGGGCAAGTTCCCACGCGGAATTCGCTGCGGGGCAAATTTGCG
>JBDONA010000722.1:0-98759 GCA_039831575.1 Fuerstiella sp. | reverse complement strand
TGGTTTCCGAGTGAAACGTCTTATCACGCGCAGGGTCGTCTCTTTTCCGTCGCCATGTCAAGATCCATAAAACCAAACCACATCACGACTTAAACACACAACACAAAAAGACTTGGCGCTGTCCAGTCAAGGAACAACCGTGCTGCAGACTTCGCGGATTTTCCGGGTGGTCAGTGGCAATTCACTTTCCAGCTGTCTGTTCGTTCAATTCTGTTACCAGGCGGTCCACGATGTCGCTGCTGGTGATTCCTTCTGATTCTGCGTTGAAGGTCGTCAGAACTCGGTGAGTCAACACGGGCTGAGCGACCTCTATCACGTCTTCCAGTCGCACCATGTAGCTCCCGGTCAGGGCGGCTCGCGATTTGGCTCCCAGAATCAGGTACTGCACGGCTCGCGGGCCGGCACCCCATGACACCAGTGGCTTCAACCACTCCGGAGATTCGTCAACCTTCGGGCGAGTTCGCCTGACAAGGTCCACGGCGAATTCATAAATGTGCTGCGGCACGGGGACTCGTCGCACAAGTTCCTGAAACCGCTGTACAGATTCTGAGTCCAGCACCGTTTCCAGTGTGGGCAGGGAGGCACCTGTGGTGGTGCGGGCGATTTCGATTTCTTCCAGCCGCGACGGATAGTCGACATTGATCAGGAACATGAAACGGTCAAGCTGTGCTTCCGGCAGCGGGTAAGTGCCTTCCTGTTCCACTGGGTTCTGCGTTGCCAGCACAAAGAACGGAGGTGCCAGCGTGTACGATCGACCGACTACGGTGACACGATGTTCCTGCATCGCTTCCAGCATCGCGGCCTGAGTCTTTGAGGGGGCTCGATTGATTTCATCGGCCAGGACGATGTTGGCAAACACTGGTCCTTTCATGAATTCAAATTCGCGACGTCCTTCGGCCGTTTCCTGCAGAATATCAGTGCCCGTGATGTCCATGGGCATCAGGTCGGGCGTGAATTGAATGCGGCTGAAGTTCAGCGACATCGTTTCGGCCAGGCGACTGATCAGCAGCGTCTTGGCGAGTCCGGGGACACCCATCAGCAACGCATGTCCTCGTGCGAACAGGCAGATCGCCAGTTCTTCAATCACCTTGTCCTGGCCCACGATGATTTTGGCCAGTTCCGCTTTCAGGTTTTGATAAACCTGCCGTAGTTCGTCGATCGCGGCAACGTCGTCGGAATGCAGTTCTGTCGTCGGGGCGGTCGTTGTTGACATTAAGTACTCGTTCTGATTGCGTGAATGGAGGCAGGATGTTGCCGTGACGCGGACGGGCGTTCCGGTGTTGTCGGCTCAATACGTCACTTTGGAATCTCGATCGATATTGATCCGCCATTGGCGAGGTTAAGCACATGAGCTGCGCGTTCCGTGAAGTGGAAGTGAGCCTTCAGTTTCTTCCAGACGTCCTGTTGTGGTGGCGTCAACATGGATACGTCCTGTTGAGACATCCTGAACAGTGGTAGCAGGATTAAAGACACGTCCGCAAAATGGATCGTTGACTGGTTGAACGCGACTCCATTCTCTGGAACGCAATCGTAGACAAGCTCTGTCAATTGCGATCGCTGGTCCTGGTGCAGCCATAATTCTCTGTCAAGGAAGCCGACAATCGTTGCCGCATCAGCCTGACGTCGGGATTCGCCCCGAATCTGAACGGCATGGTCTGTACCGTTCGTGAAGTTCGCCAGGGTATGTTGCCAAATCGAATTCTGATCGATGAGAGCGAGATCAACCACTCTGACCGAAAACGAAATATTCCCACCGAACGGACCACCTGGTGCCATACGTCGAGTATAGGAGTCCAGAGTTTTCTGAGCCTGCTTCTTCCACGTACGGACAATGTCTTCGGCAACACCCCTGGCAGCGACCATCAGATGTCTTGTCTGGGATTCAGACAGGTCGTCTGCGGCGTGATGGTAGTTGGCCCGAACAGCACATGCCTGATACACACGGTCTCGCTGTACGGTTGCCCCTTCTTCCAGGCGGTTGTGCCACTGCTCCTCACTTTCGCTCGACCTGAAACGAACGTATTGCTGGTTGATGTCCTGAACCTTTTTCCTGTCGGTCGCCGAGATTTTCTGTGCCCTGATTATTTGAATGTCGGTCAAAACGTTCAGGTGATCACCATTCTGCATCAGCGAAGCGATCGAAGACTGTCTGTAGTAATACGTTTGAGGGAACAGCGAGAGTGATTGTCCGAGCAGGTTTTCCACGCGAGATGGCAGCGTTGTTCGAAAATGCTCTCGTTGCTCCACCGTCAGAAACAGTTCAACATCCATGATGTTGATTGTCTGACCGACCATGCAATCCACCTGAAACTGCCTTCGTTCGGCAATGGCGGCGTTAAGAGCTTCTGTTTGCTCAACGGTCAGCAACGATTGCAGCGAATCGATGGGTTTCAGAAAACGAACCAAATCGATGTCGTCTGCGGCCCCCGGTCGCAGGGTGAATTTTATTGGAAACGTGTCGCTGAATCTGTTGCTGCGGTTCGCGTTTTGGGCTTTCTTCAGCCAGTTTTTTTGAGACGCGTCTACGTTCTGCCGACAAATCGCTGCCAGTTTCGCCGTCTGTTCGTCAGACAGGTCGCAGACGGACGCGACCCAGTCCTGTGTCGCCCGTGAATACGCCTGAAGTCGCCCAAGGCGTTGCTCGATTTCCGCAGCCGGTGGCTTTATCTTCCGCTGCATGATCTCTAACTGCGGCAGGCGCAGGGGCACAGGCATAGCTCGGCGAATGACCTTCGGTCTGGGATTGAACGCATCCTGGATGGCTCCGCCAATCATGCCTGCCAGTCCTATTAGTTGCTGGGCCTGCTTTTGAGCCTTCGCTGCGTCTGCGGCAGCTGTGCGGGCAGCCTCAGCCTGTTTTCGTTCTTCAATGGCGGATTCAATTCGTGGCGCAATGTTCGGCGGATTGTCGCTTGGCTTCGGCAGTGTCGTTTGTGTCGATTCTGCTTCCTGAGCGAACACGGGTGGATACCCGTTGGACCATAACGCTACCAGGAACGTCATCAGTATCGTCAGTCGCGACGTCGTGCTCACGATCGAATCTCTGATGAAGTAGGTCTTGCGCATTCGTCGCGGTCGTCCTGTCTTCCGGCTGCGAACGTCACGACACCGGGTGATGAAAAGGAATTCCAACGTATCTTGTACCGTCCTGTCGCCAGACGGCAAACGATCTTGCACAAATTCACCAGGCTCACGCGACTAATTTTCGGCTTGGATTATGAACAGGAAAATATGCCGCGTGAATTAGTCACGCGAGACGACTGCGCTGCGGTTTGAGTATGTTTTCTATGATCCTCGTACGTAGTATCCAGCCGTGCCGGAGCGATTTTTCGTTTAACCGCGTGCCCATTGGGCCGCGTTTTTCCTGGCACGCACAACGCGGGGCGTCGCCCGCGCGGTTAGGTTAAACGAGTGAATACATACTGGGACCATGTTTTCCTTGCGTTCTTAGTGTGGCTTTTGCGTCCGCACGGACAAGTGCGCTCACGTGGAAAAACGTTGATCCTGGATTATGCACGTTTTGAGACAATTTGCGCCTCTTCCCGGTTGTGCCTGAGGCATATACTGTTGCTTCACGTACCGGGTGGTGGACACAACACGCCCTGCCGTCGTCGTCACACAGCCTGCTTCGGAGAAAATCGAGCATGACTTCACCGTCAATTCGGATACCCGAAACCACTCGTCGACGGCTGGACGAGTTTCGCAGGCAGGTTCGCAAAGTCAAAATTGCTGAAGGCGTTCTCGCCGGTGTCTTTGGTCTGACACTTTCTTACGTGGCGGTGTTTGTGCTGGACCGTTTCGTTGATACGCCAGGTTTGGTTCGTGTCGCGATCCTGGTTGTGGGGTGTCTTGGGTTTGCTGTGTTATTTCCGTTGAAGTGTCACCGCTGGGTATGGGGCACGCGGCGCATGGAACAAGTGGCTACCCTGTTGAAACACCGGTTTCCGACAATGGGCGATCAGTTGCTCAGCGTGGTGGAACTGGCCCGCGAAGACAGCAATCTGGGGACCAGTAAAACGCTGGCGCAGGCGGCCGTCGAACACGTTGACGCAGCTGTTCGTGACCGCGACTTTTCTGATGCTGTGCCTCAGCAAAGACAAAAGACATGGGCGGCGATTGCCGCAGTGCCCGTGTTGCTGATGATTCTGGCAATGGCTGTCGTGCCTGCCGCTGGCTGGAACGCGTTACAGCGCTGGCTGATGCCATGGCAGAATGTCGATCGCTACACGTTTGCCCAGGTCGAAGAACTGCCGCCGCAGATCGTCGTGCCGCACGGCGAAGAGTTCTCATTCCATGCCCAGCTGTCGCCAGACACACAATGGACACCGGGAAGCGGTTCTGTCCGCTTTGATGAACAGTCACCGGTCGACACGGAACTCACCGGCGACAAGTATGAATTTCGGATTCCGCCACAGATGGAAACCGGTACTCTGCAGGTGCGCATCGGCGACGTTCGTGAATCGGTGGACGTACGCGTGGCCACTCGGCCGGAACTGAACAGCATGATCGCATCTGTCACGCTGCCTGATTACCTGCAGTACTCGCGAGATCTTTCGATCGACGCCCGTGGTGGAGTGATTTCACTGTTGAAGGGGTCGGTTGCAGAATTCGCCGCAGACATCAGTCGCGATCTGCAGGCGGCCACAGTTCGTGGTAGTGCCGCGAAGTTCGAAGGGTCAAGAATCCTTGCCAAACCGGTTCCTGTTGCCGATTCGGAGACCGTTGAGTTTCAATGGACAGACAAATTGGGATTGACCGCCAAAGACAGCTTCATGCTGAAGATCAAAGCCGTTGACGATGCCGAACCCAGCGTGTCGGTACAGCAATTGGATCCTCGGCAGGTCGTGCTTTCCACGGAAGTTATCTCATTCGATATCCAGGCAGACGATGACTATGGCGTGAAGGAAATTGGTGTCGAATGGCGCGGGGTGGCGGATCCTCTGCGAAATCCGCATCCCGAGACCGGGGATAAGATTGTGTCGACCGGCCAGCCTGAGCAAACGGCACTTTCCAGTCAGGCGACGTTTTGTGCACTCAGGGACAACGTGCGAGCACAGACGCTGGAAATACGAGCGTACGCGGAAGACTTTAAACCCGAACGCGGCCGCACGTATTCGCCCACATGTCTGATTCACGTGATGACACCAGAGGAACACGCGATCTGGATCAAGAATCAGCTGCGTCGCTGGGCCAGCCTGGCAGATGATGTTTACGAAGAAGAGATGCGACTGCACGATGCCAACCGAGAACTGCGCCGTATGGATTCGGAACAATTGAACGAAGCGAAGACTCGTCGCCGTATTGAACAACAGGCCGCGGCCGAACGTGCTAACGCACAGCGTCTGGGAGCCGTCACTGATCACGGGGATCAATTGATTCGGCAGGCCATGCGGAATCCGGAAATGCTGGTGGGGCACCTGGAGACATGGGCCACCGCCCTGGAGAAACTGAAGCAGATTGGCGAACACCGCATGCCGTCTGTCGCCGACCTGCTGGCTTCTGCCGCCAGCGCACGCAGGCCGCCGTCCGAAAAAAGTTCTGAAGGACAGTCAAAAACAGCACCGACCGCCGGAAATAATCGTAGTGACAAGTCTGGCAAAGGCGGTGAATCAGAGCCCGGTGAAAAACAGCCCGCCGCCGCGCCGCAGTTAACGGATGTGGAATCCGGTTTCATGAAGTCGGAAGAAGAAGATAATGAAGAAAAGAAAGAAGACCCTGCCAAGGGCGGAAAAAGCAGGCTGACGCTGCCCACGACCGTTCTGCACGGCGGACCGAAGCAGGACAGCGAACCGTGTCCTCCGCAGGAAAGCGTTGATGAGGCGGTGGAAGAACAGGCCGACCTGTTGGCGGATTTTGCGAAAGTACGTGCCGACCTGCAGAAGATTATGGACGACCTGGAAAACAGTACGTTTGTGAAAAGACTGAAGGCCGCTTCACGACGCCAGATGGAAGTTGCGGCTGACCTGAATCGAACATTGTTCAAGGGGTTCGGTCTTGATGCCTCGAAACTCGATGATCGTCAGCACACGCAGGTCGAAAGGATTGCAGAACGCGAAGAAGTGCAAAGTCAGTCCATCTGGATCATTCAGTCTGACCTTGAAGCGTACTACGAACGTCGTCAGGAACCGAAATTTCTGCGCGTCATCGCACAGATGGAAGAAATGAAAGTGACGTCCATGGTGACAGCCATCGGCGAACGCGTCCGTCACAACTTTACCGGCGAAGGAATTTCCCGGTCAGAGTTCTGGTGTGATACCCTGGATCGTTGGGCGGAAGAACTGGTGGAACCCGCGCCGGGCGGATGCTGACCCGGTTCAAAGTCGGGCGCCAGTTTGCCGCCCTTTATCGTGCTGGAGGTGATGCGAATTCTTGAAGCCGAAATCGATCTGCGGGATGAGACCCGCGGCGTGGAAAAGTCGCGCGAGGCAGTGCAGCGGGACGAATACGTTGGCCGAGCGACGGGATTGTCAAAAGTACAGGATGGCCTGCACAGTCGACTGAAGAATGTAATCGTTGATATCCGATCGTTGCCTGACAGTGCAGCCAACTTCGGTAAGGAGCTGAAGACGATCGCCGCCGCTGTGGCCGTGATGGACGAGACAACACAGATTCTAAGTCGCCCCGAAACCGGTCGGGAAGCCATTGCAGCAGAAACGGAAGTGATCGAACTGCTGCTGGAGGCGAAGCGGGCCAACCCGAAAAGTGGCGGAGGCGGAGGTGCCACACCAGGCGGCGGAGGCACCGGTGACACAGACCAGCCCGCACTGGCGCTGTACGGAACCAGTGCTGACCTGCAGGCTCACGTGGAACACCGAGGTGTGCAGCAATCCACGGGATCTTCCGCGAACGAACTGCCGGCTGAATTTCGCGATGGGCTGGATGCATTTTTCAACGCCGTGGAGAGCATTCAATGATGGCTGGCGACCCTACGCAGCGATCGACAAATCCTCGGTGGTGCTTCGTCGCGGGGCTGCTGGTGGTATTGTGTATTTCCGTCACAGGTGTCGATCACGCAAGTGCTCAGGATCCGCAGCTTCGTTTCGGGGCGCGCGTTCCGGCTGATGTCGAGATAATTTATGAACGAGGGCTTTCGTGGTTGGCTGAGCACCAGGTGAAAAGTGGTGACTGGGGCGGTCAGCCTGCCAGTCATGGTCGCGGATCCAACGGCGCAGCGATCACGGGCATGGGGATCATGGTTTTTCTGGCCAGCGGTGAGGACCCGAATTTCGGGAAATACAGTCAGAATCTGCGGGCGGCGGTCCGCAGCATGATTACGGCACAGAACGGCGCCACCGGTTATCTGGGCAACAGCATGTATCACCACGGATTCGGCATGCTGGGTCTGTCCGAGGTTTATGGTGTTCTGGATGAAGACACCTTGTGGGTTGGCACTGAAAACGAGAGGCGACGGTCCATCGGAGAAGCTTTGGAACTTGCCGTCCGTTGCGCCGTGACGTCGCAGAAGAAAAACTCATGGGGAGGCTGGCGTTATTCGCCGTCAGACAATAACTCTGATACGTCCGTTGCCGGTGCGGTGTTGATGGGATTGTTCGCTGCCCGCAACGCGGGCGTCAAAGTGCCCGATGAATGCATCGACAAGGCGATCGACTATTTCCGGCAGATGACGTCCAGTCAGGGCGGAGTTGGATATTCAGGAACGAGCGGCGGCTCAACTGGCAGAAAGAATCTGCAGGCAATCGCGTCGCTGGTGTATGCGGTCGGTCGTCGGAAGGATCTGAAGGAATCGCAGGCGGTCTTCCGGCAGACGGTTGGGAACATTCAGTACGCGCCGACCAGCTATCCGTTCTATTTTCGTTATTACATGGCCCAGGCACTGTTTCAGGGTGACTTTGCCGCATGGGACAAGTGGAACACCAAAACGATTCGGCAATTGAAGGCGATGCAAAGCGATGATGGCAGTTTTCCGTCAAGTTACGGTCCAGCCTACGGCACTTCCATGTCGTTGCTGGCGCTGGCGTTGAATTATCGATTTCTTCCGATCTACGAACGGTAGCGAAATATTCAACGGCAACTTGTTGAATGCATCGCAGGTACGAACAGAGTCTTCTTATGCGAATTGTGCTCCTGGCCACACTTCTGATTCTGCCAACATCGTTGATCGTGGCGTCTCCTCCTGCAGTGCCGATGCTGTTCTGGAGCAACGGCGACAGCCTCGGTGGTGAACTCGATTCCGCCAGCGGGGACACACTGACCTGGAAGGCGTCATCGCTATTTGCGGAGCCGCTGCAAATCGACCTGTCCGTCCTGTCCTCCATTCATTTTCCTGAGCCGGACACCCCTGTTGAAGTCGTGCCGGATAATGAATTTCGGATTACAATGATCAACGACAACATGGTCTTTGGGGCGATCACGGCAGTCGATTCGGAATACCTCAGCTTTCGCAGTCGCCGCCACGGCAACATGCGAATACTGCGTAACCAGATCGCGGATTTTCGGCGCCGTCTGGGTCACGGGGCGGTGTTCTCGGGACTGCGAGGCCTGGAAGGGTGGAGTGTTGATGCTACGGGAAAAAAATTCAGCGACTGGCGGCAGGACAACGACGGCTCTCTGACCACCATTGTTGGCGACACACAACTGCGACACAAAATGACATTTCCCGATCGGTGTGAAGTGGAAGTTGTCGTCGCCTCGTCGTCGGTTCCCGACTTCGCTGTCACGCTGGGTACGAACGAAGACAACATTCCTCGCGTGGAAATGTGGGGCGACGAATTGGTGGCCCGTTGCGGTCCGGACTTCGTCGAGTTGCAGAGGATTCCAACAGACCAGCGCAAGATACATTTCCGTCTGTTCGTCGATTTTCCCAAAAAGGTCATGGCCGTCTACTCCAGCGCCGGACAGCTGCTGGGGAAGACAGCTTCCGGTACGTGGGAGCAACCGCGGGATGGCATCGTCTTTCATGTCATGGATAGCGACCTGTCCATCAAGTATCTTCAAGTTGCCGCATGGGACGGTGTGCTGCCTCAGTCCCTGTTGCCCGGTGAGAGCAGGGTTCATTTGAAGGACGGTACAATCCACTACGGAACACTGTCGGGGCTTGCTGAAGACCAGACGCTGCGGATTGCAGTCAATCATCCTGCTGATGAGTCACCTCCGACTGTGGAACCCGGCGATATTTCCGACGTTATGTCGATACCGGTTTCGGATGTAAGTCGCGTTGTTATTTCGACCCATGTTGACAAGTCAGAGACTGAGGATAAGACTCGGATTGCATGGCGGGACGGAGGCTTTATCTCCGGAGATCTGGTTTCGATGGACGTTGATTCGGTGACGTTGTCTACCGATCACAGTAGAACTCCGATCACGTCCTCCCTTGCCGGCGTCAGACGTGTTGTGCTTCCGATCGCAGAAAAATCAAACGCAGAGCCGGACCGATTGTTCTTTGAAGGTGGTTCACTGGGGGGCAATCTGACGGTGGAAGACAGCGGTTCCAGTCCGATTCGGTGGATTCCGATCGGCGGTCGAAATTCCACAACGCTGATTTCCAAAGGCAACGCTCGTTTTCAACGCGGCGAGGAGCCCACAGAACTGACGATTAACACGGCCGCCTATCCGGACGTGCTTTACCTGGGAAGCGGCGATGTTCTGCCGTGCCGTCTGGAAGGCTGTGACGAAGAGTTTCTCCGTATCACCAGTCCTGTAATGGACACCCGGCAACTACCCAATCGCCATGTGAAGGCAATTGAACTGGGTGCTTCTGACCGCAGTCGACACGAGGGCTTCGGCGGCGGCGGATGGAAGGATGCAGTCGGCAATCCCGTATCCATACCCCAAAACGATGTACTCGTGTTTACCCGGACGAACAATAAATCCTACAGCCACGATTCGATCCTTAACGGCGATGACGTTTCGTTCCAGCTGAAATGGGGCGGGCAAAGTTACGGAGCAATGACGATCTGGATGTATGCGGAGAAACGTACAGCGATGTGGAATGCCAGGGGCATGACCACTCCTGAACGCGGTACTGCGGTGACCTTCTCGATTGCCCCCAACCAAATCCTTGTCTCGGATAAGTCGTTGAACCAGGACCCGCGCATGCTTTTGCTGAACGCAGTCCGCGGCGGGATTCAGGACGGTGCCGTTGTTGTCAAGCAGCCGGAAGCCCGAATCCGGTTACTGACTCGCGATGGCCGAATTCACGTCTATGTGAATAACAACGAAGTCAAAACGATTGCGTTGAACCCGGCAGGTGTGGCGGAACGAGGGCTGTTGTTCGCGAGTGCATTGACGCAGGTGTCCGTACGTGTGCGAGGCTTTGACGGCCGCGTGATGGATAGTCAAAGACTGCTGGAGATCCATGACTTCAAAGTGCAGAACTTCGTCGGGGCTTCTGTCAAACAGTTCATCCAGGAGGAAACCCGATTGCGCACGCTCACGATCCCTCGGTTCCGCCGCGATGACCCTTCGACTCACGTTCTGCTTGCTCCCAACGGAGATGTGCTGCGAGGTCGTCTTTTGGGTTTCGCAGACGGAGTTGTTCGCTTCGAATCCCTGTTGGAAGAGTTTCGGTTTCCGCGTGAGCGTATTGCGACGGTCATCTGGTTGCGGCCGCCAGATGTTGATGACGCCGATTTGGAATTGCGACCGGAGACTGCCGTACAGATACGGCTGGATAATGGGTTTACGTTAACCATGACGCCCCAGAAAATGATCGACGGTCATCTGTTTGGCGAATCTCCCGGGCTGGGTTTGTGCCGCGTGCCGGCGAACGCAATTCGAGATCTGTTTTTGGGCACTCTGGAAGGTCGCGGAGAGACGTTGTCGTATGCACACTGGATACCCAGGAATGCGCAGGAGCCCGAGTGGGACCTGTCCGACAATGGCGCAACTGTGTCCGCCGGGGGCGATTTGATCGGCAAGCCGGCCGTTGATTTTGAATTGCCCACACTTGATGGCGGTACTTTTCGGTTGGGTGACCATGTTGACAAAGTCGTGGTCCTCGACTTCTGGGCAACGTGGTGCGGGCCGTGCATCGCTGCCTTGCCTGAGTACATTTCTGCCACGGGGGCATTTGCACCATCCGATGTGATCTTCGTGGCTATCAATCTGGAAGAATCTCCTGATCGGGTTCGTGCTTTTCTGGACCGTCAGAATCTGTCGCCGGGTGTTGCTCTGGATCGTGGTTCTGTCATTGCCCGGCAGTTTGGCGTCTCTGGCATTCCCCACACAGTGGTGATTGGTCCGGGCAATATCGTCAAGCACGTGAAAGTGGGATTTTCAAAGGATGCCGGTGCGGAAATGTCGGCTGTGATTGCGGAATTGCTGGAAGAATGTACAGAAGGTGACTGATTCCGTTGTTCTCTCTGTGTCCCTCCGTGTCTCCGTTGTGAATAAAGCGACTGAACCACGGAGACACAGAGAATAAGATTCGTTTTCTACTTCATCGCGTTGTTGAACGCTGCTTCTCCACCGACGATCGGCAGTTCAATGCTGGTCGCGTTCAGGTCGATTGTTACTTCCGTTCCGGGAACCGGCCACAGTGTGAAGTCACGATCGGTGGAAAAGATCATCAGGCCGATCTGCTGGCCGGCGGGAATGATCTGGTCGTCCGGCTGCAGGTCGAAGGCCAGATCGTAGAATTGTCCGGGAACCAGTGGCTCGCTTTCCGAACGAGACTTATGGTTCTGAGGATCCGCCCAACCGCGCGTGATCACGTTTTCATAGATCTTTGCTTTTGCGTTTGTGGACCACGGCAGTGAAACCAGCCAAACCGAAAAGTTGGCGGCGGGTTTGTTGCACGACAGTCGTGTTCGCAGGCGAGCGATGCCGGAAACATGCACTGGTTTCTTTAGTTTCTCAGTCACATAAAGCAGTCGGTGATCAGTCCATTCCGCCTGAGCCAGCGTGGCTCCGTTGAATGAGAAGTTATCCTTCACCGTTTCCGTGCCGCGTTCCGTTGGGTATGTCACGGCCAGCGAACCGCGTGTTTGGCCGCCTGCACCCGGATGCAATGTGACCACGTCGGCCTCCGGATTTGGATAGTCAGCATAGGACGTAGGTTTCAGCCGATCGACGTTTTCCCGAACGATCCACGCCTTCGGATCGTTCTCGACGCCGTTTTCGATCCCGTACAGATAACGCGTGAACCAGCGATTCATCATTTTCAGCGGCGGTGGTCCTCCGTGTCCTCCCTGATGGAAGTACGACTGCGCGGGCACACCCTTTGCCTGCACGGCTTTGTAGATGCGGACGCTGTGTTCCGGCATGACGTTCCAGTCGTTGAACGCATGGGCCATCAGCAAGGGGGCCTTCAACGGGCCCAGATCGTTCAGATAGTCACGTCCGGCCCAGAACGAATTGTAGTCGCCGGTGACTCGATCAAATCCCTTGGCCATTTCTTTATCACGGACATTGCAGTTGCAGATTTCGCGGCGTTCCGGATTGCCGCTGTTGACATAGTTGTACAGTACGTCGATGTCTTCGCCGAGGTATCCGCCCGGATGCCGAACCAGCCCGTGCGAACGATAGTAATGATAGTACGACGTGTTGGGTGCGATGGGGATGATGGCTTCCAATCCCTCGACACCGGTTGTCGCAGCAGCCAGAGGAATCGTGCCGTTGTAGGAAGTCCCGGTCATGCCCACTTTGCCCGTGCACCAGAACGCTTTGACTTTGTTGTTGCCGGTCGGTGTCGTGAAGCCAGGGGCTCGACCGTTCAGCCAGTCAATCACAGCTTTCGGTGCGAGCGATTCGTTATCGCCGCCGATGGTGGGGCAACCCTGCGAGAGGCCTGTCCCTGGCGATGCCGAATGCACGACGGCGAAGCCTCGCGGAACCCAGTCCTTCCAGTGTGACTTTGAAATCACAACGCGGCGTGTTTGCAGGGGAATCGACGGTGGCGGGGCGTGCGGTTTCGGCGGCTGGCCTGGTTCCTGGCGTGGATCCCAGAAGAAGTCTCGAGTGCCCGACGCTGTGCCGGAAAAGTACGGACTGGAGACATAGACTGCAGCAACCTTCAATCCTTCCGTGTCGGTTTGACGCTGCCGAGTGACACTGACGTGCATTCGGTCCGGTCGGCCATCGCTGTCAGAATCGAATTCCGTTTCCACCCACAGGTCGTGATGGATCCACTGATTCTGGTCCTGAAACGCCGGGACGACCTGTGCTTCGCCATTAACGAACATTGGCGCCGCTTTCCTGCCAGACTTTTCCAGGAGTTCGCGATACACCGGTGTCAGCCGTTCAATGTCTTTCTCGTCAGCCACTTTCAGCATGTCGCCGAGCTTGTCGACAAGTGGAAATTCCACACCGGCGTCAAACAGTGCGGCCACTTTTTCTGCTTCGTTCGCACAACAATAATTAATGCGCACACCTGCTTTGCTGAGTTGTTCCGTGTGAGCCGAATCAACCGCATCGCCACCATACAGCTGAATGAAGTCAGAGCTCGCGGCGATGGTTTCATCGACATACTGTTGCGAATTTCCCTGACGTTCCATGTTGCAGACCAGGATGTTCGGTACCACAGTTTTGGCAGCAACCGCCGCATCATGTCCGCAGGCCAGAAAGCACTGATCAAGTCGCTTCGTTTCGGAAATGACCACCGCGACCTTCTTTGCAAGTTCCGGACCGCCTTTCAGGTGAACGTTCAGCCAGATATTCTGTGGCATCACGGCCAATGCTTCTGTCAGAGTTGGGATGCGTTCGTCTTTGAACTTCCTGTTCTTCCACGATCCGGCATCAAGCTTTCTGACGTCATCAAAAGTGATTTCCGACACGGGGCCGCTGCCGTCGGTCGTGCGATCAAGAGTTGCGTCGTGCAGCAGGACCAGCCGCCTGTCCTTTGTCAGCGCCACGTCAAACTCAATCATCTGTGCCCCAAGCATGATGGCTTCCCGAAACGCGGCCAGCGTGTTTTCCGGATGAGTATCACTGGCACCACGATGAGCGCAGATGCCGCGTCCAGGCATCGCGTACGGAACTGCATCGTCGGCCTGACCTGGTGCGGCAGAGCTGAGCAACGCAGCGAGAATGGTAATTGGCAGTGAGCAAGCGAAGTCAGCGATACGCATGGTTGATTCTCGGAAGTCGAAACGAAAGGCTCTTACGGTGTGGGCGACAAGTTGCCCTGTTGTGGATTTCGAACTGCTTGTTTTTCCGCGTTTCACCGTCCACTGTCGCAGGGCGGTTCGTATTCCGGAACATAGCGTGGCAATCGATGGAAGAAAAATCATCCATTCAGCCGAGATCTTTGTCAAAGCGTGACAGAATTCCGCTAGTGCTGCGAGTAGCTGTGGAAAGGTGGACAGCGTTTGACGTCGCGACAACTCAAAACTGTCTGTAGCTGCAGGTCGAGGACAAGGAAAACCACAGAGCGCGAAAGGAAGTTCTGCTCGAAACAGCACAATCACCGACGTGGCCGAACGCAGCAGGCATTGGAAGTCAGCCCCGGAAGTTACAGCGCATTACGCTGACTTGTGGTCATGGCGAACGTCTTTCTACTTGCGAGAGGCGCGTTCCCACGAGCCGCACGACCACATTCTTTTGAAAACGGTTCCGGGCCGTCGACGATTCATGCGGGCGCCGCCGCGCTTGTGTGTACGTCGGCACAGGGCGAGAGGCGCACCAGATACAACGTCCGCTGTGCGGTCTTGTTGGCGTTGTTTCCCCGGCCCCGACTCGACAGCAACTATTCGTGATGCTCTTCGCCGAATTGCATTGCAACGGCAATCGATCGGGATCCAGCGGCCCTGCGGCGATATGTCGTCCCAAACTGATGTCCGGTACTGCTAACTCAGTACTGGCTGGCGTACTTCTGAGGATCCTGTGAGAAGATCGCCTGTGTTTCTCGTGAACGGAACATGTATAACCGATCACGATACCACAATGAATAGTCCAGAATTCCGTCGACCTTTTCATTCGTATTCACCAGCAACACTACGTCGCTTCCACCTCCGGCTGGAGCATATCGAGCGGGATTGGCTTCGAATGTGTCCCTGGCTTCCGGCGAACTGAAGTAGTAAGTCTTCAGGCCAAACCTGAATTGATACTCTTCGCGGCCGTCGAGCAGTTCGCGCTGGTTCCGTAAAGCGACAGGGCAAAAGCCCTTAAACCCGGCCTGTCCGGTACGTGACATAATCCGGTAAAGCTGGGCCTCTCGGCGCGCCTTGTCACTCAGCTGACGAAGCCGTTCGGGGTCCGGTTTGAGCTCAATCGGAGTTGCCAGTTCTCTTCCTTTGGCCACTGCTTCTGCAGACGGGGCCCAGGCTTCCTTTGGTGTGTCCACGGACAATGACGCATCCTGCTGATCCAACAAAGGGATCTTGACAGTCTGCGACTGTTTTTCCGTGTCTGCCGTTTGTCCGACTTCCTGCGGTGTTTGACCAATCGCCGTTTCAGGTTCTTCATTCGCTTGTAGTACCCGAGCCGGCCGGATGTCTGTCGTCACGGCGGGGCCTTGCGATGCAGTCGTCGATCCTTCGGTAGGTTCCGTGTATACCTGTCCGTCTGCGTCCAGTCGGTATCCGGAGAGTGGGCTGTTCGTTACGTCATGCTCAGGTGTCTGTGATTGCAGGGGCGATTGGGATTCTGCCGCAGATTCCTGCGCAATCGGATTCTGATCGGAGATTGATTCACCTGTCTTCTGTGGTGGTGACGGCGCCTGACTCTCGTTTCTCGCAATGTTGGGTTCATCGATTAGTGAATCCAGGTCAAGCAGAGTATCTTCTTCGCTCGCGAGGTTCGGTTCATCAAACGGATCCACGAAACTGTCTTCGCGACGATCCTGATGTTGCGGAATCAGTGCCTGTGCTTCGTCTTGATCTGACACTGTCGCAGTACGTGGTCTGTCAGCACCGAAAATCGATGGACCATTCCCTTTTTGATAGCCTGCTGTCCGCGCCGGTACAGAATTGCTCGTTCGTCGTGCGTTCGAGTTTTCTTCATAAACGATCGGTGGTGGCGGTGGAACTACAGGGATGGCTTGTTGTCCAGTCTGGTCTGGTGTCGGAAGCTCGTCTCCCCGTTTCGGTGTTTTTGCCTTGAACGTGTTCAGGAATCTCTTCAGGAGTCCTGGCTTCTTCGGCTCTTCGTTCGATATCACCGCAGGCTCGGGTGCGTCTGTTTTGTGTTGGACCATGCGAATTGTCGGGCCGTTTGTATTTGGCAGATCCTGTGGTCTCATTGATGGCATTGACTGCCCATTTTTATGGAAGAGCTTTCGCAGTTCGCTGTTGACCGTTGACCGTTGCTGATTGGCGTCCGGCTGATATCGAGTCAGCGGAATTCCGGTCATACGTCGGTTCGATTGCGGCACTGTTTTGAGTGCAGCTCTACCGACCGGGCGCAGCGCTATCGATCTCGTTTGCGCAGAATGCCTGTCGTTGGACGCGGTATCTGCTGCAACGACGTACACTGGTGTTGCGGCAAGGATTGCCGCCAGCAGACACTGTTGAACGTTTTTTCGAGTTCTCATTTTTCTCTATTCCCGATTCCATTCAGGTATCGCAATTCCGCTCGCGCTGGGGGACGTACCCGGGGGCACCAGCCCGAAGAGACGGGCGGACCCCACACGCGCAACGCTGGTCACCGTGATCTGTATCGACTGTTTGGAAAAACGGATTTCCAACGGAAGTCGCTGAAAGCAGCTGTTGCGACGGATAGGACGCTTAGAAGGCGAACAGACCTCCAGACCCGAATATATTGGCCAGGCTGCCTGTCTTCACATCTGTCACGTTTTCCACCAGAATGCGGGCGGTCACAGATTGTGCCGAAGGGACGTTGTGACCACGATAATCATTAAGAATTCTGCGTTGAAAAGGACAGGGCGGGCCAGACGCCAGCCCTGTTCAGGAACCACAGCTATGAGTACCGAACTATGAGTACCGAAGAATCGATGTCCGTTGGTGATACCAAGTCCGTATCAGCGAACTCTGTGGTCATCCGGGTGGAAGCGGGAGAGTCCACCATGCGTTCGGTGGGCCGCAGAATTCTGGTGGCCGTGCTGATGGCGTCCATCTTTATGAACGTGATGTTGCTGCTGAGTACAGCGGTCGACACGACTTCGACCTCGCAAAATGTGCAGCAGTCGCACCATTCCGGAGACGCGACTGCTTCGGCGAAACTGGTGGTGATCAACTTTTCGGGCACGATCATGCCCCCATTTACCGGGCGATGGTTGGCACAGATTGAGCACGCTCAGAAAGACGACGACGTCCAAGGCGTGCTGCTGGCGATTGACAGCCCCGGCGGCCTTGTCGCCGACAGCCATCAGCTCTACCACGAGCTTCAGAAACTGGCGCAGAAAAAACCTATCTACGTCGCCATGAAACGCATGGCAGCGTCCGGCGGTTATTATCTTGCGATGGGGATCGGAACAGAGGGCCGCATCTTTGCGGAACCGACGACGTGGACGGGATCAATCGGAGTTATCATACCTCGCTACAACGCCGCCGAACTCGCTTCGAAGATCGGAGTGACCGTCGAACCGTTGGTCACGGGGCCGCTAAAAGGGTCGCTGAATCCGTTTCGCGATCTGTCTGACCTGGAACAGGAAGTCTGGGACGCCATTCTGAAGGACTCTTTTGATCGCTTCGTCGGCGTGATTCAGCAGAACCGATCCACGCTTGATGACGAACAGGTCCGCAAACTCGCGACCGGGCAGATCTACACCACCAGCCAGGCGATCGAAAACGGACTGGTGGATGAAGTCGGCTATGAGGAAGAGGCACTGCAGGCACTGGCGGAGTCATTGGGGCTGTCGGAATACGAAGTGATCCAGTATTCGTCGATGCCAACGTTGCTGGACGTCATCCTGGGGGCATCCGCTCAGACGAAACACAGCTTCACCGAAGAGTTGATGAGCGCGACCGTGCCTAAGGCAATGTATTATTGTTCATGGAACCCATGGGTGCCCGCGTACAGCGACTAGAGCGTTGTCAAGACTAAGAACAGGGGTTGTTCCGTAGCGGAACTCGCCAGAGTTTGGAGGTTTTTCTCTATGTCGTCCAAAGTCTGGCGACTTCGGCTACCCCAAAATCAGGACTTGGCGACGCACTAACCGGACAACGCTATTCCGGGAATAACCGTTTCAGCTGCTCCGTCAGTTCGCGCCGTGCTCGAAAGATGCGACTGCGGACCGTACCGATCGGTATTTCCAGAATCGTGGCGATTTCGTCGTAGGAGAATCCGTCGATTTCCTTCAGCACTAACGGCTGGCGAAACTCTTCTGCCAGTTTTGCCAGCGCTGCCTGGACTAACTGCACGTGTTCCTGACTCACCAGCTGGCATTCCGGATTCGTGTCTACGTTCTGGTCGACCGGGGACTTACCGGACGCGGCTACGTAATTGTCCAGCGATGTTGTCGACAGACGCTCCTGACGTTTGCGGCTGATCGCCGCGTTCATCGCGATGCGGTACAGCCACGAATAGAAGGCGGCATCCTGACGGAACGAGTCCAGCCGCCGCCAGGCCGATACGAAGGCCTGTTGAGCCACTTCCAACGCGTCGTCACGAGACCCAATCGCCTGTGTCAGACTGTGGACCAGCCGGTCCTGATATCGGACCACCAGCACGTCAAATGCCTCCAGACTGCCTTCAACTGAAAGCCGAATCAGTTGATTGTCAGGAAGGTTGTCCAACGTCGGATAGACCTGTTTAGGAGTACGGTGGTCGAGCGAGCCGCATTTTGCACAAAGTCGTAGTCAATCGCTACCCAGTTTGTTCGACGGAATTCGATGTGTGCCTGTGGAATTGGACGTGCCGCTCTTTTCGGAAAGACCGGGGCTCTTTGATCCCGCATGCTTTCAGTTTGCGGGCGAATTTGCGATGCTGTTTTCGTTCTGTTTTTCCCTTCCTGCACATGCGGCCTACCTTATGTCTGCCATATCGCTCCGTCGTCTGATTGGAACAGTTCCCGCTTTGTGTTTGATTGCGTGCGGCAGCGTAGCTTCGGCTGCTGACGCAATTAATATTGGGTCCCGTCGTGAGCTTTTTGTTGACCGCCATCTGGTCGACTCCATGTCCGACGGAGTGCAACTTCAGGTCCAGCAGCCTGAACCTCGGGAAGTCGTGCTTGTCACGGGCGAATCGTGGGAGGGAAACACGTGCGCGTATTATTCGATCTTTCAGGACGGCGATATCTATCGGATGTATTATCGGGGCTCTCATGCCGTCGATATGAAGTCAGCGCACCCTGAGGTCACATGTTACGCCGAAAGCAACGACGGTATTCACTGGACGAAGCCGAAACTTGGAATCCATGAATGGGAAGGATCGAAGAAAAATAATATCGTCTGGACTGGTATTGGTACTCATTGTTTCGTGCCCTTTCGCGACGCCAATCCGGAATGCTCGGCGGATGCGAAATACAAGGCGATCTCGAGAGGTCGACCGCTGGGGAAGAAGGGGCTGTACGTCTTCAAATCGCCCGACGCCATTCACTGGTCGCTGATCAAGGACGAACCGGTAATCACGGAGGGCTACTTTGATTCTCAGAATCTGGCGTTCTGGGACCCAGTGACGAAAAAGTACGTGGATTATCACCGTACGTTCACCAACAAAGTTCGTTCAATTCTGATGTGCACGTCCGATGATTTCGTGACATGGTCAGCGCCAATCGCGTTGACGTATCCGGGCGCACCGAATCAGCATTTGTATACGAATGCCATTCGGCCCTACTTTGCAGCTCCCCACATTCGGGTAGGATTTCCAACTCGGTACCTGCCAAAGACGCAGCAGGTGGAGCCCGTGTTTATGTCAAGCAGGGACGGAGTTACCTTTCATCGCTTCAGCGACACCATCATTCCGCAGACGGCACCTGAAGATCGAGACGGCAACCGCAGCAACTATATGACGAATGGCCTGCTTGAATTGCCTGGCCGTCCCGACGAATTGTCTGTTTTTGCAACCGAAGCTTACTACAGCGGCCCCGACAGTCGAGTTCGTCGTTTCACATACCGCAAGGACGGTTTCGTCGCATTGAACGGCACAGGTGAAATGCTGACCAGGCCGCTGACGTTTGACGGCAATGTTCTGGCGTTGAACTATCGATGTGCCGCAGATGGATCGGTTGGCGTACAGTTGTGCGATGCTGACGGAGAACCTCTGCCGGCATTCAACAGTGGCGAACTGACCGGCGACCTCGTCAATCACCGGGTTCGCTGGCTATCAGGGCAAACACTAAACAAGTTGTCGGGCCGAGTTGTTCGGCTGCGGTTGAGTCTGGAGAATGCGGACGTGTTCGCGTTTCAGTTTATGGACAAGTAACGGTTGGTCAGAGTGCGGGGTCAGAGAACCTCGCAAAGCAGCGGTGAATTTGACTCGGTGGCGACAGGTTCTCACTCATCAATAGTTAATTCGGCGAGAGGTGTAGTCGTGCGTGCACTAATTCTGATGTTGTTGTTTCTGGTTGCTGGATCTGTCTGCAGGGCTGACGACGAGGCAAAACCTGAACCGGAAAAAACCGAGCGACCGAACCAATACGAGGTTGACGAGATAACAGTGCCGGCCGCTTTTGCGGTCGAACCGATCCATGATCTTTCCATTGACAAGGCCGCAAATCATCTGGATGACGGGGCGATCGCATGGTCACGACAGAAAAAATGCATCACCTGTCACACCAATGGAACGTACCTGTTTATTCGGCCGCGTCTCACGAGTTCTCTGGGCCTGCCGTCGGAAGGCGTGCGTCAGTTTTTCCTTGATGAACTGGCAAAGCTGGAAGCAACGAATCACAAACGGCTCAGGAGCGGTACTCGCCCGGCTCAGGTGATTTACGCGGCGGCCGGGCTGGCTGAATGGGACGCCCATGTCTTTCATCAGGGCTCAGCGGAAACTGACGCTGCTCTGAAACTGATGTTCGATCTGCAGGATGACAACGGCGCGTGGACATCACTCGACTGCTGGCCGCCCTTCGAATCGAATGCGTATCAGGAAGCAACGATGGCAGCCATGGCTGTTAGCGCTTACCCGCAATGGTTACCTTCGATTCAGGATCCGGACCTGTTGGGTCGGGTTGAACGTTTAAGAACGTACCTGCGTGATACAGAGCCGCCTCACGAATACGCGAGCGTTCTGAAACTCTGGACTTCAACGCGGTTTGACGGAATTCTTGATGCTGACGAAGAGCAGGCCATCGTTTCCCTGATCACTCAGAAACAGAAGCCCGATGGCGGCTGGAGTCTTCGCACCTTTGCCGCGCCCGAGCAATGGGGACGCGGCAACCGCGCCGAGAAAATTCGTGCCGAATCCGACTTTGACTCACCGGGCAGCGACGGCCATATGACAGGCCTGGCACTTATTGTGCTGCAACAATCCGGTCTGAATTGTGACACGGAGTCAGTGCGCCGTGGGCTCACGTGGTTGAAGGAAAACCAGCGAGTTTCCGGCCGCTGGTGGACTCGTTCGTTGAACACCGACAAGTCGCATTTCATTACGTACAGTGGAACGGCTTATCCGCTGCTGGCGCTTCATCTGGCGGGTGAATTGTAAAGCGTTGAGAAAGGGGCCCCCTTTCCCAACGTCTGGCTGAGTGTACAGATCACTCGTCGATTGTGGTCGGATCTTTCTGATCTTCGTTCTTCTGTTCGGCTTCGTCGGCAGGTTTTTCGGCTGATTGCGTGCCGTCTTCACTCTCTTCGTTTGCCGGTTTTTTCTTTGGCTCTTTCACGATGTTAAAACCTGCCGACGTTCGTTTCCCGACGGCCGGCTTCAGTTCTCGCAGCCAGATGTTGCGGAACTTTACGGGGTCTCCGTGAAATTGCAGCGAGATCGGTCCTGTTTCGGCGTGAGGCGTGTAGTGAGGTGCGTCGACGTAGCTGCTGGGGCCGAGCAATTCGAAATGATTCAGCGCCAGGACGCCGTTGTGAATCAACGTGACGTAACACGGCGTTTCAACGTCCCCGTTGACCTTAAAGACTGGTGCTGTGAAAAAGATGTCATACGTGTTCCATTCGCCGGGCTTTCGCATGGCATTGGCCATCGGTGGGGTCTGTTTGTAGATCGATCCGGCCTGACCATCAAAGTAGGTTTCGTTCTCATACGAATCCAACACCTGCACTTCGTACTTGCCCATTAAATAGACGCCACTGTTACCGCGTCCCTGTCCCGTCCCTTTGATGTCCGTGGGAGCCGACCATTCCAGATGCAGCTGAATATCGCCGAAGTGCTGCTTGGAAGTGATTCCTGTCTTTCGAGGAATTGCGATGCCATCCTGGACCAGCCACTGATCACCATTTTCGAACGCCGACAGATCTCGACCACCAAATAGCACGATGGCGTCTGACGGAGGCTGATCGTTAGTGGCCCCTGGAGTTACGATGGGAGGTTGCTGCCAATCCACGCCGCTTTTCCATTCCTGAGCAAAGGTGGTCGCGATCAGGGACAGGACCACGGCAGAATTCAGGCAATATGTACGAAACGTCATCTGGGGTTATCTCCGGTTCGGTGGGAAAAGCTTGACTGGGAGGCATATCGTGGCATTCAACCACGGCGGATGCAAATGGCGAAGTCTGAGAAACACGCGTCTTCCGGATCTCGGTTTTGCAATCTTCTGAAGGTCCTCTTCGTGGCTGCTTGAACTCGTGTTTGGTGGCTGGAATACTTCCGCTGGCGAAAGGTGGCAGCAGCACCAGGCTGTTCTGCCAACGTCTACGATCCACTTCATTCATGTCGGAACCCTGCCTTGTGTGTTCCGGCGTACGGATATCAGACTGACGGAACACCGAAATGCTTTGGGAAATTGAAATTCTGCCGTCTCAGGATGCTCGTGACCACGAAGGCCTGCGAATTCTTGCCGACGCCAAAAGTCTGGGAATCGACTCCCTGGCCCAGGTGCGGTCTGCTCGGTCGTTTCTGATTGAGGGTGAACTCACCGAAGCTGACGCTGGCAAAGCAGCCGAAGTGCTGCTGTGTGACGGCGTTGTCGAGCGATTTCGAGTGAATGCGCTGCCGGATATTTCGTCGACCGATGGTGGTTGCCTGAACGTCCTGCTGCATCCCGGCGTCACCGACAGCGTTGCCGATAACGCCGCCAAGGCACTCTCTCAGCAAGACCTCAACGTCACCGCCGTCGCCACCTGCCGCAAGTACTGGCTGACGGGCGAACTTTCGGAAGCCGAACAGTCACGTGTTTCCTCCAAAGTTATCGCCAACGACGCGATCGAATACGTCGTCAGTGGCCCGTTGCAATTGACCGACCTGCACGTCGGCACCGACTACGAATTTGAACTCGGCACCGTCGCTATTCGTGGTATGGACAGCGACGAAGAATTGATGAAGTTGTCCGCCGACGGGCAGTTGTACTTGCAGCTTGCCGAAATGCAGACGATCCGCGACTACTTCAAATCGCTGGACCGAGACCCCACCGACATCGAATTGGAGACCATCGCTCAAACCTGGAGCGAACACTGCTCTCACAAGACGCTCGCAGGTCGCATTTACTACGTCGAAACTCAGGATGGCGAAACGGTCCGTGAGATTCAGTTTGACAACATGCTGAAGGAAACGATCTTCAACGCGACCGTCACGATTCGTGAAAACCTGGGCGCTGACGATTGGTGCGTCAGCGTGTTCAAGGACAACGCCGGTATCGTGACGTTTGATGACAAACAGGACGTCTGCATCAAGGTCGAAACTCACAATCATCCCTCTGCGATCGAGCCTTACGGAGGCGCCAACACGGGATTGGGAGGCGTCATTCGCGATCCGATGGGCACCGGCCTGGGAGCTCGCCCGGTCTGCAACACTGACGTTTTCTGTTTTGCTCGCCCCGATTTTCCCGCCGACGAACTGCCACCCGGTGTGCTGCATCCCAAAGCCGTGATGGAAGGTGTTGTGTCCGGCGTGCGGGACTATGGCAATCGTATGGGTATTCCGACCGTTAACGGAGCCGTCTATTTTGACGACCGCTATCTCGGTAACCCGTTGGTGTACTGCGGCAACATCGCCATGATTCCTCGTGATAAAAGCGAAGGTCTTGTTTCACCTGGCGATCTGATTGTGGCCGTCGGCGGCCGAACTGGTCGCGACGGAATTCACGGTGCAACCTTCTCCTCGGCCGAACTGACCGAGGAAAGCGAAAGCATCAGCGGTGGATCTGTACAGATCGGCAACCCGGTTACCGAAAAAATGGTCCTTGATGTTCTTCTGGTGGCTCGCGACCGCAACCTGTACACCGCCATCACCGACTGCGGTGCCGGCGGCTTCAGTAGTGCCGTGGGTGAAATGGGTGAAGAAACCGGTGCCGAAGTCTGGCTGGACAAAGCTCCGCTGAAGTATTCGGGCCTGTCGTATACCGAAATCTGGATCAGTGAAGCTCAGGAACGCATGGTGCTTGCCGTTCCGGAAAGCCACGTCGCGGAATTTGAACAGCTTTGTCTTTCGGAAGGGGTCGAAGCCAGCGTCATTGGCAAGTTCACCGACACCAAAGAGCTTGTCCTGAAGTACGAAGACAACGAAGTCGGTCGCGTCACCATGGCATTCCTCCACGACGGCCGACCCCCTGTAATTCGCGAAGCCACGTTTGAGATCACCGATTCGGGTGCCACTGGCTCTACCAGTGCCGTGGCCGAATCCACCGACCACACTGACAACCTCAAGAAGATCCTCGGTTCACTCAACGTCGCCAGCAAAGAGTGGATCATTCGTCAATACGATCACGAGGTGCAGGGCGGCAGCGTGGTGAAACCACTGGTCGGCGTCAATAACGATGGCCCGTCCGATGCCGCCGTGGTACGTCCGGACCTGACTTCAAACCGAGGTCTGGTGGTCAGCTGTGGTATGAATCCGTGCTATGGCGACGTCGATCCCTATTGGATGGCCGCCTCCGCCATCGACGAAGCCATCCGCAATTGTGTGGCTGTGGGTGCCGACCCGTCAAAGATTGCGATTCTGGACAACTTCTGCTGGGGCAATACCGAGCGTCCGGAAACACTGGGCACACTTGTGCGGGCGTCCCTTGCCTGTCAGGACATTGCCGTCGCTTACGGTACGCCATTCGTCAGTGGCAAAGACAGCCTCAACAACGAATTCAGTTACGAAGACAAGGATGGCAGCCGCCAAACGGTGGCTATTCCCTCAACTTTGCTGATCACTGCCCTCGGCCAGATCGACCACGTTGAACAAGCCGTCACGATGGATCTGAAAGCCCCCGGCAACAAGCTGTATCTTATTGGTACCACCCGGGATGAACTTGGAGGCAGTCACTTTAATCTCGTCAACGGTCTTACCGAGGGCACCGTTCCCCGAGTCAACACGGATGAGGCTAACAAAGTCTTCGCCGCCGTTCACGCCGCCATCAAAGGCGGTCTGGTGAGAAGCTGTCACGACCTCAGTGAAGGCGGCCTTGCGGTCGCTGCCGCAGAGATGGCGTTTGCGGGGGGAGTGGGCGCGAAGATTGAAGGTGTGACAGCGAAAGATCTGTTTTCCGAAAGCAACAGCCGATTTCTGATCGAAGTTGAGGACGCGAAGGCCGCCGAGTTTGCCGCTGCAATGGGCGACGTTCCCAATTCGTGCATCGGTGAAACCACGGACGACAACACGCTGCAAATTCTCGGCAATGCTGACAAGCCCCTCGTCAGCGAATCACTCGCGGCTCTGAAGAACAGCTGGCAGACACCGCTGAGTCTGTAGTCCTCACGAAGCTCAGCTGCTGTCAGGCGAGTAGCGAGTAGGGTGCGTGCTTGCACGCACCACGGTGCAGGACCGATTTTATTCGTCATTCTCGCCCGGCTTAAATGGCAGCTTTTTCCTTTTTCTTGATCCTGGTCGAATCTGCAGTGCGGTTGTGGGGCCCGTGCGTGTGAACGCGGAGTTGTGACTACAACCGGGAAGATTCGCCTCGAGACTGGTGCGTGCGAGCACACACCCTACTGCTCTGTCACGGACTCTGGAAAATGCTCTCCGTATAGTCTCCCATTCCCCGGACGCAACCTGCGATGGCTTGTTGACGGGAATATGTGTCGACGCTGCGATAGCGAACGGATAAACTGGGGGTCCCACCATATTCCTCCCTCCATCTTTGCTGAGTGCATCCATGCTTTCTGTGCCGGGGCCTGTTTCAGTCAGTCGAAAATTATATAGCGGTGTTTCCCGCCGAGATGCTTTGCGCGTCGGTGGGCTTGGTGTCGCCGGTCTGAGCCTGCCGCAGTTGTTGAGAGCCGAAGCAGAATCCGGGGTTGCTGCAAGTAAACGTCACAAGTCCGTGATCATGATTTATCTGTGCGGAGGACCTCCGCATCAGGACATGTACGACATCAAGACGGCGGCACCAACCGAGATTCGTGGCGAATTTCAGCCCATCCGCACAAGTGTGCCGGGGGTTGAGATCTGTGAGTTGCTGCCGGGAATCGCGAAGAACATGGACAGGTTCGTTCCGATTCGATCCATGGTGGGTGCCAGAGATGCCCACTACTCGTATCAGTGTATGACGGGCTATCACGAACAGAATGCGGCTGCCGGCGGATGGCCTCACTTCGGTTCAGTGGTGAGTCGTCTGGAGGGACCGGTGACTCCCGGGACGCCGCCCTTTGTCAGCTTGTGCTACACCACCAGGCATCGCCCCTACAACGAACCGAGTCCGGGATTTCTGGGGCTTGGGCATTCGTCGTTTTCGCCAAAGGGGCCGGGACGAGACGATTTGGTGCTGCAGGGAATCACAGCGGATCGATTGGGATATCGGCATCAACTGCTGACGTCGTTCGACAGGTTGCGACGTGACTGTGACGCCAGTGGAAAAATGGAAGGGATGGACATGTTCACTCAACAGGCCATGGGGATCCTGACGTCCCCGGACCTGTTCAACGCTCTGGACGTGACGAAGGAGAGTAAAGCGACACGTGATCGCTATGGCGTTCAGGACGAAAACAAGCCGCGCGGTGATGCGGCACCCATGTGCCCTCAGAATTTTCTTGCCGCCCGACGGCTGGTCGAAGCGGGGGCTCGCGTTGTGACAGTCAATTACAGTTTCTGGGATTGGCATGGCAGCAACTTCAAGACCGGTCGTCAGGAACTGCCAATCTTTGACCAGGGAATCACAGCCCTGATCGAAGATCTTCATGAACGTGGACTGCAGGACGACGTGACCGTTGTCGCGTGGGGCGAATTCGGGCGAACACCAAAAATCAACAACAAGGCCGGTCGCGATCATTGGCCGCGAGTCTGCAGCGCGCTGCTCGCCGGCGGAGGGATGAAAACCGGGCAGGTGATCGGGGCGACGGACCGTCTCGGTGGCGAAGCTGCTGACCGCCCCGTCACGTTTCAGGAAGTCTTTGCAACGATCTATCACAACCTTGGCGTTAACCTGGAATCGGAACGCGTCTTCGATTTTCGAGGTGTGCCGCGAACTTTCATCGAACCAGGCGTCAAACCTATTGCAGAGCTGGTTGGTTAGCAAACCACCGTAATGCTCTGATCCGCCGTTGCCAGTGAGCGAACGATGTTTCCCTTTCCTGTCGAATTGCATTCGCACCGCCCCTCACGGCGTGACCTTTTGCATTTAGGGACTGGCCTGGGAGCGGTGAGTGCGCTGTCGATGCTGAAATCCGCCGGTGCGGCTGCGGCGTCCGTCGTGAATGCACAGGGGGCATCGAAGACCATTCGTTCGTGCATCTTCGTTTTCTATTACGGCGGCCCCAGTCATCTCGATACCTATGACATGAAGCCCAACGCACCGGATTCTGTGCGTGGCGAGTTTTCCAGTATCGCCACGTCGGTGCCGGGGCTGCGAATCTGCGAACACATGCCTCACATGGCACCCGTCATGCACAAGGTGGCACTCGTTCGCAGCATGTACCACACCAATCGGCTGCATGATTCGGCGTCGACGGAAACACATACCGGACGCCAGGGACCGCAGGGAGATCGCGAAGAGTTTGGCCCCATCAGCCAATTTTATCCGTGCCATGGAGCCGTGCTGACGATGTTGCGATCCGGTCAGCAGCTCGACGTGCCTCATGCGATGCTGCCGTGGCAGTTTCACAATGTCGTCACTACGCCGTGTCAGGGAGGCGGCTTCCTGGGGCACCGGTTCGACCCATTGCTCGTGACGGGGGATGCCAGGAACGTACGCTACGAAAGCGACCAGCTGAACCGGCCGGCCGAGCTGACTTCAGACCGCATGCTACAGCGGGAAGCACTGCTTAGCGGACTGGACATTGACTCCACATTGGCCAGTCAGGCGTCACCGTTTGGCGTCTATCGACAGAAAGCCCACGAGCTGTTGCGTTCGTCGGTTCTGCAGAACGCACTGCGGATCGAAGAGGAAACGACTGCGACACGAGAACGTTACGGGATGCGCGAACCGAAAGCGTTGCCCGGCGACGGTGCAGCGGCCGCTGCACCGGCTCGCAATCTTCGAGGCCAGAATCTTCTATTGGCCCGGCGGCTGGTCGAAGCCGGAGTGCGTTTTGTCAATGTTCACGACTTTCGGCAACAGGGACAGAACTGGGATTCGCACAGCCAGAACTTTCAACAGCACAAACGATATCTGTTGCCACAGGCAGACCAGGCTCTGGCTGCACTGATTGAAGATCTGGACGAACGTAATCTGCTGGACTCCACACTGGTCATCGCGCTGGGCGAATTCGGCCGGACGCCAAAAATCAATGGCAATGCTGGGCGAGATCACTGGCCCGACTGTTACACGGTGCTGCTGGCCGGCGGGGGAATTCGGGGAGGATCCGTCTACGGTTCGAGTGACCGAACCGGTGCGTACCCGGAGACAAATCCGGTCACACCAGCCGATCTGGCGGCCACGATATACTGGCGTTTCGGTCTGGCCCCGCAATCCGAGATTCGTGATCAGGCGGGGCGTCCGCATCGCATCGCGGACGGTCGCCCCATCATGGACATCTTTGCGTAGGCCACGTCACTGGAACGGTGACGACTACTGAATCTCCAATAGCTCGACAACAAAGTGTAGTGTCGCGTTCGGTGGCACAGCGGCCCCGGCGCCAGCGGTGCCATAGCCAAGGTCAGTGGGAATCCACAGTTCGATCATTCCGCCCTTGCCAACCAGCTGCATACCTTCCGTCCATCCGGGGATCACGCCGTTCAATGGAAACGAGATCGGTTCTCCCCTGCTGTATGAGCTGTCGAATTCGCTGCCGTCGTCCAGCCAGCCGCGATAATGCACCGTGACAGTTCTGTCTGCCGTCGCCTTTTCTCCATCCGACTTTCTGAGAATTCGATAACGGAGCCCTGAATCCGTGGTCTGAAACTCCGTTGGAGCGTCCGCGTCAACTTCTCCGGCTCCTGCCTGAAGTTCGTCCTTGTCCAGGAATGTGACGGAGTCTGTCGCAGCTGCGGAATCAGACCCGGAACCTACAGCCGACGCTGTGGAAGGCGGGGCCGCCGTGTTAGCGTCTGGAGCTTGTTCGGCGCATCCGGTGATCAGAAAAAACGACGACAGGAACATAGTAAACAGCAGTTGTTTCATCGAAATCTACCTCAGGCACGACGGAATGACACTCAGAGCAGGGCATGTTGTGGTGCCCGATGGCCTGAGTCAAGGCCCCGACCATCCACCTTACAGCGAATTTTGCTGCCTTGTGGCCGCGGTTGACGTGTTTTAATAGCAGAACGGCTGCCCCCACGAGCCAGAACCGGTTCCGTCAGTTTGTAAACTGCTCTGGTGAGATTCAGTCGTCGTGCTTCAGATATAGTGCCAGAAACAAAATCAGCCGCGTTTGCCGGAACGCGAGAAGCTCTCGTATTCCGGCAAACGCGGCTACTGATTTGATCCTGTTCGGCGGTTCTTAGTGGTGGCGTATGCCGCCACGACGGCCATTGTGATAATCGTAATGCCCCGGCTGCACGTGCAAGTGATTGCCGTGGCGATAGACGGTTGTGGGATGGTAATCGTAGTGACCGCGAGTGCGATAAGTGCTGACGCGGTGCGATCCATAGCCGTAGCTTGGATAGCTGCCGTAGCCGATGGAAAAAGAGCTGCGGGGAGAATAGCTGCTGTAGCCGATGCTTAGCCTCGAACTGCCGTAGCCGTAACCACTGCCGTAGCCGTAGCCACCGCCGTACCCGCACTGTGCTGAAGCCGTGTCAGCGGTGAACGCCAAGACCATTGCCCCTGCAAATACTGCGACTATTAAACGTTTCATCGTCATCTCCCTGTTTGCGTCGTGCGAAACCAAATGAACAACTGACAGAGACTATGGCGAACAACGTGCCGTTAGTGCCGATTCTTCCTAAGTAACGTGTTGAACTGATTTTGAGTGGTCACGACGTCGCCAAGGCCGCGGCCACGGCCGTGACCTTTGCGCAACAGGTGTTGTCGATGTGACTACAGAACGCTACTTCAGGCCACGGCGAATCAGAAGTGCATCGACGGTTGGTTCCTGTCCGCGAAACGCCTTGTACGACTCCATTGGGTCGCGGCTGCTGCCTCGGGAAAGGACTTCCGACCGAAACCTGGCCCCGTTTTCGATCGTTGCTCCGCCGTTGGACTGCATGAAGGCGAACGCATCGGCAGCCAGGACTTCGCTCCACAGGTAAGCGTAGTAGCTGGACGAGTATCCGCCGCCCCAGATATGAGCGAAGTACGGCGTCTTGTAGCGTGGCGGCACAGCAGAAATGTCGACTCCGTACTTCTTCAGTGTGGCCGCTTCAAAGGCTTCAATGTCGTCCGGGATCTCGTCGGCGGTTAGAGAGTGCCATTCAAGGTCCAGGATGGCCGCCGCCATATACTCCAGAGTATCGAAGCCCTGGTTGAACTTGCTGGCGCGGATTACCTTGTCCAGCAGTTCCTTCGGAATCGGTTCGCCGGTTTCGTGGTGCCGAGCATAATTGCTGAGGATGGCTGGTTGAATGCACCAGTCTTCTTCGAACGTTGACGGGAATTCAACAAAGTCACGCGGCGTTTCTGTACCGGATACGGAAGGGTAGGTGACATCAGAGAACAGTCCGTGGACAGCGTGCCCCATTTCGTGAAACATTGTTGTGACGTTGTCGAAGCTGATCAACGCCGGCTCACCGTCAGCCGGTCTGGGGTTGTTCAGTACGTTGACGATGACCGGCTTTTCGTTCAGCAACGCCGACTGATCGACGAAGGAACTCATCCATGCACCCCCGCGTTTCGAGTCACGTTTGAAGAAGTCAATGTAGAACAGACCAATCTGCGAACCATCGCCGTCCAGCACGTCGAAGACTCGTACTTCCGGGTGATACACGGGCAGATCTTTTCGCTCACGGAAGCTGATGCCGAACAGCTTGTTCATCGTGAAGAACACGCCGTTTGTCAGCACGCTGTTGAGTTCAAAGTATGGCTTCACCGCGGCTTCGTCGACTTCGAAGCGAGTCTCACGAACTTTTTCCGAATAGTACTCCCAGTCCCACGGTGCCAGGTCGTGATCCGCTCCCAATTCCTTCATCATCGCTCGCAGGTCTTTCGCTTCCTGCTGTACTCGAGCAACCACGCCCGGGACGAGATCCGTCAGCATTTTGCGCGCGGCGTCCGGATTCTTTGCCATCTGATTCTGCAATTTGTAGGCCGAGTGGTTGGCGAAGCCCAGCAGTTTCGCTCGTTCCGCACGCAGTTGAGCGATCTCCAGTATCAGAGGCCGATTGTCGATGCCGCCATTTTCTCCGACCGCGCGATTCGCGGACGCTTTCCAGACGCGTTCTCGCAAGTCGCGATTGTTGAGCGACGTCAGAACCGGCACGCGAGTCGTGTTGGTGATTTCCAGCACGTACTTGCCCTCGTGCCCGCGTTCCTTTGCGGTTTCTGCCGCGGCGGCAATGTCGGCGTCGGACATGCCGTCCAGTTCTGCGATATTATCCACGACGACTGAACGTTCTTTCGTCACGGCCAGCAGGTTGTCTTCGAACTTCGTCTGCAAAGTCGACAGTTGCTCGTTGAGTGATCGAATGCGGTTCTGGTGTTGTTCTGAAAGTCTGGCACCTGCGCGGACGAAATCTTCGTAATGTTGTCGCAGCACTTCCTGTTGCTCGCCGGTCAGTTCGAGTGTGTCTTTTGATTTGTACAGCTTTTCGACGCGTTCGAATAACCGCTGATTCAGCAGGATGTTGTCCGAGTGTGCGGCCAGCAAGGGCGCCAATTCCGTCTGAATGTTCTGCAGATCCTTGTTTGTGTGGGCCGACGTCATGTTTGAAAAAACCATGCGCGACCGGTTCAGCAACGCCCCCGATTTTTCAATCGCAACGATCGTGTTGTCGAATGTTGGCGCGTCACTGCGGCTGGCAATCACTTCCATTTCTGCCAATTGCTGTTTCATGCCCGCCATGAAAGCTGGCTGATAGTGTTCCGTTCGAATCACATTGAACGCGGGGGTGTGCAATGGCAGCTTGCTGGCAGTAGCAAACGGATTGTCGGACGAAATCTCTGCGACAGTTCCTGATTCAGTATTCACGACAATAGCACCATTAAGAGTAGTCAAAGGTGGGCGCTGCGCGAACGCGCTACTGACGTCAAATAGAACGACAGCAACCGAAAACAGACGCGCAACGTGGTAAGAAGTCTGTCCAAAAGACTCTAGCATCAGATGTTCTCCAGATCAGATCGAACGATAGTCCCCTCTCGTACCGCAAGGTAACGCTTTTTTACATTGTTACCAGGCATCTGCCAATCGTATTGTCCGGGAGCTTTTGTGTTACGTTTGCCGAGACGACACTGACTGTTCATCATGTGGTGTGTTTTGGTGTTCAGTAGGCCCGATATGGTTGTTGCGATGCGAATCACAATTGTTGTTTTCTCTCTGGTCATTGCCCTGGCATCAGCGGCCGTGTCTGCGGCTGATGAGTCCGGCGTCATCGACATCGGTTCGCGTCGCGAGTTGTTCGTCGATACGTTTCTGATCGAATCATTGAACGGCGCGCAGCGGCGGCTTCATCATCCCGTCGCCCGGAAGATTGCCACAGTCAACGATGCACCCTGGGAAGGAGCCGGCAGCGGGTACCACAGCGTCATTCACGATGGCGACGTTTATCGCATGTATTACCGGGGATCCGCGCTGGGAGTCGCGGCCGGAAAGTTGAAGGTTGGCACGCAGGTTTACTGTTATGCAGAAAGTCGTGACGGAATCACCTGGACCAAACCGAATCTCGGGCTGTTTCCGCATGACGGATCGAAACAGAACAACATCATCCTGACAGGTCTCGGCTGCCATAACTTTGCGCCGTTTCTGGACACGAATCCGGCATGTCGACCGGATGCACGTTTTAAGGGGCTTGGTGGCTCAGCAAAGGAAGGCGGACTGTTTGCTTTCAAGTCCGCAGACGGCATTCACTGGTCACTGCTGCAGAAGGATCCGGTGATTACCGTGGGCGCGTTTGATTCGCAGAATCTTGCTTTCTGGGATGCGACTGCTCAAAAGTACAGAGCCTACTTCCGCACCTTCACCAAAGGCGTGACCACGGCGAAAGTGTGGACTCCGGCTGGATATCGGGCCATTCGAACGGCCCTGTCCACCGATTTTGTGGCGTGGGGTGACGACGCTGATCTGACGTACGAAGATTCTCCCGGAGAGCACCTCTACACAAATCAGATCGGCCCCTATTACCGAGCACCGCATATTCTGATTGGATTCCCGACGCGTTACGTGGAACGTGGCTGGTCGAAATCGATGAGGGCTCTGCCGGAGTTGAAGCATCGGGAAGACCGGGCCGCAGCTCACCTGCGCTATGGCACGGCACTGACAGAAGGGCTGCTGATGGCCAGTCGCGATGGCGTTCACTTTGATCGCTGGAACGAGGCCTTCCTGCGTCCCGGCCCGGAACGGCCGGATACGTGGAACTATGGCCATCAGTTCATCGCCTGGCATGCCGTCGAAACGAAGTCAGATCTGCCTGGAGCTGCCAACGAGATATCGCTCTATGCGTCGGAAGGCGCGTGGACGGGCAGCAGTAATGCCATGCGGCGTTACACGCTGCGTCTGGACGGATTTGTGTCTGTGAGCGCAGCCTGGAAAGGAGGTGAACTGATCACGCGACCGTTGAAGTTTGACGGACAGAGGCTCGCGATCAACTTCGCCACGTCGGCAGCCGGAAGTGTGCGAATCGAGATGCAAAATCCGGACGGGACGGCCGTGCCGGGGTTCACACTGGACGACTGTCCGGATCTGTTTGGTGATTCCGTGGATCGAACTGTCACGTGGCGGCAGGGATCTGACGTCAGCATGCTCGCCGGGAAAGTGGTGCGATTACGGTTTGTGCTGAAGGACGCGGATCTCTATTCGTTTCGAGTCGAAAAGTAGCTATTGAACTCTGGTCAGTTCATTGCGCCCGGCCGCCTTGCGTTCAGCGGGTCAGCTGGCGGCGTGGTTTTCATCAGCTGTTGTTCGGCGATTTCAGCAATCCGTTTTTCCGGCCATCGTTCCAGATGAGTATATCGCGGGTGCTTCGAATCCTTCCATGGATCGTTATGCCTGGTGTTGTAACAGCAGATGAAAGCCCAGCGAGGATTGTCGCTGACGTTCTGATCGGAACGGTGGAGTGTGTTCCCGTGGAAGATGACGGCTGAACCCGGTTCCAGTTCGACGTGCACAAGTTCCAGCCTTTCAAGGGCCGCCGCGATCCGTTCTTCATCGGCCCCGGTCTGGTCACCACGCTGCAGGTGGTCAATACGTCCCATTTTGTGCGAACCACGAATGACCTGCAGACAACCGTTTTCCCGTGTCGCCTGATCAACTGCAATCATGCAGCTGCCCATGTCCGGAAACAGGCAGCCGTTGTTGTACCAATACCCGTAATCCTGATGCCATGTCCATGCGCCACCCACCTTTGGTTCCTTCAGGATCATCTTATGGTGGTAGTGATAGACTTCGTCGTCCAGTAGCAGTTCCATCGCTTCAACCAACGGTTGTGCGCGGATGATGGCTCCGTAGACGCTGTTTTCAGGAAGTTCGTTACGCACCACAAGATCGACGGACCCGCCTTCGCCGTCCGCTCGCGACGTGCGATCTGATGCAAGTTCGCGGTCCATGCGGGCCACGCGTTTCAGCAAACCGGCTTCAGTCTGTGTTAAGAGCTGGGGGACGATGACGTAGCCGTCCTGCAGAAAACGCTGTTTGTCGTCACTTGAGAGAATTCCAGGCTGCATTTGATTACCCACAATTTCGTGGAACTGTTTTCCCTGCGGCTGCAGGTGAAACGACGTCGTTCTGATTGCCGACGGATTTAAACGACGGCTGGAATTGATGAATGCGAACCGGACCACAACAGATCGCAGCGTCGCAGACCCCTAATACGCGAAGTCAACCTGCCAACGCGACGCACGCATCTTTAACAGAGATTGTTCCTTCGTAGATGGCTCGGCCGACGATCGCGCCGATGAGGTTGGGCTGTGCCGCAGCGATCTTCTGAAGAGCATCTATGTCGTCCATGGTTGTCACGCCTCCGGAGGCAATCACCGGCAATCCCATGTCTGCCAGCGCGCGAAGGTCGGCCAGTGTTCCGGTATCGACTCCCTGCATCATTCCGTCGTTAGCGATGTTAGTGTAGATCACCGCGGCCAATGGTACGTCGATAAACTTCTCGGCCAGTTGCATGACTGACACGCCGGACACTTCCAGCCAGCCTTCGGTAGCTACCATGGAATCTTTCGCATCAAGTCCCAGAGCCAGTTTGTCGGGAAACTGAGCACAGGCCTCGGCGAACCAGTCAGGGTCTTTCAAAGCCTTTGTTCCGATGATCACTCGGCTTAGCCCCAGGTCGTTAAGGGCGAGTGCGATACTGTCTTCGTTGCGAATTCCGCCACCCATCTGACAGGGAATGCCCGTTTCGCTGACAATGCGCCGAACCACATCGTGGTTCACAGGACATCCTTCCCTGGCCCCGTCCAGATCGACCAGATGCAGCCATTCGGCTCCTTCGGCCTGCCACTTCAAAGCCATTTCAACAGGGTCGTCGCCGAAGACCGTTTCGTCGTTATAGTTGCCCTGCCGAAGGCGTACGCACTTGCCGCCTCGAATATCAATGGCTGGATAGAGCTGCATCTTATTGTCAGACTTTCGAACGTTTGAGATGGGGGTGCGGCCTGCGGTTACAGGGCCACGAAATTCCGGAGCAGCTGCAGCCCCTCACTTTGGCTCTTTTCCGGATGAAACTGCGTCGCAAAAACGTTGTCCCGCGCCACGATCGATACGAATTCACCTCCGTAGTCTGTGGTTGCGGCGGTCCATGATTCGTCGTCCGGCTGCACGTAGTAGCTGTGGACAAAATAGAACCAGGCATCTCGTCGAATATCGTTCAGGAGCGGATTGTCTGTGGTCGTGTGCAGTTGATTCCAGCCCATGTGAGGAATCTTCAGCTCCGCAGGCAATTCAAACCGTTTCACTTTTCCAGGCACGATTCCAAGGCCCTGAAACTCGCCGTCCTCATAGGACACGTCAAACAGCAACTGCAGACCCAGGCAGATCCCAAGAAATGGCTTGCCAGCGGATGCGGCGTCCTTGATGACTTCGACCAGCTGATGATCGTGCAATGCCTGAATGGCATCGCGAAAAGCCCCGACGCCGGGCAGGATAACCTTTTCCGCCTCGGCGATCTGTTGTGCGTCTGAGGTAATCACAGCTTCCGTGCCAAGTCGCTCAAGAGCTTTCTGCACGCTGCGAAGATTACCCATTCCGTAGTCGACGATTGTGATGGATGACATTGATCAATGTGACGAACACGCGTTGCTGCGGGGTGTTCGATAACTCAAAGACTAAAGTTGAAAACTCTGCTGTCGGAAGAAACTGTCTTCTTTTGATCTTCGGAAGCAATAGTAAGGGGAAGTCCGCTGCCCGCCGAGATGGTAACCTGATGGTCGCCGGGAAGAACGCCGGGGTTTTCGGGATCGTACATCAACACGTACTCACCTTTCGCATCGGTCGTTCCCTCTGAAGAAGTCGCATTCTCCAGTTGCAGTCCTCCCGGCGGAGCAATTGGTGCGAACCGTACGATGACATCCGCCAACGGGGCATCGTCACGAGTTACGACACCGGTTACGTATTCAAGGTCCGGTAAAGGTTCAGTAAACGCCCAGCCATACAGAAAATATCCGCAGATGAGTGCTCCGGCGAGAGCTGGAATGGCCTTCTTCGAATACGTGATGAGAGCATCGCGTTGTTCGGCCTGACGCCGTTCGTCACGCGTCAGCGTTGGTGCGTCAGATCCACCGCTGCGCTTCTTATCGTAGGTTCTCGTGAGTGCGCTGGCAGCGGTACCGGCAGTCATGACATCGGCAGCGGCAGCTTCCAGACTGCCCTTGTCTTTCTTTTTCGCAGCACTCTTCTTTTTCTTTGTCTCTTCGTGTGCCCGCATCAGCTCGGCAACGGATGGTTTCGGTGCTTCCGGAGCAGCAGTGACGCTGGCCTGGGCAAGCACAGCGTTGGCCGTCTCAAGTCCCCCCATCGAATCGAATTCCTCCATCGATGACAGATCAACCCGCGGCGTCAGTTCCATCGGCATATCGACAAGATCGGCGATCACTTCTTCAAATTCAGCCTCTGCAGTGTCCTCTTCCGTACTGACCGGCTCTGCGGCATCAACAGTCTGATCTGACGGCTCGGTGTCTGCCGTGGTATCGTCGACTTCCGGCATCGGCTCCGGAACCTTAAACCCGACTTTGCACTTGGGGCATTTTCCGTCCGTCCCGGCAAGATCATCAGAAATCTTCAGAACGGATTTGCATTTCCTGCAGGTGTACCGAATGACCATTGTGCAACCTTTGTCAACTTTTCCCGCTTAGCGCTGTGAGTCTCAAATATAGCTGAGAAGTTCAGCAATGGGGACCGATTCCGCGTCTTCTTGTCGAAGACCGGTTCCAATCAGCGGAAAACGGAAGTCCTATCTGAGCAGGACAGACTTCCAAAAACGCCAACACCGCAGCCAGGTGACTGCGGTGTTGGCGAATACTTGGTCCGAGTCCGATCGTGACCGTCCCTATGCGAACAGCGGTTGCCGGTTAGAACTCACCCGAGTCGATTCCTTCGGAAATGTTCCCAAGGCGATTCCAGATGCGAAGGTCGATGGAAGTATTCACACGGCTTGCGGAACCATCCGCCAGCGCGACCTGAACGATATCTCCGTGAGGCCCACCGGCAGCTTCGTAGTTGTTCTTCTTATTAGGCGGAAGCAAAGTTGAGAACAACGTTGATGGCCCGCCCCAGGCCCAGCCATCGCTCGCGATTCGCCGCGTATTTATCACAGCGTTGCGATACTCAGCTGTCGTGTTGCTGAATCGTTCGGCTTCCGCAATCATGATTGTCTGCGAAGTACCATCGGTAATGCTGGCAAGATTTGTCGAGCTGTTGGGCATGAAAACACCAACATTCGAAGACAACTGATACAAGTTGACCACCGGACTGTTGCCCGTATTTCCAGCTTGATTGTAAAGTGAGATTTCAGCAGCGTTCAGAAAGATGGTCTGTCGAAGGTCACTAAACAGCAAGCCTGAACCAGCACATCCTGCGTAGTCATTTCCTCCTGTCGTCTGTCCTGGAAACAGTTTTACGTTATGAGACAGTTGGATGCTGTCCATGTTTCCTCTGCGTGAAGGACAATAGAAGGCTGGGATGTTGTTGGCCCCAGGGGCGGTAGTGACCTCAAGCAGGGTCGGGTCATTGTTTGGATTGTTGATGTCAATTGTTCCGAGTCGCCAGCGAGTCAGGTTTGTGTTGCCCCATGCATTCAGACCTGAATTCCACTGGTTCTGAATAATCGCCTTGTCGATCATCGGGAGAATGTGCAGCATCCAGCTCTCACCGTGTCCTACGGCTCCGCGTCCGGATGGATTCGGCTGCGGGGCGATGCCAACCATGGTATCGGTGGTTGCTTCAATTTTGTTAGCAACGCTGTATGCACCGTTCAGCCCGTCGACGGTATCAGTCGTTCGCTGCCACGCCACTGACTGGCCTGGGGGCAACACGAGGTGGACGTCGTGGTAGTTGTGCAGCGCCAAGCCGAGCTGCTTCAGGTTATTCAGGCACTCAGTCCGCCGAGCTGCTTCGCGGGCTTTCTGGACGGCCGGAAGAATCAGTGCGATGAGGATCGCGATGATTGCAATAACAACAAGCAACTCAATCAGCGTAAAGCCTCTTAAGCGATGGGATGGTCTACGCATGAACGTTTCCTTTTCTGAAAGACTGAATCGTTGAATCAGAACGTTGAGGTATCGATTTCCGTTGGCATCATTCTAAATCGGACGCAAACGAACGTTACGTCAATTTCAAGAGTGACAACTGTCGAGCATCGTATTGTTCAGTTTTCCACGGGAATGACAGCGTTTAGAACCATTATTTTGATGTTTTGGAGCTGAAACCTAATATTCAGCCGTTGAGTCCTTATCAAACTCAGGTTCGTTAGACTTCGATCCGGTGTTTTCTGAACAAAATGACTGAATGTCTGGTCAGCATGTGTATCGCAGTCGGTTATTACCCATCCTTATCAGAAGCCGCACGTCCCCTCCCCCCCCGATGGCAACGCTACGAAGGATTTCAGCCGGAAAACACGTTCAAGCACTCCACCCGCCGGCGGATCCCCCGAAATCCGCCACTCTGGTCTGAGATTTGATTCGCACCCGGGAGCGGAACTTCGCAAACGCACGTCTACATCGTCCCCAACATCCTTCGGAACGTCCATTTCATGCGTGACTTTATTGAACCTGGCGTTGTCGCTCGTCTCGCGGGTTTGTCCATGGACGCTCGCACCCCGATGATCGGCAGCGTGTCCGGCCGACACCGCAGTCCGACGCGAGGTTCCAGCCTGGAGTTTTCCGAATATCGCAAGTATGTCCCGGGCGATGACACGCGTCGACTGGACTGGAGGGCGTGGGGCCGCAGCGATCGGTTCTATATCAAAGAATACGAAGCAGACACAAATCTGCGGTTATGCTTTGTTATCGATGTCAGCGGCTCGATGAACTTCGGCATCGATGGCAGTCAACAACCGGGTATGACGAAACTCGACTACGCGCGCCGTCTGGCCGGAACGCTCGCGTACCTCGCCGCCGGGCAGGGCGACGCTGTTGGACTGTATTGTGCCGGCACAGACTTCAAACGGGAAATCCGTCCCAAACGAAGTGCAGCGCACCTGCGGTTTGTTCTCGACGAACTCGGCGACATGCAGGCTGAAGGAGAAACCGGGCTGCCGGATGCGCTGCATCAGGTCGCAGAAAAAGTTACTCAGCGAGCACTCGTGGTGATCATTTCCGACCTGTTCATGGAACCGGAAACTCTGCGCAGCTGTTTTCAGCATCTGCGATATCGCAAGCACGACGTCGCTGTTTTTCACCTGCTGGAACAACGTGAAATCGACTTCGAATTTGATCGCCCCGTACGATTCGTCGACCTGGAAGGAGCGGCCCCGCTGCTTGTCGACCCCACCACCATCGCCAAACAATACCGATCGGCAGTGCAGACATATCTTGCAGATCTAAAGAAAATCGTCCGCGATTTGGCGGTCGATTACCATCGCGTCAGCATCGAAGATCACTACGCGGAAGTACTGGCGAGATTCCTGTTGGCACGAAAACGATGAGTTTCTGCGCCGCCTTTCAGCAGCACGAGCGCTGTTTCCACAGATCCATCCCATGAGCTTCCTTCAACCAGCCATCCTGTTCGCTCTGCCACTGGTGGCGTTGCCGATTCTGATTCATCTGCTCAATCGGAATCGACACAGGACCATTCCGTGGGCGGCAACCATGTTTCTGCTGCAGGCCAAACGCATGGCACGCGGTATGGCACGACTGCGTTATCTGCTGTTGATGTTGGCCCGCATGCTGGCAATCGCCGGCCTCATCATGGCAATCAGCCGTCCCATGGCCGACGGTTGGCTGGGATTGACTGCGTCCAGTACTCCGGAAACCACAGTAATCGTGCTGGACCGTTCTGTCAGTATGGAAGAACAGAATCCCCAGACCGGGCGTTCCAAACGTTCGACCGCGTTGCGGAAACTCACGGACCTGATCCACAGCACGGAAGCGAACACAAAAATCGTGCTGTTCGACAGTGCGTTGCAGTTGCCGTTGGAAGTGAGTTCAGTCAGCGAACTCGCCGAACTTCCGGAGGCAGGTGCGACGGCGACATCCTCTGACATTCCCGCGTTAATGCAGCAGGTTGCCGAGTATCTGGATACCAACGAGTCCGGCCGCACCGACGTCTGGGTCTGTTCGGACCTCAGAAGAAACGACTGGAATCCCACGTCCGGTCGCTGGGAGTCGGTGCGTCGGCAGCTCGAATCCCGCGACGGGCTGCGACTGTTTCTACTGACGTATCCAGACATCGCCCCCAATAACTTTGCGGTCAGCGTCAGTGGCGTGCATCGTCGTCAGACCATGGATGGTGCCGAACTGGTGATGGACATTGGTGTCACTCGCAGCGACGATTCCAGTGAACCACAGACGATTGACCTCACCGTTGTCATCGACGGTGCACGGTCGCGGCTGAGTATGGAAATTCAGGGCAGCGAAGTTACAAAGAATGGTCACACCATTCCGATTGCTCCGGAAGCTCGCGAGGGCTGGGGGCGAGTGGAATTGCCGCGTGATTCGAACCCGTCCGACAATTCTTATTGCTTTGTCTATGCCGAGCCGGCCATTCGCAGGACGGTGATCGTTTCCGATAACGCCGCCGCGGCCGAGATGTTTCGCATTGCCACACGGACTCCCGTTGACCATAGCCTGATCTATGAAGCTGAGGTGCTGTCAGCGGCAGCGGCCAACACCCTGCCGTGGGAAGAAACCGCGCTGATCATCTGGCAGGCCCCTCTTCCCGATGGGTTGCAGGCTCGTCAACTGGAAGACTTCGTCGCGTCCGGCCGGTGTGTGATGTTCTTTCCGCCGGCGAATTCTCAGGGCAACACCCTGTTTGGCGGCAGGTGGTCTGACTGGCGTGTGCCGGAGTCCGGTGACCGTTTCGGCCTGAAGCCGTGGCGCACAGATTCCGACCTGCTGGCGAATACTCAGAACGGAACACCGCTGCCGGCAGGGCAGGTCGAATGTTATCGAGCCTGCTCAGTCGAAGTCGCGAAGGCAACGTCGCTGTGGCAGCTGGACAGCGGCATACCGTTGTTGACACGAGCCTCCACTGATCAGGGAGCCGCGTGGTTCTGCAGTACTCTGCCCACGCCCGCAAACTCAAATCTTGCCAGCAATGGTGTCACGTTCTACATCATGCTGCAGCGAGCCCTCGCACGCGGCGCTGCGGCGCTGGGGAAGGCGCGTCAGATTGAAGCAGGTACGGTCGCGGCGACAAATGCCGACAGCTGGAAACCGTTGGATGAGCTGTCAGGGGACACATGGGTCTCGCAACGCGCGATATCAACCGGATTGTATCAGTCCGGTGACAGGCGTCTGGCGTTGAATCGTCCTTTGGTTGAAGACGTCGTCATCGTCATGGACGACGTGACACTCGATCAGATGCTAAGCGGGCTGGAATATACTCGAATTGACGACAAAGTTGGCGGATCGATGCAGTTGGCCAGTGAGATCTGGCGAACGTTTTTGTTCTTTATGATCTTCGCACTTCTTGCCGAGGCATTGCTGTGCGTGCCGGAGCGAACTGTTAAATCATCGACTGTCGATGTCGCGTCAGCATGATGCAACAGACCCGGTCTTTTAAAAAGACCGGGTCTGTTCTTCGCCACTATCACAGATGTTCAGATTCCCAATATGACCTTTTACTGGACAACCACCACCATCCTGTTCTCCGTCGTCATACTGGCGGCGGCGGCCACGTGCTGTTTTGTCAGCTGGCGCCGCAGTGGGTTTACGAGATCAATGGGGCTGTTGGAGTGCTTTCGATTTCTGTTGGTGGCCATTGTGCTGGTGACGCTCAATCAGCCTGAGCTGACACAGGAAATTCGCCCCGACGATCATCCTACATTGGTTCTGTTGCATGACACATCCAACAGCATGCAGACGCGCGACGTGCTGATGACCACCGACGGCGCTTCGCAGAGCGCACAAACGAGATTCGACGTCACACAGTCTGCCATCGATCCGGAAAAGTGGAAGACCGTGCAACAGGAGATGGACCTTGTGATTCAGCCCTTCTCATCGACCTTGCAGAATGCCGAACAGGGAACGGATCTGAATCAGGCGTTGCAGAAGATTGCTGACAGCCACGTCAATCTGCGAGGCATCGTATTGCTGGCAGACGGCGACTGGAATACAGGGAAAGCACCCAGCTTAGCGGCCACTGAACTTCGAATGCGTGGGATTCCGGTTTTTGCGGTCGGTATCGGCAGCGAAGACCGACTTCCTGACGTCGAGCTCATCAGCTCCGACGCGCCGACTTTCGGCGTGGCCGGCAAGACGCTCAGAATCCCTTTTCGCATTGTCAGTTGGTTGCCTGGTGACCGAAACATCACGGTGTCGCTGACTGGCACGCGTGGCGAAGCCATCGAAACGACAGTTCGCGTGCCGGGCATGGGGCAGGTCCAGGATACTATCAACTGGCGACCTCTGGAAACCGGCCAATATGACCTGTCGTTGCAGATTCCCGTCGACGCTGACGAGACCATCACCGACAACAATCAGCTGGCGTTTCCAATTTCGATTCGTGACGAGGCGCTGAAAGTGCTGGTAGTCGAATCGTATCCGCGCTGGGAATACCGCTACCTGCGGAATGCTCTGGAACGTGACCCCGGCGTGGAAGTGAACTGTCTGCTGTTTCACCCCGATACGGACAACGTCGGTGGTGGGCGTGGCTACATCGAGCAGTTTCCGGACGAGAAACAATTATTCAACTACGACGTGGTGTTTCTGGGTGACGTCGGCGTGGAATCCGGTCAGCTGAGCCTGGAAAATTGCACCCACCTGCGACAACTCGTGCGCAGTCACGCTGGCGGGCTCGTGTTTCTGCCCGGTTTCCGAGGTCGACACGGGTCGTTCCCGGGCACAGAACTGGAAGAGTTATATCCCGTTGTGCCGGACCACGGGAATCCACGCGGCATCGGTTCAGCCCGTGCGGCTCGCTTCGTTCTGACAGAAGCTGGCCGACGCAGCCTGCTGACTCGTCTGGAAACGAAAGATGATGAAAACGAAAATATCTGGAACAGCCTGCCAGGATTCCAATGGCACGCCGCAACTGTACGAGCCAAAATCGGCACCGAGGTTCTGGCCGTCCACAGCTTTGAAACCACCCGCTTCGGCCGAGTCCCCCTGATCGCCACCCGGACGTCCGGCACCGGCAAGGTTCTGTTCATGGGCACCGACGGCGCGTGGCGGTGGCGGAAAGGAGTCGAGGATCTGTATCACTATCGGTTCTGGGGCCAGGTTGTTCGCTGGATGGCGTATCAGCGGAATATGTCACAGGGCGAGTCGATGCGGCTGTTCTATTCACCAGACCGTCCTCAGGCCGACAACGTGCTCACGTTGAATGCCAACGTGATGACAGGCACGGGGGAACCGTTGCGAGACGGAACGGTCGTGGTGCAGGCCGTTGCACCATCGGGCCGGACATCGTCCGTTCGTCTTAGACCCGCCGCCGACGATTCATGGGGGCTGTTCACCGGAAACTTTACCCCTCAGGAAGGCGGTAGCTATCAATTTGTCACGACATGTGCAGAAACCGGTTCTTCTCTGGAAACATCGATTACCGTGCAGGGACAGGAACGCGAACAGATCGGTCAGCCCGCCCGCTTTGACGTGCTGAAGGAGATTGCTGAAGTCACACGCGGCCAACTGACGGACATCAGCCGCATGCAGGAACTGGTCGATCACATCGCTGCACTGCCCGAACCCGAACCGGTGATTCGCCGCTTTCGCCTGTGGAGCCACCCCGCCTGGGGAGGCGCCATCATCCTGCTGCTGGGCCTGTTCTGGACAGGCCGCAAACTGGCGGGACTGGCGTAGATTCATCGCGGTGCCCCCGGCCTTCATTCCCCCGTTCGCTTTCACTCTCCCTCCGGGAGAGTCGAGCCTCAGCGAGGAGAGAGCCTGCCAGAACGCATCACGTTAACTGCAAACACAAATGCCCTCCCCGCTCGTTTCTCGCGACCCTCCCACTGGAGGGTGAAATGGTGTCAGTCTGCTCATCGGATTTCGAAACATGTGCAGCGGGCACCATTCTCTCTGACACGAACGCCTCTGGTCACGTCTGCGACCAACGGAATGCTACCTGACTCGCGCCAGCTTGATGATGCGTCCCGACACGTTCCAGTCCTGGACATACAGGTTGCCGTCGTTGTCCCAGTACGAGCCGTGCGTACCGCTGAAGACACCTTCAATCCAGTCTTCCTGCTTGATGCCGAAACTCCGTCCCTTTTTCGGATCGGGGTTGTGACCGAGAACAGCCATGATCGTGTTGCTCTTGTCCAGAATCACGACTCGGCCGTGCAGGTCGGGCACTGACACGTAGTCTCCCTGAACGGAGACAGAGGTCGGCATTCCCAGGCCCGTGATCACGACTTCAATGAAGTTTCCGTCCAGGTCATAGTGCAGCAGGCGACCCTTGGGCTGATGGTTGCGGTCGCAGATCAACAGCCGGGGCGGGTCGTAACGTGTATCCAGAGTCATGCCGTGCGCGGTGTTGAATTGCTTCAGGCCGTTGCCCTTGGTCCCAAAGTGCATCAGATATTTGCCGGTTTTGTCGAACTTAAAAACGTGGTTACTGGCGTAGCCATCGGACAGAATGATGTCGCCATTGGGCGCAACTGTGATTGCTGTGGGATTGAACTTTTTCAGTTTGAGTCCTGATTCTTCAGGAAACGGCAGCTTCAAAACGATGTCTCCGGTTTCGGCACTGAACTTGATTCCCTCGGCGTTGGCGTTGCGGGCTCCGTAAATGAATTCGGTCCCGTCTTCGTCACGGATCTCCATGTCATGGATGTTTGAATATTCATCGCCTACGAAGCGGCGGATGACCTTCCCGTCCGTCGAGAACACGAAGACTCCGATGTTGGCACTTGTGTAAACGTTGCCTGCCTTGTCGACCACGACACCACCATGAGTCGGCCCGATGACGGATTTTCCGTCTTCGCCAAGCCCCCAGCCGGGGACGGTGTCGAAGGTCATCAGTCCGCACCCCATCCGAACGGACTCGGGTGTTCCGGCAGTCGCCAGCGGCAAGGCGATGCCTGTCGAAACCGTAACAGCGAGGGCAAGCAGACAGTTTTTCATCTCTAAGGTTCCTGATGGATTCGTCTTTGTTATTTAAGATTCTGCATTTTCACTTGCTGTAGATTAGACAATTGGCATTCGGTCGTGTCCACCGACCGAGTCCAGGATCGCCAGATGCAGTAACGAATCGTGGTCATGGACTGTTGGGTGGTCGGGGCTGGACTTGAGCCTGCGAAGGAAAATCAAACCGGCGCTGCCGGCCCCGGGGTTTTACTCGTACCTCGCTCCAACCCCGGCCACACTCACTAACTTTACCACCATTTTTTAGTGCGTCCGGTTCGCTCCTGTGAGACGGTGGTCGTTCTTGATGAAGCCGTATCACGCTAATGTTTGCAGCGTCCAGTGGCGTGAGCCAATCGATTCTGAGTCGTCATCTGACTCTGGAGTCAGCCATGCCACAACCGGGATTTCTTCTGTTTGCTTGACGCATCCGCCCAGGTCGCGACACTTTCTCGTCCCGACACTTTTCTGCCCACCCCAATACTTCACCTCGGTCTGAGGAAAACTGAAAAATGCGTCTGCTGATAACGACAACAGGACTGAGCCTGCTTCTGATTTCCTTGACCTCCGCTGCCGACTGGTCTCAATGGCGTGGCCCTAACCACAACAATGTGGCTGAGTCCGGACAGGACATACCGACAGCCTGGAGTGAATCAAACAACGTCGTGTGGAAGGTCGACGTGCCCGGTCGTGGTCATTCGTCACCAGTCGTCATTGGTGATCTGATTGTGCTGACGAGTGCAGATGAACGAGGGCAGCAGCAGGGCGTTTTTGGATTTGATCGCCGGACCGGCAAGCGACTGTGGGGGACAGTCATCAGCACAGGAGGTTTTCCAAAGATTCACACAAAGAACACACATGCGTCATCAACTGCGTGCAGCGACGGCAGGCAGATTTACGCTACGTTTAATCACCACAACAAAATCGAAGCCGTCGCTCTGGACATGCGGGGCAAGGTGGTCTGGCGAAAAGACGTTGGCGGTTTCATCCCCAAACAGTACGAATACGGGTACGCGGCGGCACCGACGTTGTACAACGGTACGCTTATCATTTCCGGCGACTGCGATACCGTAGCATGGGTGAAAGCTCTGGACGCAAAATCCGGTCGGGTTGTGTGGCAACAGAACCGTCCGCAGAAACTGAACTGGTCGTCTCCGATTGTCGGCACCGTCGCCGGGAAGGAACAGCTGTTCATCAGCGGTTGCGACATGATGGCTGCGTATGATCCAAAAACGGGACGACCGTTGTGGAGTACACCGTGTCTGACAATGGCCACGTGCGGCACCGTCGTGTGGGACGACGACACTGTCTACGCCAGTGGTGGATTTCCAAAAAAGGAAACCGTGGCGGTCAAGGCTGATGGATCCGGCGAAGTTGTGTGGAGGAACACGGTGAAATGTTATGAGCAGTCGATGTTGATTCATGAGGGCCACCTTTATGCCGTTGATGATGGCGGAGTTGCCTACTGCTGGCATGCGAAGTCCGGTCGCGAGATGTGGCGGTCGCGATTGCGTGGACCGGTTTCCGCATCACCGGTCCTTGTCGGTGACACGATCTACGTATCCAACGAAAAGGGAACCACCTTCGTTTTTAAAGCCGACCCCCGGAGTTTTCAGGCGGTGGCTCAAAACCAACTCGGTACCGTTTCTTTTGCAACTCCGACCGTTGTCGACAACCGTATTTATCTACGGGTTGCTGCCGGCCAGGGGGCAAGTCGGCAGGAAACGCTGTATGCGATCGGGGCAAAGTAGACCCAACCGTGCGATTTGTTCCACCGGCACATCGGCTGCCGCAAACGCCACTTGGGTGTGCCCGCCGCGAACCGCTTTGATGCGAAGAACATTGGCTCCCGCGTCCGGGAGTGTACAGACCCGTTTGGAAAATGCTGCGACAGCGAATTTCGCTGCTTCATGGCCGCGGTTGACGTGTTTTAATGGCAGAACGGCCGCCCCCACGAGCCAGAACCGGTTCCGTCAATTTGTAAACTGCTCTAGACTGCCCGGATGATTGTGGAAGGACTTTTGACAAGTATCAACGCCGCCGGGCAGATTAACGTCGCTCCCATGGGGCCGATTGTTCAGGGGGATTTTGAATCTCTGCTGCTCAGACCGTTTCGTGGCTCGACGACGTATTCCAACCTGATGAAGACCAAAGCCGCCGTGTTTCACGTTGTTGACCGGGTGGACGTGATTGCCCGCGCTGCCGTCAGTCGTCTGGAAAAACTGCCGGATACGGTGGCGGCGACCGTTGTTCCGGGGGTCGTGCTGACAGACTGCTGTCGCTGGTTCGAAGTTGAAATCACGGACATCGACACGACGAACGAGCGATCAGAGATGCAGGCACAGGTTGTTCACTCGGGACAGCGACGACCCTTCTTCGGATTAAATCGAGCGCGGCACGCAGTGATTGAAGCGGCCATCCTGGCAACGCGGGTACATCTGCTGCCCCGCGAAGAGATAGAAACAGCACTGGAGTTTCTGGCATCCGCCGTCGTGAAGACCGGCGGTCCCGAAGAAAACGATGCTTTTGCCATGCTGCGCCAGCACATAGACCGTCACTACGTCGGAGAAACTTCGGCATGACAGTGGTTGTCACCACCGGTGCGAGACTGCACTTCGGACTGCTCTGCGGCGCCCCGGATTCGGGCTGGCACTACGGCGGCGTCGGCATGATGGTCGATCAGCCGGCGTGGAAAATCCAGGTCTCATGGGCGCCGGCCAGTGAAACAGATGTTATTCATGCTGAAGACATCACCAGGGACCGCGTGCAGAAAGTGCTCTCTCGTTTTCGGCACGTCGTTGCCGACCTGTCTGCGGTCGAGTGTACGGTTCATCACGCAGCGCCGTTTCATTCCGGTTTGGGGGCGGGGACTCAGTTTACATTGGCGTTGGGAACGGCGCTGCTGATGCTGACCGGAAAACCACGCCCGGACGACATCGCAGAATTTGCGTCGACACTGGATCGAAGTCGACGGTCAGCGGTTGGCACCTATGGTTTTGACCACGGCGGGTTCGTGGTCGATCACGGTATTCCTCGTGACCCCATGGCATCGCGATCGTTTGACCGCATTCGCTTTCCGGATTCGTGGCGGGTGGTCATGTTAACGCCGCAAATGGCCGAAGGTCTGTCCGGTGAAACGGAAGAAACATTCTTTGATCGACAGGACTGTCTGTCTGATGACGTGGTGTCTCAGATTGGGCAGGTCCTTGAACCAAACATTGTCGAAGCGCTTCGTGGCGATAATTTTCGTCGGTTTCGCGACGCTCTCGAAAAATACGGGCACCTGGCAGGCGAGTACTACGCTGCGGCTCAGGGCGGTGTGTTTTCGAACCGGCAGATGGAGAACGTTGTACATGAACTGAAGTCACAAGGCATCACCGGAGCTGTTCAGTCTTCATGGGGGCCGACGGTCTGCATACCGGCGGAATCAGTTCGCGCCGCCCAGGAAATCCGGCAGGCGGCGCAGGAATGCCACCATGGGGCGACCATGACGACAGAAATTGTCCGCGGTCTGAACGTCGGCGCAACCATTCGCACGGCGGCACCTGAGCAGGGTCACCGATCATTCGGATAGAACCTGGCCAGCCGTTTCGGTGATGCTCCCAGGTGTGCCAGGGCAACAATGAACCAGTTGCGAAGTGTCTGTCTGAGCACTCCACGCCGCTGCCAGCGCCGCGCAGAGACGTCGATATGGCTATCGAGTACGACAATTCGGCCAGCGCGCCGGAGCTGCTTCATCAGAAGCAGGTCTTCCAGAAAGCAGACGTCCGGAAACCCGTTGTGCTCACGGAAGACCGATGTTCGTACGAAGATGCCCTGATCGCCGTAAGCCCACTTCAGTAGCCGCGCACGCCACAGATTTCCCGCTTCAAGTGATCGATAACGAAACCCTGGCTGGTCGATTCTCTGACGGAAGCACCCGGCGATGGTCTCCGGCGACGAGCTGAGTCGGTTGCGAAGATCAGCAATCGAGTCTGACGACAATCTGCAGTCAGCATGCAGAAACAATAAAACATCGCCAACGGCATTTTGTGCACCCAGATTCTGCTGTGCGGCTCGACCTGATCGGTCTGACGTCACAACCATGGCGTCACGAGCGGCAATCTGTGTCGTCTGGTCTGTGCTTCCGCCGTCGACAACAATGATTTCGTCGGCCCCGGCCTGCGTGGCACTGGCGATGGCCGAGGCGATCGTTTGCTGTTCATTCAGCGTGGGGATGATGACAGAAACCTTCAGCACCTGGGCGTCCCTGACACAATTCTGCAATTTTCACCTCTTCCCGTGAAGGCTCACCGTACCACACATCTGAGTCGGTCTAAGTGGCGTCTTTTCGTGCTCTTTGTGGCTAACCATCAATCAAAGCCCCAAGGCTCGCTGGGCGGATGTTGAACAGGAGGGCGCAAAGAAAACAGAGTTCACGAATCATGGTTTCTCTGCGCTCTCCTGTTCAAGTCGCGTCGGCCAGGGCCAGTCCTGGTGCGCCCATCAGCGCCAGACAGGTCCTGGCCTACGTAGCTTCTCCCTTCGGGTGAGAAGGGACACGGCGCCGACTGAAGTTCGCAGCCGACAAAACCTGTTGCGATATGCGCCGTGGAAATTCCACTCGTACTACTGTTCTGCCCATTGCTGTTGCAGTTCGTTCAGTTCGTGCATCAGGTTTTCCCAGAGTGGATGTAGCCGTTCCGAATCTTCGACTTTTTTATCCTGGTCGTCCACAACGTAAAAAACGTCCACGACCTGATCGACGTTCGTCGCAATTCTGGTCAGGTCAACGGACAGGCCGTGGTTATAGATTGTGAGGGCCAGTGTGTGCAGCAGGCCAGGACTGTCCATTGCAAAAACATCGATGACGGTGTGCGTTTCTGAGCAGTCGTTGTCGATGGAAACCTGAGGCGGAACCGGCTCAATCACCTTCTTCTTCTTGAATCGAAACAGGCCACTGCGTCGGAAAATATGATCCACCGTCAATTTTCCTGTCAGAACGTCGGCGAGAGCGTCGCAGACATCCTGAATACGATCTTCAGCGACGTTGCCGACAAAGTCGTTGTCGGTGACCAGAAAAGATCCGATCATGGTCGAATCGGCAGTTGTGCAGGATTGAGCCGTGTGAATGTCCATTCTCAGACCGGAAAGCACGCCCGATACCTTGTGAAAACTTCCTGGTTCGTACTGGCTGCTGGCAAAAATGCGATAGGTCACGGTGTCCGTATCCGCGTCGTACGCTCCTTCGATCCTGACATCGGCCGGATCCAGCTGCTGGATGACACCAAGGTCGCGGGCGATTCGACTCGGGTCTTCTGTCATCAGGTAGAATGGTGGCAACACGTCCAGCTGACGATCGACCCATTCCGGCCAGTCTTCCTTCTCCTCGGACGCAAGTGGAACGATCGACGATCGAACATGCTCCCGCACAAGTTGCAGGCGTTCCTGTTCAAGGTGGTTGATGGGTCGTCCACTCAGGATCCGCATCGTGCGGTTGTACAAATCCGCCAGCAGGTCACCCTTCCAGTCAGTCCACACATCCGGTCCCACAGCTTTGATGTCTGCCACGGACAGGACGTACAGCATTCGCAGCAATTCCGGTGCGCCGACCAGTCGAGCGAAATCCATCAGCAATGCCTGGTCGGTGATGTCACGGCGAAGCGCCAGATCGGGCATGATCAGGTGCTGCCGCACCAGAAACATCATCATCCGCTTTTTGTTTTCCGGCGTTTGCAGTCGAACGGCCACTTCATCCGCAATCTGTTCGCCGATCACGCTGTGGTCACCCTCGCGTCCCTTGGCGATGTCGTGAAGAATCAGCGAAATGTGCAGTGTGGCTTTATGCCTGAGACTGTTGTAAGCCGAACCGACAGGAGTCTCGTCATCGGCAAAGGACACCACTTCGTCGATGGTCTTGAGAGTATGTTCGTCCACCGTGAAGCTGTGGTATTGGTTAAATTGCATCAGGCAACGAATCTCAGACATCGCCGGCACGAGCCAATCCAGCACTCTGGTTTCGTACATGGCGCGTAGCGTCAGCGGCAGACCGTTACCGGAACGCAGCACGGCGCGAAAGCGACTACAGGATTTTCGACTGGGCTCGGACGGCAGGCGGGACGCGGCTCGGCCAATAATTCTGCGCAGTTCGGCTGACAGCACGACCTCATATTTTGCTGCGGCCGCAAATGCCAGCATCGCTGCTTCCGGGTCCGACGTCAGCGTTTCGCCAAAGTTGTCAGGTGCGGTCAAGACACCCTTCTGAATGACAAATCCATCCGCGTCTCGTTGCGGCAGAATCGCATTTTTCAGGCGGGCAAAAAGACCGGGGCGCTGAGCCGTTTCTGTGACGCGGCGAGCAATTTCGGCCACTCTGGATGTGTGGAGGAAATATTCCTGCATGAAGTTTTCGACGGATTTGCGATGATCATCCTGAGTTTCGCCACGGCTGGCCGCGATTTCCAGCTGCAGATCGCGCGTCAACACGTCCTGTTTCAGTCCGGCTCGACAATGAAGGTCCAGCCGCAGCGACGTCAGAAACCTGTCCGCGCTGTTCAGCGACGCTAGTTCCTGAGTACCGACCGCGTTGTGTTCAAGAAGTGCTGACGGATGCGAATCTCCGAACTGCGCGAAGGTCACCCAGTTGATCAGATGCAGATCGCGCAGCCCGCCCGGAGAACGTTTCACATCAGGCTCAAGCTGGTTGACGGAATCTCCGCGCGCCATCCATTCTTCACGTCGTGAGACAACGCATGCATCGACAAAGCGATCGGCGGGATTCTGAAAAACCTTCGTTTCAACAAGCGTACTCAGCGAAGCGAACACACTCTGACCGCCCAGCAGATGCCTCATATCAATCAGCGATGTGGCAAACGAAACGTCTTCGTTGGCAAAGCTGACGACGTCGTCGGGTGTCCGGATACTGTGTCCAAGTTGAAATCCCGTGTCCCAGCAGTCGCGCACGAAAGCCGTGAGAACAGGAGTCAACTGAACAATGGCACGTGAATCGGCAACCAGCAGCAGATCGATATCAGAGTATGGTGACGGCCGACGACGACCATTTCCGCCGACGCAGATGATTGAAAAATCAGCGTCCTCAGAGACACCCGCCGTTTGCAGGTGCAGCCCCACCATTTGCCGCAGAAGATCGTCCAACTGATCGGAAAACCAGTTGCAGATCTCGATTCCGCCCTCACCCGAAGCATGTCGTCGACTGACCTCTTCGCGCAACGTTACCACCAACTCACGACGTTCCTGGATACTGGAGACGTCAAAGGACACAGAATCAATCGCCACGGGTAATCAGCCAAAATGCAGGGAACAAAAACGAACAACGTGGGCAGAACACGTCTGCCGCACGAAGGATACCCTGGACGATGGCTGGAACGAAACGACCAATTCCGGACCGGAAGTGGTTTCCGACCCTTGGGGGAACAGATTTCTGAATCGTTCAGATTGCTTCTGTTCCGGATTCACCGGTTCGAATGCGAACAATCTGCTCAAGCGACGAAACGAAGATTTTGCCGTCCCCGACCTGCCCTGTGCGGGCGGACTCACAGATGGCGTTCACAGCGGCTTCTACCTGGTCTTCGGCCACGACGACGTCCATTTTCACCTTTGGCATGAAGTCAACCGTGTACTCCGCGCCACGGTACGTTTCTTTGTGACCTCGTTGACGACCAAACCCGCGGACCTCCGAAACTGTCATTCCCTGTACGCCGGCTTCCGTCAGTGCCGTCTTGACATCCTCCAGTTTGTAGTGTCGGATGATCGCCTCTAGTTTTTTCATTTTTGTCTTTCCGATGTTCAGAATCTGTCCACAAGTCGCCCCCGTTTGGCCGCATTTTTCAATGCGCGAAGAACCACTAGGGCAACTAACGTGCCAGACCGAAATCGCTATAGTTTGGGGCTGTCAGCAGGACAGAGTCGCCCGGATCACCAGCAGCCTGCCCATAAGTTGTGCATCCGCTCGGATCCAGCCACTATTGCGCAGTCAAATCTACCGCACATGACGTACACCTGGAAACAGGCTGTTTGTTCGCTTCCTCCGCTGCTGTGCTATGCATTTTGTGATCATTACCGTTGTCGGCTGTCTGTTGGGCCGAATCGCTGCCGGATGGTCAGCAGTGATGTTGGCAGATATGAATTCCGGCGGCCTGCTGAAATGTCCCGGATGTGGTTCCCCAGAGTCACGCCGGCACCGCTGGCTTAGCTGCCTGCCGATCCGCTGCGACTGCCAAGCGCGTCCCGTGAGGTGGCACATTGGGTCGACACTGGGGCTTGGTGGACTTTTTCTGGGTTTCTCATGGTGGGTTCTACAGGCCAACTGTCAGTCTGTCCATGAAGTCCGACCGGATGTTCCATTGCTGCACCTGCGCCTGCCGTTTCACCTGTCTTTGATCTTTCTGCTGTGGGTCGCCACGCTGACGGACCTGCTGGACTACGTAATTCCCGACGAGGTCATCTACTCAGGAATCGTGATAGCTTTGGTTGGGGCGGTCACAAGTGGCGATCTGCAGATGATGCATCTCTGGGTGAACTGGGATGCTGCTGTTCCCGGACTTCGAGGGCCAATGATCCCCGACTGGATCAAAGACAATCACCGATTGCACGGACTGGCATGGAGCCTTGCCGGTTTGTCGACTGGTGCGTCGTTGACCTGGCTGGTGCGGTGGGTGTCACATCGGATTCTGGGTTATCCGGCCCTGGGACTCGGCGATGTCACGTTGATGGCTATGGTGGGTGCATTCATCGGGTGGCAGGCGACGTTGTGTGTCCTTGCGATTTCGCCGCTCACCGGGATTGTCATGGGAATGTTGGTCAGACTGTTAACCGGACGAAACTTTGTCGCTTTCGGGCCGTATCTTGCGTCGTCCGCTGTGCTGGTCATGGGCACATGGCGGTGGCTGTGGGCAGACTATCTGACGCTTCGCGACATTTTCAGTCATTGGCCATCGGTGGTCGGACTGATCGCGTTTTCCTTTGCCACGTTTTGCGTGCTGCTGTTTCTGCTGCGGATTTTTCGCGCACTGCCAACGGAAGGTCTGCGACGATAGAATTCTTTCACAGAGGACTTGCTGTCGAGTCAGGCTCAGCGGCTTATCGGAACGCGTTCCCTGATTCCGAGCGGTAGCACTCGTGGTCTCAGGCACCTGCCTGATGCCGCTTAGATCATATCCAGCTTACGATGGCGACGTGTGGGCGGCTTGGCGCATTCGGCGCAGATGCCGTAGCCTTCGAGGCGATGTCCAACCATGCGGAACCCCATCTCCATGGCAACCTTCTCCAGGATTGCCGAGATCTCTTCGTTGCGAAATTCAATCAGCTTGTTGCACTTTTCGCAAATGAAATGATCGTGTTGAGGATAGCCGTAGTCGTGTTCGTAGACCTCGCGATCGTTGGTTCGAGCAACCTTTCTGATCAGACCGGCTTCTTCGAGCGAGCTGACAGTTCGATAGACGGTGGCTCGACTGACGCGAATTCGTCCATCAATGGGCTTGTCCAGTCTCGCGACGATTTCATCGACGTCAAAGTGCTCATGGTCGGAAAAGATCTCACGAACGATGATGTCCCGTTCCTGTGTCAGTCGCATTTTTCGAGTGGACAGGAACTCCGTGAATTTCTCAACCGGAGATACGGCAACTTCTTTAGGGGCAAAATCGCTCACGTGTGACCTCAGAATAGCGGACGACAGGATGCCGGAATCGGCCATGTTTCAGACGGGACAGACCGGTTGACGAAGAAACCACCGAAGAACTCCTCCGGGATTCTGCGTTCTGGGTCGACCAGATCCCTATTTCAACGGCACGTAGCTGTTTTCGGAAGGGGGGGAGCAAGCTTTTCAGCGTCTGCGACCGGATTATTGCGATTGGCTGTCGTTTTCGATCGCGTTCCGCATGCGTCTCATGGCTTCATCCAGCAATTCGTCCGAATCGTAGGTCCCGCGATCGATGGCCTCTCGGATCGTACGCAGCTTTTCGGCTCGCAGTTCGGCTTCCTCTTTTGGCGTTATCGCATCATCCTCCGGAGTGTCGGCATCGTCCTCGCCGGCATTCGACGGCTCAGCAGCGTTAAGCAATTCGCTGAGCGAGTTCAGGCGATTTGGGGAGGAAGGCGACATCGGCCCGGTCGATTCTGATATTTGTGGAAACACGAGATCCGTTGTGAATCGTCATCGTACGACTGCCATGGCAACGCGTCCACTTGAAAGCGTGGAAAACCACGCGGGCTGTTGTGCTCGTTGACGTAAACAACCGCCTAATCTGACTTTGCGGGCTGTTGAGTTGTTTTCTGCGGAGTGTCGACCGCGTCTGCTGCCTCCGGTGCGGACAAGTCTTCGCCGAAGACTGCCAGGATGCCGGCGGGAATCTCAAACCGTTCCGGTTTCTTTTCCACCTTGCGATTGATCTTACCTGCCAGTTTTTCACTTTCCTTCCGGATGCGATGTTCCACGATGGTCTGAATCGATTCGCCGAACAGACGAACTCCGCCGCCCTTTGCATGACTGATTCTGCGCAGTCGAAATCCCGTCAAACGAACATTCGCCGTTTCTACCTGGGGCAGCACTCGCAGCTTTCCGCCGTCATCTGTCTTCACCAACTGATTGCGAAACTGTACGTCCGCAACAAACGTCAGGTCCGCTTCGGCTACGGCTGAGACGCTGTACAGTTTGAGACCCATGTTCCACTGCTGTTGCTGACCGGTAACGTTCAGCCGAATCGAAGCGCGAACTCGATAACGCGGCACGCCTTCGCTCTTTCGAGGCAGCAGCGAAATCTGCAGTTGAAAGAATTCCTTCGGGTTCACGAGAACCGCCGTGACGCGACGCCACGTTCCGTGCCTGACGTCTTTCCAGCGTCGAGACGTATGGACTTTCAGACCGTTCAGCGTCACGTTCAGCCCGGACTGCACACGTTTCTTTTTGCCCCAGTCGTCATCGTCCTCAAACGATTCCGGCAACAGCAGTATCGCCATGCCTTTCACAAACTGAATCGCGTGCGGCGGCAACGGTGTTTCTTCGACCGGCCCGACAGGAATATCCTGAGCGCTACTGACCGCAAAGCCCAACGTTGTAACGGCCACCGCAGGAAACAAGAGCAGTCTGCAGATCACGGTTGTTCCTTCAACCAATTGGTCAGTTAGCGGTGATACTGTTTGTGCCGGCGATTGGCCGACAGCGAACAGCCAGAGTTACGTCGAATACGGTCCGGAGCCGACGAGCTCCTGATCCACGAATCCCTTCTCCACGCAGCCACGTACGGCAACCGTCGCCGCCAGGATATCCTGTTCCGAAATGTCAAGGTGGGTCGCCGCCCGCATCCGTTGGCCTCCCATCGGCCCCATACGAACGCCGCGTTCTTTCAACGCCGCAGCCAGTTGCACTGCCGTACCCAGTTCAGAATCAACCTCAAAGAAGACAAGGTTTGATTCGGTCGTGTCCGGACAGGCATCGATACCATCAATTGCAGCCAGCTTTGTCGCCAGCAGCGTTGCATTATCGTGATCCAGCTGAAGTCGGTCCACATTGTTTTTCAGTGCGTAAATTGCTGCTGACGCAACGATCCCGGACTGCCGCAGCGCGCCGCCCAACATTTTTCTGACACGACGGGCCAGACGCATGTCCTCGGTCGTCCCCACAAGAACCGACCCCATCGGACAGCCGAGCCCCTTGCTGAAACAGATGGAAATCGTGTCGAAGCAGGCTGCCATATCCGTCGCCGAGTAGCCTCCTGCCACAACAGCGTTGAAGAAGCGAGCCCCGTCAAGGTGCATTCTCAAGTCGTTGTCTGAAGCCCAGCTGGCGACGTGCTGCATTTGTTCCAATGGATAGACAAAGCCACCTGCAATATTTGTCGTGTTCTCCAGACACACAAGCCGAGTGCGACAGTAATGCTGATCAGCAACCCGAGGCTGTCCGGCCAGATCGTCGATTCTCAACATTCCCTTCGGCGCGCGAAGCTGGCGCACAGTGACGCCGCTGATTACTGCCGGACCGCCGGCTTCGAAAATGCCGATGTGGCCGGTGTCGTTGATCAGTAACTCGTCGCCCGGCACACAGTTGACGCGGACTCCCATCTGGTTTGACTGTGTTCCAGAGCACGCAAAGACGGCCGCTTCTTTGCCAAGCATATCCGCAACCATCGTTTCCAGACGATTGACAGTCGGGTCTTCGCCCATCATGTCGTCACCGACTTCGGCGTCGAACATGGCCTGTTTCATCGCCGGAGTCGGCTTCGTGACGGTATCACTGCGCAGGTCAATCATGTTTTTCTGTACGTTCTGGCATGAGGTAAACGGCAACGGGCACATCAGCAAACCGAGAAAGACGCTGATCCCGCTGAGAAATTCCAGTCAAGGACTGTACTTTGAGAATTCACACGCTTCAATCATCTGCAGATCAGCTTTCGGCATGAGTACAGTATTGGATTGCGGTTTCGGACTGGTTGGGTGGCCGGGGCTGGACTGAGCTTGCGAAGGAAGCCCCGGGGTTTCACTCGTACCTCACTCCAACCCCGGCCACCCCTCTCCAACTTCACAGCCATTCATTGCTGCGCCCATCAGCTTGAACCAGAAATCAACAGAGTGAACCAGGATTCCGTAGCACAAAACCCGGACTGATGACCGCCACACCTCCTAATATCACCAGCATCGACTGCCGACAGGGCGGGGCCGAAGATCTTTTCCGCGAACTTCGAGACAAGCTGAGCCCGCGCGGCGATGTTGTTTCCGAAGCCGGACGACAGCGCACCATCGAACTGTTCGGAGAACCGCTCAGTCCACGTGAAGTGGTGCAGCGAATCTGCGAGGACGTGCGAACCCAGGGCGTTGACGCCGTACTCGACTACACTGCCCGGTTAGACAGAAAGCAACTGACACCGGAAACGATCCGTGTGCAGCCTGAAGAATTCGAAGCCGCCACCAAAGCCGTTTCACCTGAGTTTCTGCAGACAGTGCGACAGATTCGTGACAACATCGCAGAGTTCCAGTCGGCCGTGATGCCGACCGATGCGGTTGTCAAACGCACCCTGAATGGTGGAACGGTCGAACTGAGACAGCGTCACCTGCCGATGAAGCGAGTCGGCATCTGCGTGCCGGGTGGAGCCGCCGCGTATCCGTCAACCGTTTTGATGACGGCCGTGCCGGCCAAAACGGCCGGCGTACCGGAAATTGCCATCGTCGTGCCGCCGACTGAATTTGGAGGATACAACAACGACATGCTGGCCACCTGTCATGAAATTGGCGTGACCGAAGTCTATCGTGTCGGTGGTGCTCAGGCTGTGGCTGCGCTGGCCTACGGCGTGCATGGCATCGATCGAGTTGACAAGATTGTGGGTCCCGGGAACCTGTTCGTGGCATTGGCCAAGCAGCACGTCTTTGGTGACGTTGATATCGACAGCATCGCCGGACCCAGCGAAGTCATTGTTTTGGCTGACCAATCTGCCAGGGCCGATTTCATCGCGGCCGATCTTATTTCCCAGGCCGAACACAGTCCCGGTTCCGGCGTGCTGATTACATGGCATGAACCGCTGATCGCCGAAGTTCAGGCCGCGTTGGAACGACAACTCGCTCAACTGCAGCGAGGCGATCTGGCGCGACAATGTCTGGCTGACTATGGAGCTCTGATTCTGGCTCGCAATGAAACCGAAGCCGCCGAGTTGACCGACACGCTGGCTCCCGAGCACCTGCATATTTCAATGGACGATCCCGAATCGATGCTTTCCCGGATTCAAAATGCCGGCGCGATTTTCATGGGACACTACACTCCCGTGGCCATTGGCGATTATGTCGCCGGACCGTCTCATGTTCTGCCCACCGGCGGAACCGCCAGATTTGCCAACGGGCTGGCGTCGACGGACTTTATGAAACGCAGCTCAGTCATCTGCTACGACCAGCAATCGCTGGCCGGTGATGCCGATCGTGTGCGTCTGATGGCCGAAAAAGAAGGGCTCACTGCACACAGCGCCAGTGTCGATATTCGCCTGCGCGACTCCTGAGCATTGGTGTGAAGACTCGTACGTCAGACGCAGCCCGACCAGCGGAAGCCAATCGCACATCACAAACGGAAGGAAGCAGATCAGATGATCACAGCAACGGAACAGTTCTGCGATGGACAACGAACCGACGATGGTTCAGTCTTCCCGCTTGTCATTACGTGTGATTCCAGCGAAGCAACACTGGCAGAAACGGAAGCATGGATCGCTGAACGTCGTGGCGAACTGGACGCGAAAGCTGCTGAACACGGAGCCGTCCTGTTCCGAGGATTTCCGTTGGCCACCGACCAGGACTTCGATCGTTTCGTGGCGGCTTTCGGGTTTCCGAATTTCACTTACGAAGACTCGCTGTCGAATGCGGTGCGCACCAACCGGACGTCACGAGTCTTCACCGCCAACGAGGCACCGGCGGATGTGAATATCTGTCTGCACCATGAAATGGCACAGACGCCCATCTATCCGTCGAAGCTGTTTTTCTTCTGTGAGAAGCCGGCCGAGCAGGGCGGTGCGACTCCGCTGTGTCGCAGCGATGTCTTGTTTGACCGGATGACAAAGGAAGTGCCACAGTTTGCTTCGGACTGTGCAGAAAAGGGGTTGCTGTATTCGCACGTTATGCCAGCCGTTGATGACGCGGCTTCCGGCATGGGCCGCAGCTGGCAAAGCACCTGGAAAGCCACGACTCCCCAGGAGGCGGAGACTCGCATGACCACACTTGGTTATTCGTGGGAATGGCTGGACGATGGTTGCCTGAAAGTCACCACACCGCAGTTGCAGGCGGTCAAGCAGCTCGACAACGGCAGAACGGCCTTCTTCAATCAACTGATTGCAGCCTTCCATGGCTGGAAGGATGCACGCAACGATCCTGTGAAGTCGATCACATTTGGCGATGGCTCACTGTTGGACCCGGCGACCATGGATCGAATTATCGAAATGGCTGAAGAGATTACATTCAATGTGCCGTGGCAGGCCGGCGATGTGGCATTGGTCGACAACTACGTCACCATGCACGGGCGACGAACGTTTCAGGGAACTCGCAAGGTACTGGCGTCACTTGTTGCGTCGTGACCGTGACTCTCGGTTTCCAAATCGGTCCCACACGCACAATAGTGCCAAATCACGGGTTCGCGTGGGTTTGGTCCAGTGTTCGATGTGCCCAACCGTCGACAGGGTGTTCGATCAACCATTTGGTGCGAAACTCGTGTGAGTACACAGCGATGCGCCTTGCAGACGTACAGCAGGACCGGAAAATCTGATCAATGATCTCGACCAGTTGTTTCAGGGCGTTGGCTTGACTGGCGGCAAGGAGCGTAGCAGTGCGATCGTGGCCCAACTGCTGGCGGCTACCGATATGAATTGGTCTTCATCGTGTGGGAAACCAGTTTCGTAATACGGCTGAAATCCATCGGCCCGTGTGACAACGTGCCATGTTCCGTCGTCGAGCTGCCTGTCGAGCAGGAAGCGGACTCCGTTTCTAATGGCCGGGTGTTCGGGATTTAACCGGCCTGCCTTCAGCAGTGAGGCCAGCACGGAGCTGGTCGCGTAGACGTCGCACTCCATCTTCGTGGTTTGGGCCCAGCCGCCATCCGGCTTCTGTTGCTTTAACAACTCCTCAACGGCAGACGTCGCATCAGTTTCCCCGGCCTCAACGATTCTAAGAGACTTCAAACGAAAAACTGCGTCCTCGGTGTCAGCCGGCTGTGTGGTCGACAGCCACTTTGCCGCCGCACTGAATCGTGTCTGTTTCGATTCGTCCTGAGCTTCAGGTGTGAATCCGTGCAATCCTCGCAGAGCCACGTAAGTCGTCGTGAATTCGTTGCCGTCGGAGGGGGGGCGAGTTCCCTTTTGGCTCCAGTGGTCTTTGTCGTTTTGACGTTTCAGCAGGTAATTGGCGACAGCGTCCGTGGTGGCATCGTGAGCCAGTCCGCCGACCTGCAGTGCCCACAATGCGTAGCCGGCGGTCAGCACCTGTCCGCCCTGGCCTTTGCCGTCCAGGTATCGTTGTTCGCCACGCTTCAGATGGGCGTGGATGTGTTTCAGTTGCGAGGAGAGAATGTCTTCATCGACTGAAAAACCACGTCGCTTTGCTTCGGAAAGTGCCAGCACCGGCAACGCGTGATTGTGGCACGTGAAGCACTTGTTCTCTTTGCTGGATCCGGCCGAAGCTTTTTCCAGCCAGGGAATGGCCTGTTCGATGGCCGCACGAATTTGGCCGTCAGTTATTTCTGCAGCCGACGACGAAGCCGACAGACACAGGGCAGCACATAATAGAATCACGTAGCGCATCGAATGTCGTTCCTTCATCATGGTGGACAACTGATCGAATGACATCAAAGTTTAACCTGATACGATGCGATATTCACTACTCAAAGCTGATTTCGGATTGCCATGACGATCAATATTGGATTACTCGGAGCGGGCTGGTTTGGTCGGGAAGCTCATCTGAAAAACCTGCTGCATCTGCCGGACGTGGCGGTTGTGGCCGTCAGTAGTCGTAGCGACGAAAGCCGTGCTGCCGCCAGGGAACTCGTTGGCGATCAGTTACAGACGTTCGACAACTGGCGTGATGTGCTGCAGGTCGATGCGTTGGATGCGGTGATCGTGGCCCTGACGAACGACCAGCATCATGAAGCGGCTATGGCGGCCTTCGCGGCGGGTAAACACGTGCTGTGCGAAAAACCGCTGGGCCTGACCATTGCCGAATGCGACGAAATCATAGCTGCATCGCAGGCTGCTGGAAAAGTACTGCAGGTGGGGCACGAGATGCGGCATCAGGGACTCTATCAACGCATGAAGTCGATGGTGGATCGTGGCGATGTGGGTGATCCTCGGATCATTTGGTGTCGTGAATATCGTGGTCCCATGCGGCCTGGCTGGCGGTCGAGCGAAGAAATCACGGGTGGCATGCTGCTGGAAAAAAACTGCCACCACTTCGATTTGTTCAACTGGATGCTGGATACACCGCCCGTTCGAGTCTCTGCTTTCGGGGGCACAGACGTGCTGACAGATCGAGAGCTGCTGGACAACGCTCAGGTGTTGGTGGAATACGAAGGTGGTCGCCGGGCGGTTCTGGAAATCTGCCTGTTCGCACCGACTGGTGGCGATTGCGAAATTGGCATCGTCGGCAGCGGTGGCCGCATCGACACAAAGAATCAGGCGATTCACCTGGAATACCACCGTTTCGATCCGGCCGAACATTTTTCAGAACAAGTCCCGGATCCGGACGACGAAGCGGGCTTCAAAGATGCGTCCGGGCGAGTCGACCGCGGCATCAAGGCCGAGCTGGCTCATTTTCTGAACTGCTGCCGCACCGGAGCAAAGCCGCTCAATGACGGTGAATCGGCACGCATGAATGTTTCGGTTTGTCTGGCTGCCCAGGAATCCATTCGTCGCGGCGAAGTGGTGACAATCGCCGAGGTGACGAACGGCATGGCGTAGCGCACCGACGAAGCAGGAGCTGCGGCTTTGCGGCAAACCTGCGTCCCACGTGGCATCTTGAAATATCCAATGTCGAACAGAGAATGTCCATGGGTGAAGTTTCGCATTCCGCCACCTGGACATTGGTCGTTCCTTGTTCGAAATTGGTCATTCTGTCTTTTCCTGCCAGCGCGGTGGGGTGGCCTCTGGTGGTTGGAGCGAGGAACGAGTGAACCCCCGGGGCTTCCTTCGCAAGCTCAGTCCAGCCGCCGGCCACCCATGTGCTCAGTGCGTGGACTACAACGAAAAGACCATGCGGGACACCTCACGAAATTCCGCCGCACGCTGCTAATCCGTAACCGCTCAGTCTAGACTGTCCGCTGACCAGGAAGTTTGTCCGACCCAACACGCTGAGACTTTTCCTTATGAGCAGCGATTCTGCAAAGAACGATCCGTACCTTGCCCCGGAAGCTGACGGCAAGGAACTCAAATGGAATCAGGGCATCAGCAGCTACCAGTGGCTGGTACTGCTGATTGCTTCTCTGGGCTGGGTCTTCGACATTTTTGAAGGCCAAATATTTGTTGCGTCCATGAATGACGCAATGCCCGACCTGCTTGGGACTCTCCGCAACGATCCGTCAGTCAGGGCATGGAACGACGTAGCGTTCGGGTCATTCTTACTGGGCGGAGCTTTGGGAGGTGTCGTCTTCGGAATCGTGAGTGATCGGATCGGCCGTTCCAAAACGATGATCATCACCATTCTATTCTATTCTATGTTTACCTGTTTCAGTGCGTTTGTTCAGGCACCGTGGCAAATGGTTGCACTTAGATTTCTTGTGGCGATGGGGGTCGGCGGCGAATGGGCAGTGGCCAGTGCGATGGTCGCGGAGGTTATGCCCAAGCGGTCGCGGCCGGTTATGAGTTCCATCTTTCATGCCTCCAGCGTGTTCGGAAGTCTGCTGGCAGCCGCCACGATTGCGCTGTTGATTGGTAACGAACAGCTTAACGCAAGCCTGGCAGCGAGAGGAATTGATGGCTGGCGAGTCGGATTCGCCATTGGAGCATTGCCAGCTCTTCTGACCGTTTGGATTCGTTGGAAACTTCACGAACCAGAGAGTTGGACGGCGGCGCAGGAACGAGCGAAAACTGATCCGTCTCAGGCACCGGGCCGGCTAAGCGAATTGTTTGAGGGCCCAAATCTTCGCAACACGATTGTGGGTGTAACACTGGCCACCGTTGGCTTGGTGACATTCTGGGGAGGCCATATTCACGGGAAGAACGCTCTACTGCGGAAAGCTCAATCGAATGTGCTGCAAACGGAAGGGATTGATGCGGGTGCTGCGAATGAGGTTAAGCAGGCTGCCTTCGAGAAGCATCGCTCCCTCATTAAGCGGGCCGAAATGACAAGCATGGCCCTGAACACCATCGGGGGTGGCCTCGGGCTAGTTCTCTTTGGTTGGATCTCGAACAAACTTGGACGGAAGGGGGCGTTTATTCTCTACCACTTGTTGGGTTTCATCATGATGGTCGTGATGTTTCAGGTATTGATTCCGAATGGCGCATCCGAGAGTGTATTGATGGCATTCCTGCCAGTGTTCGGTTTCTTTACCCTGGGTATGCACGCCGGATACGCAGTCTACTTCCCTGAGCTGTATCCCACTCGACTACGTGGCACGGGCGCAGGGTTTTGTTTCAACATGGGGCGACTTGGCACGGCGGCCGCGTTTTTCGGGTTTGCCGTTCTTGCCAACCCGCCCACACCGGAGGAGAAAGCGATGTGGTTGTCACCACTTTTCCTTCTCGGCATTGTCGTCGTCCTGTTTGCCAAAGAGACGCGTGGTGAGGAACTGCCGGAGTAGTTGTGTCAGACGTAGGTGACCGAGAATCCCAAAGCCCCGGTCTCTTCAGGAGACCGGGGCTTTAGCACGTCCCTTCGGGAAAACACTGCAGGCCGGTTGAAAACAGGCAGCGCAATGTCAGCTGAGGACGAATTCAATCCATACAGTCGCCCGTTAACTTCGGACAGCGCCGAGTACGTCAGCGGCACGCGGACTCCGAGTCCGTTCGCCGTCCTGCTTGTCGTCATTGCGTCGATCATCGCTGCGGGTGGAGCGTTTTTCTGCAGCTGTCTGGGGCTTGTCGTGGCTGACCTGAATGGTCCTGGCACCGGGCTTGAAGTGGGAGGAATGATTTTCGGCTGTGGCCTGTTTGCTCTTCTGGCCTACATTCTTACGGCCAAACTTGGTCTGGCGTTTGTTGCCGGGTTGATGTCGTCGACGCAGGCCGCGCCGGTCCGAAGAACGTCGTGGGCTGTTCTGTTCCTTTCCGCCTGTGCCGCGACCACAGTGTTTGTCTGCTGTTTCCTGGTCATTGGTGGCGTCGTAGCGGCGTGTGCTGGAATTACTGCCGGGACAATTGTCATCTGGAAAGTGCCGGGGCTGATGGCGGCCTGGCAGGAGCGTGCTGGTCAGCCCGATGAAGCCGCCGATTCATCGACAGATTTTCCGCAGTCCTTCGGAGGGCTTAAGCATGGAGACTGAAGAACCAGAGAATCCGTATGCGGCACCTCAGACGAGTGACGAGATTTCGATTGATTCTCCAAAGCCGAGTCTGCTGGCGACGGTGCTGGTTGGAGTCGCCTCGGTCGCTGCCGGGGTCTGTACCTGGTACTGCACGTGTGCCGGATTGATTGCCGTCGGCTTCCTCGGGCCTGGCATTTTCAGCGAGGTGGCGATGCTGTTGGGGATTGCTTTGTCGATTCCGGTTGGTGTATTCGCTGCCCGTTGGACTCGACGCAGATTGCATACCAGACTGGTGCGGCAACAGGAAAGTAGAGACACACGTGACTTCTGAGCGAGACAATCCCTACGAAAGTTCCGGTAATCCAGAGATGCCTGGGCAGCAGATGTACCGCAGGCCCGGTCCACTGGCGATGTTCGGAATCGTCGTAGTGTCCATCATTGCCGCGGGCTGTACGTTCTTCTGCACATGCTTCGGAATCGGTCTCGGCCTCTTCAGTGTCCGAGCAAACGAGGAAGTCTTGATGGTGTGCGCTTACGGCGGTGGTGCCGTGCTGGGCATTCTTATTGGCTGGGCCGTCTACCGCCTTATGACACGCAGGAGGATTTACAGTCGGCATTCTTCAGGGGAAAGTACGCAGCCATGACCACATACCGCGACTACACCTTTCTGGGCACCACACAAAGTCTGTGTCCGGATTGTCTGTCTGTTGTTCCCGCAAAGATTGTATCGCGGAACGAGCGCGTGTACTTTCGCAAGACATGCCCGACTCACGGGGCACGGGAAGACTTCGTCTGCAGCGATGTCTCCTGGTTTGACCGAAACGGGTACAGCTTGCCGGGCAAGGTTCCTCTGAGTTTCGGCGCGGAACCGAAGCAAGGATGTCCGTACGATTGTGGCTTGTGCTCGGAACACGAACAGCACACCTGCATCGGTCTGCTGGAGATTACGTCGAACTGCAACCTGGAATGTCCCATGTGTTTTGCAGTCAGTGGTCCTGGCGGAAAGCATCTGACGTTTGAGGAATGCAAAGCTGCCATCGACAGACTGGTGGAAGTCGAAGGTCAGCCGGAAATTCTGCAGTTGTCCGGCGGCGAACCGACCGTTCATCCGGACTTCCATGAAATTCATCGGTACGCGTGCGATCAGCCGATCGACATCGTAATGATCAATACCAACGGTGTGCGGCTGGCGAAAGATGCCGCGTTTCTGGAACGCGTGGCACTGCTCAAACATCGAACTGAAATCTATCTGCAGTTTGACGGTTTCACTGACGACGGCTACCAGGTTCTGCGTGGCGAATCGCTACTGGAAACGAAGCTGCAAGCAGTAGAACGGCTGGGCGCGGCCGGTCTGAATACGATTCTGGTGTGCACCGTGCAGCCCGGCGTGAACGACCACGAACTGGGCCGGATCGTTGACTTCGGCATGCAGCGACCGTGGGTCACAGGCGTCAGCTTTCAGCCCGCGACCTATTCCGGCCGTTTTGTTCTTCCCGAGCAGCTGGAGCAGCGAATCACCTTTCCGGATGTGATTCGCGGCGTGATTGATCAGACGGAGGGCGTCTGGCAGGAAACCGATTTTTCGCCGTTGCCCTGTGCCCATCCGAATGCTCACACGCTGGCGTATGCAGTTCGTGAAGGAGACCGGGTGCTGCCGCTGGCACGGTTTGTCGATCTGGAGAATCACCTCGACCTGCTGTCCGGCAGAATCACGTTTAATCGTCAGCGAGCCCAGGAATTAATTGCCGAGTATCTTTCACGACAACCCTGCGGTGCTGGCGGCTGCCCCACGGATGAAAGTCTCAGCCTCGACAGGCAGGGATTCTCTGCCGATCGTCTTTCAAAGGAGGACATTACCGTTGCTCAGCAGTTCTTCGTGAAAGCGATGACGCAGCAGCTGAACCCCAGCGACATGTTTCGCATTACAACGACGTCCTTCATGGACGCCTGGAACTTTGACGTCCGTCAGTTGATGAAGTCGTGCGTGCATTTTGTGCTGCCGACTGGTCATCTGATTCCCTTTTCCGCGTACAACGTTTTGTACCGCGATGGGCATGCCCCGCTGCCGCCGTTGATCACGCCAAATCTGGTGACGTGCTGATGGGAGGCACGCTGCCTGAACTTTACCCGTGGATCATGATGTTGGCGGTCGGCACAGGTGCGGTATTGAGTCGCCGTTACAAGGCAACGTTGCCGATCAGCACGTTTAATAAAGTGTGGATCGGTCTGTCGGCGTTCAGCGGAGCGATTCTGACGGCCAAGCTTCCGTTTCTGATTCCCGGACTGCCGGGGTTTACTGATGCTGAGGGACTTCTGATCAGTGGCAAGACGATTCTGTTTGGCATGGTAGGGGGCTACTTTGGAGTCGAACTGGCGAAACGCAGCATCGGACTGAAGATGAAGACAGGAGACACCTTTGTGGTTCCGGTGGCCGTGGCCATCGCGATCGGTCGGTTGGCCTGTTTTTGCGGAGGCTGCTGCTACGGCACGCCGACAGGTCTTCCCTGGGCGGTCACATTCCCATCAATTGACCACCTCGCCCGCCATCCGACTCAGCTTTATGAATCTGTTTTTCATCTGGTGGCGGCAGCTGTGGCGGCAGGAATGATTCAACGTCGCATGCTGCCGGGACAACTCATCAAGTTGTACTTCATCTCTTATTTCTGTTATCGATTTCTGACGGAGTTCATTCGTCCCGAAGCCCAGGTCGTGGGTGGCCTGACTGCGTATCAATGGTCAACGATTGTGTTCATTCCACTGTTTCTGTGGCTTTGGCAGCGCGATGCCGTGGCATTTCGCGCGGCGAAGGCGGCGAGTGTCGAAGAGAGTCCCGGTCTCTCGAAGAGACCGGGACTCTGAGTGATCATTGCTGTGTGCGGGTCTCCCGACCCCGCACCGGCCGCTGACTGAAGGTCTCCCGGTGCTGCAGAGGTCAGGAGCCAGCGGTCGCTCAGTGGTCGGGGTCAGCGACCTGCGCCCACCAGCGTGGAGACCTGCGCCCAGTGTGGCAGCTTCAAAATGCCCAATGTCGAACAAGGAATGTCCATCAGTGAAGTTTCGTACTCCGCCACGTGGACATTGGTCATTCCTTGTTCGGCATTGATTATTCCTTCTCTTTGCGACAACAGATTCTCGCGATCCATCACAAAATCACCATTGGCACGATTGGAATTCGAGTTATTGCGGGTCAGGATGTCGGTTCATCGCAAATTCGAACGCCCGCCTGCGAGTCTGCATTCCCTCCCTCCGCTATCTGAGGCCAAAAATGAAACGTCTCTCCCTTCTCGCTCTGCTCTGCCTTGTGCCCTCAATCCAGGCTCAGGAATCCACCGCACCGCTGCGTGTGGGCATGATTGGACTCGACACGTCTCACTGCCTCGCATTCGCCAGGTTGCTGAACAATACCGATGATCCGAAACATGTTGCTGGCGCAAGGGTTGTGATGGTGTATCCGAAGGGGTCGCCGGATATTGAAAGCAGTGTGTCTCGCGTGCCCAAGTATACTGTGGACATTCAGAAACTGGGTGTTGAGGTTGTTCATGATCTGGAAGCGATGATCGAACAGGTTGACGCTGTTCTGCTGGAAACAAACGACGGGCGGCCTCACCTGGAACAGGTGATTCCTGTGCTGAAGGCCGGTAAGCCCTGTTTTATCGACAAACCGATCGCCGGATCACTGGCAGACTGCATCGCGATTTTCGAATTGGCGAAGCACTATAAAACACCGCTGTTTTCGTCGTCGTCATTGAGGTTTTCGAAGGGCGTGCAGGCGATCCGCAACGGCTCGCTGGGCGATGTCATCGGCTGTGACGCCCACTCGCCGTGCGCCTTGGAGAAAACTCATCCGGACCTGTTTTGGTACGGCATCCACGGTTGTGAAACGCTGTTCACGGCGATGGGGCCAGGCGTTGCTACGGTTGTGAGAACTCAGACGACCAATTTTGACCAGGTCACGGGAACGTGGAATGACGGCCGCATCGGCACGTTTCGAGGTATCCGCACCGGGAAGGGGGGGTATGGAGGAACTGCCTTCGGAACGAAGAGCTCCGGCCCGATCGGCGGCTATGATGGTTACGCTCCTCTGTTAGTTGAAATCGTAAAGTTCTTCAAAAACGGTGAACCACCGGTGTCGGCTGAGGAAACGACGGACATCTATGCGTTCATGGAAGCCGCCGACGAAAGCAAACGACAGGGGTTCGTCACGGTCAACGTAGCTGACGTGATCGCGAAGGCTCGGGCTGAAGCAACGAAGAAGATCGCGGCAGCACTCGCCCAGTAAGAATTCACACGTTGTTCTTCGAAAGCTGGTTATGCGCCACGTCATTCTTATAACGGTCACGGGATTATTCATGACAATCACGTCTGCTGCCGGCGATCGCCCTCGCGGCCGCGACTTTGCGACTCGTTCTGAAGTCGTGGCCCAACACGGCGTTGCCGCCACCAGTCAGCCACTGGCGACTCAGGTAGCGATTGACATTTTGAAGCAGGGTGGCTCGGCGGTGGACGCCGCTATCGCTGCCAATGCGGCGATCGGTCTGATGGAGCCGATTAGTAATGGGATTGGCGGTGATCTGTTCGCGATTGTCTGGGACGCAAAGACGCAGAGATTGCATGGTCTGAATGCCAGCGGTCGGTCTCCGGCAAGTCTGACGTTGGCAGAGTTTCGCAAACGCAAGCTGGAATTCATTCCTGCGTTTGGTCCGCTGCCTGTTACGGTGCCCGGTTGTGTGGACGGCTGGTTTGAACTGCACGCTAAGTTTGGCCGTCTGCCGATGAAAGACGTGCTCGCCCCGGCCATTAAGTATGCGAACGAAGGATTTCCGGTGTCGGAAATCATCGGGGCTGGCTGGCGGGGAGGGAAGAGAACGTTCGGCAAGTATCCTGGATTTCTGGACACGTACTTTCCTGGCGGCAAGGGGCCGGAGACTGGTGACATCTTTCGCAACCCAATGCTGGCCAACACTCTGCAAAAGATCGCGGACGGCGGACGTGACGAGTTTTACAAGGGAGACGTCGCCCGCACGATCGCCGACTTCATGAAACAGTACGGCGGCTTTCTGAGTTACGACGACCTGGCGGCGCACACGTCAGAGTGGGTCGATCCGGTGTCGACGAATTATCGCGGCTATGATGTCTGGGAGTTGCCGCCCAACGGACAGGGCATCGCGGCGTTGCAGATGCTGAATGTGCTGGAAGGTTTTGATCTGAAGGCCGCGGGCTTTGGCAGTGTCGACTATCTGCACTGGTTTACGGAAGCCAAGAAACTGGCCTTCGAGGATCGAGCCCGCCTGTACGCTGATATGAATTTTGCCGATGTGCCTGTCAGCAAACTAATCTCAAAGGAATACGCGGCGGAGCGGCGAAAACTCATCGACAGAAACAAAGCTGCAGATGAATACCTGCTGAGCCTGCCGCACGCGTTGGAGGAAGGTGACACGATTTATCTGACCGTGGCGGACAAAGACCGAAACATGGTGTCGCTGATTCAAAGCAACTACCGTGGCTTTGGCAGCGGAATGTGCCCGGACGGGCTGGGGTTTTGCCTGCAGGATCGGGGGCAGTTGTTTGACCTGACCGAAGGCCGCTTCAATTCGTACGCTCCGAAGAAACGACCGTTTCACACCATTATTCCGGCCTTTGTCACAAAAGACGGCAAACCGTGGCTGTGTTTCGGAGTCATGGGCGGGGCAACTCAGCCGCAGGGACATGTTCAGATCATCGTCAACATGATCGACTTTGGCATGAATACTCAGGAAGCCGGCGACGCTCCTCGCATTGTCCATCAGGGTTCATCTCAGCCAACGGGAGAACACATGACCGACGGTGGTGCGGTGGCATTGGAAAGTGGCTTTGGCAAACAGGTGCGTGATGGCTTGAAGCAGCGGGGACACAAACTGAAGTCGGCGCGTGGAAGTTTCGGCGGCTATCAGGGCATTCGCTACGATGCCACACGTGACGTTTACTTCGGTGCATCGGAATCTCGCAAAGACGGGATGGCGGCAGGATACTGAAATCGCAGGTGAACGCTGAAATACGCTGTTCATTTCAGAATCCGCACTTACACTTCCCCGGAGAAATGATCGTCCGTCGGTGCCATGGAACTTTGAAGATGTCTACAAAGCCGCTTTGCGTCTTGCTGTGCGTTGTTGTCTTTCAGGCGACTACGGCTGCTCCTGTGCTCAACGCTCAGGGTGGTGAAGACATTGCCAGAGGACTGCTGCGAGCGTTGATCGAATCGCAGCTGGAAAAGTCACTGCGCAGAAACGGTGAAGCTCCGAAACCGCACGAGCACGCGGATCTGCGTCCCGGCCGTGTCACTCCCGAGATGCTGCGGCTGCGGCCGATTACTGCCAGTTACGCACAGGAAAGTGCAACTCTATCAGCGTTGTTGAACACTGATGCCCGCAGAAGTTTTGAAGTTCGTCGGCAGCTGCAGGCGGCGATTCAGTTGCAGGCGAACGCCACTGCATTGAATCAGAGGAGTGCACACCAGTCGAATCATCTGGCGATGCTGGACGATTACCGTGGACTCAACAGCGAGTGGACGACGCTGTCACACCAGTTGGACCAGTGCCGGTCCCTGAGCGCTCAGACTCGCACCTGCATAAAACGGGTGGCGCGTCTGGACGCACAGTATTGTTCCCTGCTTGGCATTCAGGAGCAATTCAATAACTCCAAACTGACACGTGAAGCCTACACGCTGACCGCTTATCTCCGCGATCTGGTGGACGATGTCCAGGATACTGCACCTCGCCCCGGTGCCAGCCACAACAGGACGCTGCGCAGTCTGGGCCGCCTGAATCAGGAGGCCAACTATTTTGCTCAGCTGGTTTCTCGGGGTGTGTCGTTTCAGAAAGCGGTCACAGAATACCGGCAGCTTTATCGATCGTGGCAGTCGGTCGAAGAGGAACTTGAAGGCTATTCCGGGAATTCGATGGCCCGCACCATGAGACGTATTCGCGATTCGCATCAGACGGTACATGAATTACTGCGTCTGGAGATCGGTATCGATCGCGACCTGGTGCTGCATCTGATCCACGAAATCGACCATGACCTGACGGGACTTTTTAAGTCCATCACGCTGGACGAAATGATTTCCCTGCCCGATGCGGCCGCTGTGGCTGACGCGGCTGACGCAGTTTACGGAAATGTGCAGAATCTGGATGATCTGGTGCATCGTGAGGAAAGTCCGCAGGAACTCGCGGAGGCGTGGGTTTACACGGACGAAGCCTGGGAAGTGTTCGCTTTTTATGTTGCCCCAAGTCCCAGTGCTCAGACGCAGGTGTCACTTCGTTCAATAGGTCAGGCGATACAATCACTGAAACGTACGATGGGCATCAACGTTTCATTTGACCGGAGTGTTTTGGTCAAGTCGGCTTCCTCGCTGGAGAACATGGGGGAGCATCTCGTGACCGCTATTCGCCGCTGGCAGACTCACCCAGGCAACCACGATCGCAACCTTGTCGCCCGGACACAGGCTCTGGTGGACCACTGCCATCATCTGGAACAGTTGCTGGCGGCTGGTCGACGTGGAGCGAATCACCGCCACGAATGTGATGAAATTGTAGCTGTGTGGCAGCAGGTTCGTCCGGAACTGAAAAAATGCGACACCGATGAACGAGAGACGATCAATCACATCATTAGCACATTTACTCCGGAACTGATTCGGCTGAGGACGATGTTGGATGAGTAGTTATGAGTCTCCGGCCAGGGCGCGCAGCTGATGCCCCGCCGACTGCATCTGCTGACCTTCAGTCACTGCCCCGCTTCCACATGTCCGGGGCTGGACGAGTTCTATGGCCACATGGCCGCTCGGTCACTCGTCTTTGAAAACCATTACCTGCAACGACCGTTCGCAAAATGCCCGTTCGAGGCACTAGGTGCAGACACGTCGTTTACGCGGCTGCATGCGTCGGTCGCGACTGGCGGCATGTCGGTCAGAACGGTTCTCATTAGTGATGCCTGCGAGGCGGCGACCCCACAACTGCCGGAGTGGCTCAACGTGTCGTTGGTTGCCGGCGATGGTGCTGACGGAGTGGTTGGCTTGTCGAACGAACACGTGGCACAACTTCGCAACGCAGATTTTTCTTGGGTTCATGCTGTGCTGCCGGCAGACGCCGGTACGGAACAACTGTCTCATCTGGTCACACAGGCCGAACAGATCGCCAGCGACGCGCAGGACGTGCTGGTCGTTACCTTTTTGAGTGGAGGGGCAGTCTGCAAGCCGGACAGGTTTCAAACGCTGTTGTTCGAAGGCGATGTTCGTGTTCCACTCTGGATCCGATCGCCACACCCTCCTTGCCGTATTCAGACGCTGACCGGCAGTCTGGACATTCCGGCGACGATGGCCGACCTGCTTGACGCCAGCGATCGTGATCTGTCGGCACCGGATGCTGTCGACGGCGCTGCGGACCTGTTGCGAATCGCAGAGAATCCAGGCAGCCAGCAGGATCGTCGCCTGTTTGTCAATGCCGGTGCGGCAACGGCAATACGCACTCCCGACTTTCTGTTCGCGCAAACGGGGGCCGAAAGGGATGCGGTGTCGGCGCTGTACGCGAAACCGGAAGACGTATGGAACGTGAACGACGTGTCTGCCGAGTACCACGAAGTTGTGGAAGAACTCGAGAATCTCGTGCGTCAGGCTGGGCTTTGCGACGACGGCGCTGCGCTGTCAGGATCTGGCTGACCTGCAATTCTGAACGATTTCCGGAAAACCTGTGTGGGACCTCTGGGTTGATTCTCAAGGTTGGGCAGTCTGATATGATCCGCGTCTTCATCCGTCTTGTCATCATTGGCCTTAACTCCTGCGTTGAGACGGAGTTCTGTATTTATCAAGTCGAGAAAGCGTTCGATAATCCCTTAGCCGCGCTGCAGTCGGAATAGAAGACCCGTAACAAGCCTTGCCTGCGGCTACAGGCAAATCGATCGCTGTGAAAGAATTGAATGTCGGACACGAATACCGAAGCTTCGGCCGAATCCATAGATCTGCTGCACAACGCTCATGCACAGATCAAAGCACAGATGAGCAAGGTCATCGTTGGACAGAACGACGTGATCGATCAGTTGCTGATCGCGTTGTTCAGCCGTGGACACTGCCTGCTGGAAGGAGTTCCCGGGCTGGCCAAGACGCTGATGATCAGCACACTGGCTGAATGTCTGTCGATGGACTTTTCCCGGATTCAGTTTACACCTGACCTGATGCCGGCCGACATTACCGGCACTGACGTGCTGCAGGAAAATCGCGACACCGGGCAGCGAGAATTTCGTTTTATCGAGGGGCCGCTGTTTCACAACGTGATTCTGGCAGACGAAATCAATCGCACGCCGCCAAAAACTCAGGCCGCGTTGCTGGAAGCAATGCAGGAGCGACAGGTCACTGTCGGTCAGACGATTCATCAGCTCAGCGATCCCTTCTTCGTGCTGGCAACGCAGAATCCGATTGAGCAGGAAGGTACGTATTCTCTGCCGGAAGCCCAGCAGGACCGTTTCATGTTCAAAGTGTACGTGCAGTACCCATCGTTTGAGGAAGAGCGTCAGATTGCACGGCAGACGACATCCAACACGAAGGCTGAACTGAAACAGGTTCTGTCGGCCGAACAGGTGCTGGAAATTCAGGACGTCGTGCGACAGGTCCCCGTCACCGATCACGTCATTAACTATGCTCTGGCGATTGTGCGACAGACACGGGTTGGCGAACCTGGAGCCCCGGACTGGATTAACGAATGGCTGGGCTGGGGCGCTGGTCCGCGAGCCGTGCAGAATCTGTTGCTGGGTGGGAAGGCGCGAGCCCTGCTGGACGGTCGTTCTCACGTCTCCACTGCAGATATCCAGGCATTGGCGGCGCCTGTGCTGCGACACAGGATCACACCCAACTTCACTGCTGAAAGTGAGGGCATTACATCTGACAAGGTCGTCGAACGACTGATTCAGGAAACTCCGGACAAGGAAAGCGAACTGACCAGTGACCCACGGCTTGGAAAGATTTTTGCAGCCTGACGAAATTGCGAAGATTTCACGTCTGGAACTGAGAGCTCGCAAGGTCGTCGAAGGGTTCGTTTCCGGATTGCACAGAAGTCCGTACTTTGGTCAGTCTATTGAATTCGTACAGCACCGGGAATACGTCCCAGGTGATGATACTCGACGTATTGACTGGAAGGTCTGGTCGCGCACCGACCGGTACTATCTGAAGCAGTTCGAAGAAGACACCAACGTGCGGGTTGTGCTGTTGGTGGACGGCAGTGAATCGATGCAATTCGGTACGGGTTCGCTGACGAAATTCGAATACGCGCAGACCGTTGCGGCCGCACTGGCGATGCTTGTGTTGAAGCAGAATGATTCTGTCGGAGTCGGACTGTTCGATTCTCAGATTCGCAGCATGATTCCGTCCAGCAGCCGCCACAATCACTTGAGTACAATTCTGCAGGGTTTGTCTGCAGAAACCGCCAGCGGACAAACAGACATAATCGGAGTGCTCCGCAGGGCGGCCGAAGCGATGTCTCACCGCAGCATCGTGATTCTGATATCAGACCTGATGTGTGACCGTGAACAGTTGTTCAAAGGCCTGCAACTGCTGCGGCAACGCAATCACGAAGTGCTGATTGTTCACACGATGGACGACCAGGAACTGGATTTCGATTACGCGGGCACGCTGCGTTTCGAAGGCCTGGAAGACGGTGGGAAACTGACGTGTGATCCGGCCGCACTGCGTGAAGGGTATCTGCACGCTGTGCAGAAATTTCTGGAGACAATTCGACGTCGCTGCGCGGGCAGTGTGATCGACTATAAGCTTGTGCGAACCAGCGATCACCTGGATGCTGTCTTGTCGCACCTGCTGAATTTTAGAATTGGAATGACGGGAAAGTAGGGGGCAGTTTTGGATCGTCAGTTCTCAGTTCAATGGAATTGGCAGCTGGTTACTGGCAGCTCGTAATTTGGTGATTGGTCGGTGATATGTCCTGGTTATCGCAGTTTTTTCTAAACCCGAGCTTCGTGCTGCCGGGTGCTGCGCTGGCGTCTGTTCCGATTATCATCCACTTGCTCAGCCGGCTGCGGTACAAAAAGATCCGCTTTGCAGCCATGGAGTTTCTGCTGCAGAGCGATGAACTCAATCGTCGCCGACTGATCATCGAGCAGCTGCTGCTGCTGTTGCTCAGAGTGCTGGCGGTCATTCTGATCATGATGTTGCTGGCCCGTTTCGTGCTGGATCCATCCCGCATGATGATGCTGCGGGGAGCAACCACGCACCACGTCCTGATTCTGGACGATTCGCTGTCGATGCGCGAATCGGACGGTGACAAAATCGTATTCGACCGGGCCGTGGAGACGTTGGAGAAAATGCTCACGCAGGGCGGCAGTCGACCGGGGTCACTGCGAGTCACCGTGTTCACGATGTCCGAACCGGAACGTCCGTTGGTCACAGACCGAGCTCTCGACAATGCACTGCTGCAGGAACTGACGCCACGTCTGCGAAATCTTCGTTGTTCGTTCCACGCATCTTCACCAACAGCTGCGTTGCAGGCGGCAGAAGATGTCCTGTCCGGCGACGGCGGAATCTCTCCCCGAGTCCATGTGATCACGGATCTGCGAGCTTCCGACTGGCAGGGTCATCCGGAAGTCGCGGCTGCCTTGAAGGCGCTGGATTCGATTGACGCAGGAATTACGGTGGTGCAGGTCGTGGCAGAATCGTCGGACAACGTAGTTGTGAAGCAATTGACAGCAGACACATATGGCGTGGCCGTCGGCGTTCCCTGGCGGCTGAATCTGACTCTGCAGAATCACGGCAAGAAGAAATCCAGCGGTCTGCGTGCCACCGTCAACGTGGATGGCGAAGTGTTGCCTGTGAACGTGCTGATTCCCGACATTGACGCTGGTGAGGAGGCGTTGATATCACATGATCTGATGTTCGATTCACCCGGGCAGCATGAAGTTGAGATTCGTCTGGACGAAGATGCGCTACGGGAAGACAACAGCCGCTTTGTCGTGGTTGAGGTCACGGACAAACGCGCCATTTTGCTGGTGGACGACGAGGCCCGACAGCAGGATGCGGAATACGTATCAGCCGCGCTAAGCGCAGATCCGCAGTTGACCGGGCTGGTAACGGAGATTCGCACGTCGGATGTTCTGACGTCCGCCAGGTTGCAGGCCTACGACTGTATTTACCTGCTGAACATTCGCGAATTGCCGGCTGACGCGACGGAATTGCTTGCCGATTACGTGGCAGGTGGTGGTGGTGTTGCCTGGTTTCCGGACGATCAGGCTAACACAACCTGGTACAATACAACGCTGCAGGCCGACGGCAGAAAACTGTTTCCCGTCCTGTTGGGCAACGTGCAGTCGGTCGCTGAAACTGTGCTGCAGGATGAACAGACCTTCCAGAATCCGGTGTTTGAGACTCATCCGATCTTTGCGATCTACAATATTCCCGACAGTCCCTTTGCCGATGCTGTCCAGGTCTCTCAGTGGTTTCGCACGACAGGGGACAGTGATGAGAACACCAACTCGGATGAATCGGTTCGCGTGCTGGCGCGGCTGAACAACGGAGACCCTCTGATTCTGGAACATAGTCTGGGCCGCGGCCGTGTTTTGACATTTCTGACATCTGCGGGAAAACGCTGGAGCAACTGGCCTGTTTCGCCGGCGGCGCCGGGGTATGTGGTAATGCATTTGCTGATGCATCAGTACCTGCAACATCCGATCAAGTCCGTCGAATCACGCGATCTGGGAGAACGGCTGCGGTTTGAATGGCTCGTCAGCGAGTACACCGAATCCCTCGAGATGTTTCTGCCGACGGATCCGGAAGACACCACAGCCGATTCATTTTTGCGACTGGTGGCTGCGCCCGTTCGGCAATCGGATACAGGTGGCGATAGAGAAGACGGTGTCGCAGCGCCGGACGCGTCCGATTCGGATGACATAGATCGACTGGCAGTGTCTGTGCCGCAGGCCAACCGCCCTGGCGTGTACCGAGTCAAACGTTTTCGACTGGACGGAGAAGGCGAAGAAACATGGTTGGCCATGAGCGTTCCAGCGACCGAAAGCGACCTTACCATAGCCGATGTCGCCGCAGTGGAAGCGTTGTCTGAAACCGGTCACGTGCGGGTTATTGCCGCCGACGTTGCCGGGGGACTTTCCGGCAGCGATGCCGGACGGGAAATGCGATGGCTGCTGCTGGGGCTGCTGGTTGTTATCCTGATCTGCGAACAACTGCTGTCACTGCGGATGAGTTTTCACCCGGAGGTGAAAACATGATTCAATATACCGCGACACAGCGATCAACGAGAGTGCCCCGACATTTTCCGAGCGTCAGCTCGCATCCGCTGCGGCCCGTGCCGCACCCGGAGGTGAAAATATGATGCCAGCCATGACGTTGCAGGGACTCGTGATCTTTGCTCAAACGGAAATACAGTCGTTCCGAACTACGGAACTTGATCTGCCGGAATCGACGGCCGGCATTCTGCTGCTGCTGTGTGGGCTTGTGGCGTTATTTGGATTGGCGACGTGGACATCGCTGCGTGACAGTCGATTTCTATTGCTGCCGTGGCGAACAGTGCTGCTGACGTTGCGCACTGTGGTGCTGGTGCTGACGATGATCGTCCTGCTGAACCCGCGGGAACGGATGCAGACGACTCAGGTGCAGCAGTCCCGCGTCGGAGTGCTGGTCGACACTTCGTTATCGATGGCCTATCCGGCGGCCGACAGCAACCAGGCGGACACGACCTTGCTGGCACCTGATGCTGTGACTCGAGCCCATGCGGTTCAGGAGATGCTGGTGGCATCCGGCCTGCTGGATAAACTCAGTGCGACTCACGCTGTTTCGGTGTATACGTTTGATTCGTCATTGACCGGTCCACAGGCGATCATCGCAGACGGTAAAACGACGTTTGTCAAACATCCCGATCGAGCGATCGGCAGCGAAATTCAGGGCTTATCCAATCCGCAGAACGAAACGGACGACGCGACGCGACGAGTGGATCTGGCGGATTCGGCACAACGGTCGCCACAGGAGATCGCAAGGGAATGGGAGGCCATCCTGCAGCCTCGAGGCAGCGAAACTCGATTGGGTGAAGCCCTTCACCAGTTGGTGGGACAAATTTCCGGGCGTACTCTTTCCGGGCTCGTCGTGCTGACGGACGGTCGGTCAAACGCCGGGCTGGATGCTGAAGTCGCTCGGCTGCGAGCTGAACGCAGCGACACACGATTGATCACCGTTGGCGTCGGCGGTCAGCGCGCTCAGATGAACCTGTGGGTCGCGGGTATGCAATCTCCATCTGATGTTCATCGGGGCGACCCGTTTGATATTTCTGTCGTGGTGCAGGGCAGTGGAATGCAGGATCAGTCCGGAATCGTGCGATTGTTTCAGCAGTCCGCTGGCAGCGACGGCAAGGATCGCCGACAGGTTGCCGCAGAACCGTTTCAACTGACGGACCCGTCGATTCCGGCAGGAGTGCAGTTCCAGCAGCAATTGTCTGTGCCTGGGAAATACGAATACATTGCGGTCGCAGAGCTCAATGACGACACGGTGGTCGAATTGACGATCGACGACAATCAGCGTCGGCGCGAAGTCGAAATCACGGACCGCAAGCAGAAGGTGATGATCATTTCCAGCGGGCCCATGCGTGAATACCGATTTGTCAGGAACACTCTGTACCGACACAGTGGCATCGAATCTGATGTCTGGCTGCAGACCGTCACGAACGAGAACCTGGGTTTTGTGTCGCAGGAAGCCGAGAAACTGCTGACGACGTTTCCCAAAACAGAAGCCGAGTTATTCGAGTACGACGTGATTGTGGCGTTCGACGCCAACTGGAGTCTGCTTTCTGCAGAACAGATGAAGTTCCTGAATCGCTGGGTCGACGAACATTCCGGCGGCATCATTTTTGTCGCTGGCGAACTGTTTACGGCGGAAGTTGAACGGGACAGCGAGAACCTTCGGGACGTCGCTGTGCTGTATCCGGTTGTGCTGAATCGAATTCTCACTGATTTGCGGGTGACTCAGCGGGCCAGTCAGCCGTGGCCCGTGACGCTGACGCCGGAAGGTCGAGCCAGCGAGTTTCTTAGAATCGCCGATGCGACGGGGAAAACAGACGTCAACCTGTGGCAGACCTTCAAGGGCATTTACCGCAGTTATCCCGTGCGAGCGATTCGCGACGGTGCGGTCGTGCTGGCCGAATACGGAAACCCACGTGCCAGGACACGCGATGGCCAGCCACCGTTCCTGGCGTCTCAGTTCTATGGCAAAGGCCGCACGATGTTTATTGGTTCCGCCGAAACATGGCGACTGCGAGCCATCAGTACGGAAGGCTATCAACGATTCTGGACCGGACTGATTCGCGAAGTTGGCCAGGGGCGGCGCAGCCGAGGTCGATCGCGCGGTTTGTTGCTGCTGGACAGAACCGAAGTTTCGCCCGGACAGGCCGTCACCATTCGCGCACAGCTGTATGATTCCAGAATGCAGGAACTCAGACGTGAGTCTGTGCCGGTGTCGATCGTCGATTCAGACGGCCGTCCGGTTGCTGTTCCTGAGGCCCTCCGTGGAGACGCTCGTCGGCCCGGTCAGTTTGTGAACACGTTTCGCCCGGCCCGTCAGGGTGTCTATCGCGTCAGCGTTCCTGTGCCGGAATCCAGTGACGTGCTGCAGGCCAATATTGAGGTTGTCCTGCCAAACCTTGAGTCCGAAGATCCATCGCAGAACGTGCGTCTGCTGAAAAGTCTGATCGAAAATACGGGCGGAACCTACCTAAGTTCGGTCGAACTTAAACAACAACTGCCAGGCCTGCTGCCGGATCGCAGCGAACCTGTCATTGTGGACGAACAACTGCGAACTCTGTGGGACCGACAATGGCTGATGTCTGTCATGATCGGGCTGCTGGGTTTCGAGTGGGCCCTCCGACGCGTGGTGAAGTTGTCGTAAAACGTTATGTCTGACATATCTTTCCATAAACAAACAACGTCAATCGAACTGCCATCGGCCGTTCGATTGCTGATCGCTGGGCTACGGTCAAAAGTGCGTCTGTATTCCGTGCTTAACGGGCTGTTGCAGGTGCTGATCGCCGCCATCACGGTCTTCTGGCTGACGTCCGGGATCGATGCCGGATGGTTTGCTTTGCAGAAACTGGAATTGCCGTTGGGGCTCAGGTCGATTCTGCTGGCAGTGATGCTTGGCGGGGGCACATGGCAGATTCTGCGACATGTTCTGGTGCCGATGTTTGCACGGATTCGGGATACCGATGTTGCTCTGTTGCTGGAACGACATTTTCCGGAGTTTCAGGACCGATTGATTACGACGGTGGAAGGGACACACGGATATCCGGCAACCGGTCCGGTTGTCAGCAGCATGCTGCAACGCACGGCTGATCAGGCAAATACCGTCGCAGGCAACGTACACGCAGACGATGTCTTCGATTTTGGCCCGCTGACGAAACGTGGCGTTGTGACCGGAATGCTGTTGCTGTCGCTGGTTGGTTGCAGTGTTGTTCGGCCAGGTGCGCTGGAACGCTGGTGGAACGCGTTCGTGCTGTGTGAAGAATCGTATCATCTGCGCACGACAACTTTGGATTTCTTCGTGATTGCTCAGCCAGCTGATCGTCGTGTTGAGTTTCGCCGGGACGAAGATGACTGGCTGCACCTGCATCCTCGAGGTGCAGATCTGGAACTGGAAATGGTTGTTCCCTCAGGTGATTCGCCTGCCGGAAAGCCGTGGGTCGTCCCGGAGCGAGCCAGAATTGATGTGATTCGCAGCGATGGAACAACCAGTCGCACCTATATCTCGGCAACCGCGGCAAACCGGTTTCGTTTTATTCTGACGCGATTACAGGAGCCGGTCACGATTGAAGTTCTGGCGGGAGACTACCGGACGCCGCAGCCATTGAATATCCGGACGGTAACGCCTCCGGACATCGACACCATTGAACTGGACTGCAATTATCCGGAATACACGGGCTGGAACGAACTGATGGAGTCAGCGATTTCGGTCCAGGGCAGCGAAGTCGCATTGCCGCTGGAAACGGAATTCCGATTGCGGGCCAAAAGTAACAAGCCACTGCATTCGATTCGTATCGTGGCAGACAGGTTCGAACTGGCGGGCGATCGGTTTTCCAGCACAATTATTCCACGGGACGATCAGCAGATTGCCCTTCGAGAACACGGCCCGCTGCTGTCGTCTGATGGAATGATGATCGAAGCGTTGTTTCGTGTCACAACATCGTCACGGTCGGAAGGCCAGGCCGGCGCGGGGGCGAACATCGTCCGGCCACTCGATGAGGATTCTGCCGAGGCTGAGGTTGCGGCATCCGGGGCGCTGCCGATTTCGTCAAATTCGTCGCTGCGGTTCTTTTTGCATGACGAGGACGACGTGACCTCGGCCACCCCTGAGTCACTGCGTGTGCGGGGGATTCCCGATAAACCACCGGTCATCGCGACCCGAACGAAGGGCATTGGCAACTCAATCACTCGGCGTGCGGTGATTCCAATGACTGGTACAATTCAGGACGACTATGGATCGCAGTCCGCCGGATTTCAGTTTCTTGTCGACGACGAAACAGAATGGCGGCCACGGCCGTTTCGAAACGTGTTCCCCACGGGGACGACAGCGTACCGCCTTGGCGAAAGTGATAGATCCAGGCCTGAACAATTCTCTGTTCAGCCGCTGGATTTGACAGAAGGTCAAACTCTGGCCGTTGCGGTCGTTGCCACAGACGGTTGCACAATTCCGAAACCAAACGCAACTCGTGCGGAGCCGATTGTCTTCCGAATCGTCAGCAACGAAGAACTGCTGGCGTTGCTGTACAGTCGTGAAATCAATCTCAGGCGACGGTTTGAGGAAGTCATTCAGGAACTCCAGCGTGTCAGAGACGATCTGCAGTTTCATGAAGACGTGGCTCGGCGCGTGGAAGGTGATGGGGCCAACAGTAAATCCGAAGATCGAATCGGACTGACCACCTGCGCCACCCGCTGCGGTAACAGTCTGCGGCGTCAGAGCAACGAATTAACCGCGGTTGCCGAGAGCTTTGAAGAAATCGTGGCTCAGTTGATCAATAACGCCATTCCGCCGCCGCAGCTTGCCGAAGCGATGCGTAGTGACATTGTCCGGCCCTTACTGGCGGTCACGGAAGAACCGATGAATATGGCGGATCGTTCTGTCAGTGAGTTTCGCGTGGCCGCGACGTCCGGCAAGGCCGCATCAAAACTGGTTGCAGTATCAATTCGCGACGTGTCCTTCGTCATTGCCGAACTCCGCGGCATTCTGGAGAAGGTCCGTGACATGGCGGAATTTCACGAAGCACTCCGCGATTTGAAGGACATCCTTGAAGAACAGCAGCGAATCTTGAACGAAACGAAGCGAGAACAGATCAACAACCTTGGGTTTTAGGTGATTCACGGTTGCAGTCATGTCTGGTTGTAAAGTTGGTTAGGGTGGTGGGGGTTGGAGCGAGGTACGAGTGAAACCCCGGGGCCGGCAGCGCCGGTTTGATTTTCCTTCGCAGGCTCGGTCCAGCCCCGGCCACCCACCAGTCCGAAACCACGTTCCATTACGGCACCCTGAATCAACGTTTGGGAAAATCCCGCTGGACAGGAGACAGTAAGGTACCGGACAATGGAGAAGCCGAAGGATTGTTGAACAAACAACGGGCTGGCACCGCCGCCTGTTCGGAGAGAAGAGATGTTAAGCAGACCGAAAACTCGCGTGTTACTGATGCTTGTCTGTCTGTCTGCAATTGCGTTCGAGGCGGGCGTCGCCTTCGGTTTCGACGAATCGACTCTCTCTGCCACTGAACGACTGCGCCGCGACCAGGAAGCGGTCAGCGGCCGATACTCCCGATTTGAACGCTTGCTGTCTCAGATGGCAGATATGCTCGGTCATGAAGATCCGGAACGCGCTGAGCTACTACGACGAGCCATCAGCAAGGGACGCGAACAGGCCATTAGCGCTAATCTTGGCGAAATCGCTCGGTCGCTCGGATCCGGTAACTTTGGGCCGGCCGCTGAAAAACAGGTCGACGTGACGGCCAGTCTCCGTGCTTTGTTGAAGTTGCTGCAAAGTGAAGACCGCCGTAGTGCCGTGGAGAAAGACCGTGAACGTCTGAATAATCTGCTGAAGAACGTGCACAACACGATCAAAGAGCAGCGGGCTGCACGAGGCGTGACTCAGAATTCGAAGGCCCCGTCGAACGCGGCACCGGATCAGCAACGTGCATCAGATCATGCGGACATGATTCTGAAGGAAATGAAACAGCACGATGATGCTGAAGCAGGCACGGCCCAATCTGAAAACGGAGAACCTGATCCGGACAGCAAGTCGGGGGATCCGAAGGATAAGTCGGGCGGTGACCCGGATAAGGATGCGAAGGACAATGCGAAGGACAATGAAAATTCCGACGAAGAACCTGGCAAACAGTCGTCTGATCCCAACGATCCATCGCAGGGGCAGCCGAACGAGAAACCGTCGGATCAGAACAGCAAGGGAGAGAGTCAGCCATCTGATTCCGACAGCAAGTCGCAAAATAAAAGTCCGGCGGAGAGCGGAGAGTCGTCTAAGAGTCAGGGCGATCACCCACCGGAACAAACGCCCGGTCGTAAGCAAATGGAAGCGGCGCAGAAACTGATGCAGGAGGCTTTGGATCAACTGCAGCAACAGCAGCGGGAAAAGGCGGTCGACAAGCAGGATTCCGCGATCGCAGAGCTGCAAAAGGCGGCCAACGAACTGGAGGAAATGCTGCGGCAACTTCGCGAAGAAGAAAAAGAAATGATTCTGGCCGCGTTGGAAGCTCGGTTTCAGAGGATGCTGGCATTGCAGACACTGATCCACGAAGGCACGTTGGATCTGGCGGTAACACCCCGAACAGAGTGGGCCGACAACGCCGTCAGCCTGTGCCGGGATTTAAGTCAGCAACAGGCTGACCTGACGCAGGAATGCAGCCAGACGACCGGCCTGCTTCGTGAAGACGGCACATCGGTGTCCATTCTGGTCGCTGTCGAAGATATTGAATTCGATATGGGCAGCGTTGCGGCACGACTTCAGGAAACCAAAGTCGGGGCCTTCACGCAGTCGATGCAGACGGACGTGATCGATGCGTTGAAGGAACTGATTGAGGCGACGCAACGTGAAATGGAAGACATGAAGTCGGAAGAACGACAACAGCAACAGCAGCAGTCAAAAAGCCAGAAAAAGCCACCGCTGGTGCAACTGATGGCAGAGATCCGGGTGCTGCGATCATTGCAGCTGCGAGTCAATCGTCGTACACGACAGATCCACGAGTTGTCGCGGGAACCGTCGGCTGAGGACCTGTCGCCAGACCTGCGCGAATTGGCGGTTCGCCAGGACAGACTGAGAGAATCCGCGGCCGAACTGGCGAAACGAATGGAGCAACAGCGATGACGACTCATCACGAACGAAGATGGCACTCGATGTTTCTCATGCCGATCATGACGTGTCTGATATTTTCAGCGGGGCCCGCGGCGGCTCAGAGTGTCTCAGGCCAGACCCCTGCCCAACAGACCGGTGACCGCGTTACGTTTGCAAAAATGCCGGCGGATCAGGTTCGGACCGAACTGTTGCAGTGGCTGGCAACTTCGGGGGCGGAACAGCCCGTCCTTGAAAAAATCATTGCACTGTGGGCGGACGATGCTGCATTAGCTGGTCTGTCAGGTGAGCAGGTGCTCGATCTGGTGGTGAGTTCATTCGCCGAAGCTGATGCTGCGGCACGGCGGTTGTTGCGTGAATCGAACGGAGCAGGGCCGGTCGAAGGTGTCATCTACGACGGAATCCGTGCGACGCCCTTGTTTCAGAATCAGCTGCAGCTCTTTCGTGCTCGCTGGCTGACACAGCACCGTTACTACGACGAGGCGCTGCCGTTGCTATCTAAACTGCCTCCGGAAAACGTCGTCGACCCGGCAGGACTGCTGTTCTATCGAGCCGTCTGTCAATCACAACTGTTGCAGCGGCAGCAGGCTCTGGACAGTCTGTCTCTGCTGCTGAACAATACGCTGGACGTGCCGGCCCGACTGCAGATTGTTGCGGAAGTGATGCAGCGGGAACTGGTCGGTCAGGTTGAGGAAGGCATGGATCAGATTTCCCTGTTGATGAAGGATGTCGAGCGGCGTCTGGATCTCGGTCGGTCCGGTGAACATACTCAGAAACAGGAAGACGCGATCATCGCGGCACTGGACAAGTTGCTGGAAGAAATGGACGAGAAGAACAAGCAACAGGGTGGTGGCGGAGGCGGTGGAGGAGATTCCTCACAGAATCCGGCTGGCTCACAGGGCGCTGACCGAAGTCAGATCAAAGGATCAACGGGGAAAGGCGATGCGAATCACAAGGAGCTTGAGGAAGGTGGCAAGTGGGGTTTGCTTAACGCCAAGGCAGAAGCAAAAGCACGCGAATTGATTCGTCAGAAGTTCCCGTCCAATTTTCTGGACCAGATCGGACGTTATACGAAGAAGCTGGCAGAGCAAAAGAAGTAGGCGCAGCAGTTTCCTGGCTGGTACGTATGACGTAGTACAGTGTGACGCTTTAGACTTAGTGTTGGCCCCCTTTTCCGGACTCCCGCTGTCACGGTGATTGGTAAATTTTTGTTGGAGCTGAACTTGATTACGGCTGTGAAAATCCTTGCCCTGACGCTGACTCTGATCGACGCGCGAGTGTCGCTGCTGGACGGGAAGAGCATTGAAGGCAGTGTTGTGAAACTGGATGCTGACCAGGTCGTTCTCAGGACGACGGCTGAGCAACCCGTATCTGTGCCCATCAGGAACGTTATCGACGTGACATTTCTGCACGCCGCCGTCCCGTCCTCGGAAACCGCGACCGATCTGCTTGAGATTGGACTGACCGATGGCTCAGAGGTTTCTGTTTCTGAGGTCGCAGCTTCGGCTGCTGCAATCACAGCGAAGTCGATTATGCTGGGAGAACTGACAATTCCGCGTCAGGTTGTACGATCGGTTCGGCTGCAGCCGACAAAAGATGAGTTGGCAGCGGAATGGGCGTCCTATCTCCAGCGGGACAATGACAGGGATCTTCTGGTCGTCGCCAAACGTGACGGCAGCGGTTTGGATTTTCTCAGCGGTAACGTGAGTTCCATTGGCGAAAAGGCAGTGCCCTTTATCCGCGACGGTGAAGAAATTCCTGCTCCCCGTGATCGGATTTATGGCGTCGTGTTCGCGAAAGTCGATCAGGCCGCTGCCCAATCAGGTGAGCTGGCGCTTCGTTTTGTGGGAGGCCGTTCGGTGACAGCGACGGCGGCTACGCTGGAGTCCGGGGTGGTTACGTTCCAGGCAACGTGGGGGCAGAAGCTCAGCGTCGCGGTGGAACAAATCTCGTTGATGGATTTCAGCGGAGGCCGGATCCACTATCTCTCGGACCTCGAACCACTTTCGGAACGTTACTACGGCCTGGAACCTGTCAGGCGGCAGGCTGGAAATCTGTTCTCGGCCGACGCCGATACTCGTACCGGACTGTCTGGTCTGTGGCGTATGTCCAGAGACTGCTTTCCAAACAACGGCAAACCTCCGCTGACGCTGCGGGGACGAGAGTACCCCAAAGGACTGTGTATCTTTCCGAAGGCTCAGATCGAATATGCACTGGACAGTCGGTACACCCATTTTAACGCGATTGTCGGTGTGGACGACGAAGTGGCATTCAATCAGCAGAAAGGCAGGCCGCCGACCACTGTCGAATTGCGAATTGAGGCCGATGGCGAAGAAGTTTTTCGTCAACTCATCGTCGCTCCGGATGAGCCGACGCCTATCGATCTGAAGTTGACGGGTGTCAATACGCTGACGCTGATTGTGGACTTTGGCGATGATTCCAGCACCTGTGATTATCTTGATCTTGTGAACGCTCGACTGATTGTCGATACCTCAGAGAAGTAACGTCCAGACATGTCTCTCTTAAACGGAATTTCGGGGTTTTCCCTGACAGCAGTCCTGCTGGCCGCGCAACTGGTGCTGGCCGACGCGCCGTGCGGGACATTGGTCAAGCGACAGCAGCAGCGCGTCGAGACGATCGCCAGAATTGCGCCGTCCGTCGTGTGTGTGATGCCGCCAAACGGACAGGGCGGTGGATCGGGAGTGTTGATATCTGCTGACGGGTATGCCATCAGCAACTATCACGTGACGTCCGGGTCCGGGAACTTCATGAAGTGCGGGCTGAACGATGGAGAACTCTACGACGCAGTGATCGTGGGGATCGATCCTACGGGCGACATCGCTTTGATCAAGCTGTTGGGCCGGGACGACTTTCCCTTCTGCATTCCCGGCGACAGTGACCTGGTGCAGTCAGGCGATGAGGTTTTGGCGTTGGGCAACCCGTTTCTGCTGGCAGCCGATTTCACGCCGACGGTTACTTACGGCATCGTCAGCGGCGTCCATCGCTATCAATATCCGGCCGGAACATTCCTGGAGTACACCGACTGCATTCAGATTGATGCCTCGATCAATCCGGGGAATTCCGGTGGCCCACTGTTTGATATCGATGGCCAGTGGATCGGGATCAACGGGCGAGCGTCCTTCGAAAAACGGGGCCGAATCAATTCGGGTGCGGCCTACGCGATTTCCGTGAGGCAGATTCTGTTGTTCATCGACCATTTGAAGTCCGGACGAATCGTTGATCACGGACGAACGGACTTCACGGTCGGTACGGCTGCGGATGGATTGGTGGAAGTACAGGAAGTGTCAGAGATTTCCGAAGCCTGGCGGCGCGGATTGCGACCGGGGGACGAGTTGGTTTCGTTCGGCAGGCGAGCGCTCACCAGCGCGAATGATTTCAAGACGATTCTCGGCATCTTTCCAGCCGGCATCCGCGTCCCGATGACTTCCCGCAATCGTGACGGAGTGCATCGAAGCACTGTTCGGCTGTTGCCATTGCATGGCTTTAATGCAGCGCCGCAACTTCCGAAAGAACGAAAGCCGCCGAAACGCCCGGGGAATCCTGACCAGGAACCTGACGGAGACCCCCAATCGCCCCACGATGAAGACAAGCCTCCGATCCCCGAGCAGTACGCTCACCTGTTCAAAGAAAAGAAGGCGTTCACAAACTACTATTTCAACGAACTGAATCGAGACCGGTTGCTGGATCCGCTGCAGGAAGCACTCGCTGGCAGTGAATCGAACAGAACGGCGACGTGGTCCATTTCATGGAAGTTACCGAACAACGGGATCGCCGGTGAATTGATCGTCGGAACTGAAGGCGCCGGTCTGCGGACGGGAAAGAATAACTGGTATCAGCCAATCAAAGACCCGCATCCGTCGAACGAAGCTGCCAATCTGTGGGGCGTACTTTCTGCCGCCGTGCAGTGGCATCGCCTGTTTCAGGCGGATCTGAATCAGTTTTCTGACGTCGTTTACGTCGGTGCCGAGTCGCTGGCCCCTTCCGGCAGGTTCGTCGAGACCGTCTTCATTCAGGATGGTGCCGTTGAGTCGCGATGGTATTTCACGGATGACTCGCCGTTGCCAGTCGGTGTGGACGTGGTGATGAGTGCCGGATTCGACGAAGCTCGAATCCGCTTTGACGGCTGGGAACACGGCACTATTCCGTCGCCGCGCCGAATTGGCATCGTGGATTCGGAAACCGAGCAAATCCAATGGCTGACGGTTACAGCGTTTGACGTGAAATCACGTGCACGGAAAGACAACGCTGGCAACCAGGAAACGGCGGCACCATGAGCACACGCGTCTTATTGATGACCGCCGTCTGCGTTTTAACGCTGTGGCCCGCTCTGGCGAAGGTGGCTGCGGACTCAGCATGGGAAGGTGAATACCCGGCTGTCAGGGCAGGGCAGCAGGTTGTCGTGAAACTTTTCGGGGCTGGCGTCGGCACGCTCGATTCCTACGGATCCGGCATTCTGATTTCTGATGATGGTCATGTTCTGACGGTCTGGAATCACCTGGTCAACACGGGATTCCTGACCGCCGTCGTACCGGACGGTCGGCGTTTTCGTGCGAATGTCGTCGGGACCAATCAGGAACATGACGTCGCAGTCCTGAAATTGGTGGCGGACGATGATGAGACATTTGAATTCGTGAACTGGAAGGCGACAACGGACGTTCTTCCCGCCGAATCAGTATTGGCGTTCAGCAATATGTTCCATGTGGCGACCGGCAATGAACCGGTATCAGTGGTACACGGTGTTGTCGCCTGCATCGTACCGCTTGATGCGGGTCTCGGGCGCTGGACTTTCCCTGTGAAGGAACCGGTCTATGTACTGGATGCGATTACCAACAATTCCGGTGCTGCAGGCGGGCTGCTGACGTCAGCGTCCGGAGCACCGATAGGGATGTTGGGCCGCGAAATTCGACACCGCGACACCGACATGTGGGTGAACTACGCGGTGCCGCTGAAAGACCTTCGGCCGGCGATCGCCGCAATCCTTGAGGGCCGAAGGTTTGATTCGAACGCTTCCACGGATGACAAGAAATCGGTTCTGTCCGATCGTCAACTGACCGCAGGTTTTGGAATCACGTTGCTGCCAAGCATCGTGGAAACGACACCAGCCTACATCGACCGAATCATTACGGGTTCGGTCGCCGATACGGCCGGGCTTCGCCGTGGCGATCTGGTGCTGATGGTTGGCGACGATGTTGTACGCTCTACCAACGATCTGCGGGCAAGGCTGAGTGGTTTTCGCAGAGGGCAGCCGATTACCGTGACAGTGAATCGAAACGACAAACTGGAAACGATGCTGTTGCGAGCCCCGTAGTGAGGTCCGTGAAAAGGGCTGTCGGTTAATCCTGCTTGCAGTGGCACGGATAACGTGGGGCATCAACTCGATTGGTTGGACAGAGTACCGATGACGGGTATCGACCTACTTCGTTACGTCGTAGCACATCAGCACGTTTTGTTCTCGCAGGAACAGCTTGCCGTCCACGACGACGGGGTGTGACCAGCTTTTGCCTTGCTGATGGTCCGGCATAAAATGACCCTTCAATTGATAGCTGTCCGGCGTGGCTGCGATGGAGGCCAGCTCTCCTGATTCGTAGCGGAACAACAAATGGTCGCCCACCATTGTGACTGCTGCCGATCCTTTGCCAACACCTCGCATTTTGCCGCCCCACACAACTTCTCCGGAACCAATATTCAGGCACGTGGGCATTCCGTTGTTGTGGCCATTCCCGCAGTAAATGTAGTCTCCCAGCCGGATCATCCCGCCGTGATGGTTCTGCAGCGTACCGGATTTCAGAAAGTACTCTTCATTGGCCTTCAGGCCTGTGCCATCCTGCATGATGTGCAGCAGCGCGGAACCTGTCCCATAGCCTGACGAACAGAAGACATAGTCGTCCATGATGATTGGCGTTGGAACATTGGCTGTCCCGTTCGCCACGGCAGCGTACGTCCAGAGAATCGATCCGTCGTCCGCACTGACGCTGACGACTCCACGACCCACCAAAGTTACATATTGCCGGATTCCGCAGGCTTCGCTGATCACGACGGATGAGTAGCCGGCACCGTCTTTTCCTTTTTCGCTCTTAAAAGACGCGCTTGCCCAGATCTCTTCGCCCGTGTGACGGTTCAATGCGACGATCAATGCGTCGTTTCCACCCGGAGTGCAGATGATGCGATCTCCATCGATCAATGGCGACTCGGAAAATCCCCAGCCGCTCATCATTTTTCCGTTCCATTCGGCTGTGAAGCTGCGCGACCAGACGATCTCGCCGTCCGCGCGATTAAGGCAGGCGACCTGGCCGTCCGAACCTATGACGTACACTCGATGCTCCGTCACGGCTGGTGTACAGCGTGCTCCGGGAGATCCGTGTTTCGGTGCCTTTTCCGTGATCGCCGTCGTCCAGACCTCGGAACCATCGCTGGCCCTGCGAGCAATCACTGACTGGCCAGCCCGAGTATTCCCTGTTGTATAGATGTTGCCATCCACGACTGCCAGACTGGAGTATCCTTTGCCAAGACCCTCGGTTCGCCACAGGAGTTCTGGAGCCCCGTCCGTCCAGTCGAGGTCAACGTTGGTCTCCGCTGATCGTCCGTCGCGATTGGGGCCTCGCCATTGAGGCCAGTCGGAAGCTGTCAGGCCTGAATTGATCATCAATGACAGTGTGGCGATAACGAAGAACGATCGTGTACTTGGCATGGGAGATCTCGGGGCGGGCTGGAGTTCAGAAGGCGGGCTGCGGACTGCAGGAAGTCGGCAATACACCGCAACGTTAGGAGCTGTTTGCAGATGAAACAAGGCTGAGTCCGAAGGATTGTTCGTCATTTTGCGTTGCAGATCGGGAGAATCCACGGTTTGAGAAACGGGATGTCTGCGAAATCTGCCTTGTTCTGTTCCACGACTTCAGGATACTTCGCGTAAACTCGGCTGTGGCATTCAGCTTCCGTGCGATGCCAAGATGCCCCGGCTGCCAGCAGTTACCGGACGCTGGAGCAGTTTACGAAATGACGAAACCGGTTCTGGCTCGTGGGGGCAACCGTTCTGCTATCAAAATACGTGAACCGCGGCCATGAGTCAGCGAAATTCGCTGTAGCCCGCACCGGCTTGCGGGCCGTCCCGCATCAGGGAAATAGAGTGACCATTCAGCGAAACCCAACTCGGCCAGTTCAAATCGGCACTGTCGCCATCGGCGATGGTGCGGCCATTGCTGTGCAAAGTATGACGGCCACGCGGACTCAGGATGTCGACGCCACGGTGACTCAGATTCGTGATCTTGTCGACGCCGGAGCGGACATCGTGCGTGTGGCCATCGACAGTCAAAAGGATGCCGAGGCGCTCATTGAAATTCGCAGTCAGGTCGAAGGCAATCTGTCCGTTGATCTGCAGGAAAACTATCGGCTGGCCGAAGTGATTGCTCCCCATGTCGAGAAGCTGCGGTACAACCCGGGACATCTTTACCACCACGAGCGTGACAAGCCGTGGGAAGAAAAGGTGCGCTACATCGCTGACGTCGCGAAAGACAACGACTGTGCTATACGAGTGGGCGTGAACTGCGGATCGGTCGATCCGGACAAGAAGGCCAGGTACGCCGCAGACGATTCCATCTCGCCCATGCTCGAGAGTGCGTGGGATCACTGCCAGTTGCTGGATGATTATGGGTTTACTCGATACTGCGTCTCGTTGAAGGATTCTGATCCGCAGAACGTGATTGAAGTGAACAAACGCTTCGCCGAAAAGCGTCCGGACGTGCCCCTGCATCTGGGGGTGACGGAAGCGGGAATGCCGCCGGAAGGCGTCATCAAGACGCGCATCGCCTTTGAACAGTTAATCAGTCGAGGCATCGGCGACACGATTCGCGTGTCATTGACCGTGCCCAACAACCGCAAGAACGAGGAAATCGCGGCTGGCCGCAGCATTCTGGACGACATTGCCAACGGTCGTGTGCGTTCCGTGGTTGATTATGGGCTGAAGACCCTGAACATCATCAGTTGCCCGAGTTGCTCGCGCGTTGAAAATGAAGCCTTTATCGACCTGGCCGAACAGGTTCGCGACATGACCGAGTATGCGGCCGATCACGCCATCACGATCGCCATCATGGGCTGCCGAGTCAACGGCCCCGGTGAAACTGACGACGCGGATCTGGGACTATGGTGCGGTCCAAACCATGTTAACCTGAAAAAGGGCCCGGCATCGATTGGCGCATTTTCTTACGACGACATCCTGCCACGATTAAAAGCGGAACTGGATGCGTTGATCGAACAACAGTCCGACGCCGCTGTTTGACGGCAAACAACGGCTGATGGACAAGGGTGCCGGGCACATCGCTTTCCGTAGTGCAGGCTGCCTGCACTACGAACAGCGAGGACTGGGCTCTACTGCGGCAGCGATTTCAAAATCGCAGCCACCGCCTGCTGTGCCAGTTCGCGTGAGCCCTCTGGTGAAAAGTGAACGTTGGCTGGGCGCTGAATCTGTTTCAGCCTGCTCATGGCAAATGAATACTGGTCGTCAATCGCGATCTTGTTTTCGTCCATGATCTTCTTCGCGATGGCGTTGTATTTCACAGAATCACCGACAACTCGGCCTTTGCAACCATCGGGCACCGGCGTTGTTGACCGCCAGACCAGCTTAGCGTCTGTCTTTTTCAGGATAGCCACAAGCTGACGCAGGTTGGCTTCGTATTTCGCCGGTGGCACCTGCTGGTGACTGCCATCGGCTTTCGGGTCGGCCAGATTCTGTCCCTTCGGCCCCATATATTTCAGGTCGTGCAGACCCCAGTTGAAGTGAATTACGTCCCACCTGCCGTCGCCCAGCCACTTTTCGATTTCGGCCACGCCTTTGCTCGTCGGCCCGCAATTGGTGAGCGGACGGTGCACGTTGGCTTTGTCCTTCAGCAGTTCCCGGACAGGAACGGTGTAGCCGATCGAGATCGAATCACCGATCAGAAGTACTCGAGGAAGTCCCGGCACATCGACCACTTTCGCCATAGCCGGATTTGGTTTGCGGGCTGGCGGCGTTTTCTTTTTCGCGTCGTCGGCGGTCGCTGGTGTCATGATGGATGTGACTAACACAATGCTGGAAGCGAGAAGAATATTGCGATTCATGTGGGAAATCCTGTGAGAAGGTCTTATTCGATGTGTCATTTGAATTCTGCATTTCCGATTCTCAGGCGAAAACACAAAGGGACAGAGTGATCTGCCGGTTTGCGGTCTCGCGTATCAGCTGAGCTTATTCAACAGCGGGTGGTCTGTATCGCGTGCGCGTCTGGTCCACGGATGTGCTGTCGGTCGAATGGGGCACATTAGAAACGAAACCACTGCGTGAACCAACCAACCGCTGGACGCGGATTTCGGCACTATCTGCTGGAGAACGGGCAAACTACGGCTGGGCGGTGCGTCTTTTCTGACGTGAGTGGATGTTGATTCGCTGATGTGACGAAGTCGATATATATTCCTTCGCGCGACAGATGCATTGCAGAATCAGGTAAAGGCCAGGAGGGCCGGCATGTCAGAAGTAGAAGTCATTGAGATCGTCAGAAACAGCCTGAATGAGCTGCTGCGCTGGGTGGGCTTCGGGACTCTGGCCGGTCTGGCTGCGAAAGCCATCATGCCAGGCCGGGATCCCGGCGGTGCGGTTGGCACGATGCTGATGGGTATTGGCGGCAGTGTCATTGGCTGTGGCGTGGTACTGTTCTTCTGGCGCGAAGCGCAGATTGACCCTATCAGTGGTAAGGGCTTTGTCGCGGCCACACTGGGGGCCTTTACATTGCTGTTCTTTTATCGACTGCTGGCCGGGTCGTTCTTCAACGAAGGCAGTGTCCACGACGACCGCCTGGCACATCGCAGTCGCCGCCGCAGTCGCCGCCGACGAATTGTCGAAGATGTGATTTGACGCGATGCCGCCGGCCTGCTGAAGCACTTTGTTCTGCGTCGCCGGGCCCCTTGACGTGATCGGGCGCCCGATATCTCCAGGTGGGTTATCACTCCGTTGTCGGTGTTCACAGCATTTCTGCTCGCGTTTTGGGCAGATAATTGCCGCCCGTTTCAGTTCCCGGGACTTTTCTTCCGACCAGGGCAGCCCTGCGCCTGTGGCATGATACGTCGAAATCCTGACGCTTCGTCGCGGCCTGGAATTGCGATTGATTCACGTGAGCAACAGGCGTTTGCTGCGGTTATTCGCTGACCGATCGACGCTGGCGGTGTTGGTTCAGGCCAGTCATTGAGCATGCCGACGTATCGATCCGCAGCCTATGCCTCCCCCTGAAGCGACGTCAGAAGCGGTGCGGGTACGCGCTTGCAGAACTGTTGCTGCCGGGAAATGGCACGGGGGTTGCATAGCACGGTGGCATGGCGAGACACCAGACAATGACGGAGTACACAGATGCGGCGGATGATCCGCCAGGAAGTCGACATGCAGGTCCGCAATCAGGCCACCCGAATTCAGCTGTTCAGTTTTTCAAGTCCTCAAATGCGCGCGTTCCACATGTCGTGGTTCGCCTTCTTCTTGTGTTTCTTCGCGTGGTTTGGCATCGCACCGCTGATGAGAATCGTGCGGGAGGAGATGTCGCTGTCGAAAGAACAGGTCGGCTGGTGCATCATCGGATCTGTGTCGGCGACGGTCATCACGCGACTGTTTATCGGCTGGCTGTGTGACCGCGTCGGTCCTCGTCTTACCTACACATGGCTGCTGCTGATCGGTTCGATCCCGGTCATGGCGATCGGATTTGCAACCGACTACACGTCCTTTCTGTTCTTTCGCGTGGCTATTGGCGTGATTGGGGCGGCGTTCGTCATTACTCAGTACCACACTTCGATCATGTTTGCTCCGAACTGCGTTGGGACCGCCAACGCCACCACCGCGGGGTGGGGAAACCTGGGCGGAGGAGTGACACAACTGGTCATGCCGCTGGTCTTTGCATTGTTCGTGGGGACTCTTGGGTTCAGCAGCGCGGTTTCGTGGCGAGTGACGATGGTTGCTGTCGGCGTGTTGTGTGCGGCCATGGGGATTGCCTACTACTTTCTTACGCAGGACGCACCTGACGGCAACTTCAGCGACCTTCGATCTCAAGGCTCGATGCCGGAAATAAAATCTGTGAAGGGTTCGTTTCTGTCCGCCTGCAGAGACCATCGCGTGTGGGTGTTGTTCCTGATTTATGGGGCGTGCTTTGGAATCGAGTTGACGATCCACAACGTGGCCGCCCTCTATTTTCTGGACTACTTTGCCTGGTTCCAGGACATGGACATGATGCAGGCGATTCGGTCGGCCGGGCTGATCGCCGGTCTGTTTGGGCTGATGAGTGTTTTCGCTCGGACACTGGGCGGCGTTTTCGCCGATCGGTGTGGCGAAAGGTGGGGTCTGGCCGGGCGTATCAAATTGTTGTTTGTCGTGCTGTTTTGTGAAGGACTGTCGCTGATGCTGTTCTCACGGATGAACGTGCTGTTAACGGCGGTGCCCGCACTGATGCTGTTCAGTCTGTTCGTGAAAATGGCGCAAGGGGCGACATTTTCTGTGGTGCCATTTATTAACAAAACTGCTTTGGGCTCGGTGGCCGGCATCGTCGGAGCCGGTGGAAACGCGGGCGCTGTGGCGGCCGGTTTTCTTTTCAAGGCCGAGGCGATTTCGTGGCCCATAGCGTTGTTCGTGCTGGGGGCCCTGGTGACGTGCTGTTCATTCCTGAGTTTTGCCGTCAACTTCAGTGAAGCAGCCGAGACCGAAGCTCGATCTGCGACGCTGAACGCACTCTCTGAAGGTCGGCCAACCGTGAAACTTGCTGGTACAGAGGTGGTCGGATGAGTGATCAAAAAAATGGATCCGCGAAAAAGAGAAATGTCGTTGTTATCGGCAACGGCATGGTGGGACTGCGTTTCTGCGAGAAACTGGTCGAATTCGATACGCAGCAGCGTTTTCGCATCACCACTTTCTGTGAAGAGCCGCGGGCGGCGTACGACCGAGTTGGGTTGACGTCGTTCTTCGCCCACCGTGACGCCGAAAAACTTATGTTGGCGCGCATGGAGTGGTACCGTGAAAACGGTGTGGACCTGCATCTGGGTGATCGCGCGAATCGAATCGACCGCTATGCCTTTACCGTGCACTCCGAAAAGGGAGTGGAGATCGAGTATGACGTGGTTGTGCTGGCCACGGGGTCGTATCCGTTTGTGCCGCCAATTCCAGGCATCGACAAAAAGGGCGTGTACGTTTACCGCACGATTGAGGACCTTGAGCGAATTATCGAACACGCGGGAACGGCCAAGCGAGCTGCCGTGATCGGTGGCGGTCTGCTTGGCCTGGAAGCTGCCAAGGCGGCTTATGATCTGGGCCTGGAAACTCACGTGGTGGAATTCGCGTCACGACTGATGCCCCGCCAGATCGACGATGCCGGATCGGGTGTGCTGGTCGAGAAGATCGAGGAGCTTGGCGTCAAAGTACACCTGAACACGGGAACCAAAGAGGTTCACGGTGACGG
>JBDONA010000451.1:0-27267 GCA_039831575.1 Fuerstiella sp. | reverse complement strand
CGCGTCGTTACTGCTTATCAAACTTTGGCTGACCGTGCCTGTTGCTGTTCAGAATCGTCTTTGCAGCCCGTTCCGGTCAGGCGAACAGGCGAATCCGGGGCTGTTGCGGCGACTTGCGGTGGACTTACGCGATCACACCGATTGTATCGCGGAAGCCTGAGCGTCGTCGCTTTGAAAAATGACGTTTGCCTGCGGCTCACGGGCAAACTAATCTCCACGGTTTTACGGACACGACTTTAAACGGGTGGAATCCCCCTCCGGAGAACCGAAATGCTGACCATTTGTATCGCCGTTGGTTCATTCGCTGCCTTCATCCTGGCGTACCATACGTACGGGCGTTGGCTGTCCGCGAAGATATTTCAGGTCGATAATGCGGCCCGGGTGCCATCCGAGGAACTCCGTGACGACGTCGATTTCGTGCCCACAAAGCGACAGGTGTTGTTCGGCCATCACTTCACCAGTATTGCCGGCACAGGGCCGATTGTCGGACCGGCGATTGCGGTGTTCTGGGGCTGGTTGCCAGCTTTGCTGTGGGTTGTTCTGGGATCGATTTTTGTGGGGGCCGTACACGACTTCGGCGCATTGATGGTGTCACTTCGAAGTCGAGGACAGACAATTGGGGAAGTCGCCGGTCGCCTGATCAATCCCCGGGCACGACTGCTGTTTCTGCTGATCCTGTTCTTCGCGTTAACGATTGTTCTGGCAATCTTTGGACTTGTGATCGCCATTATTTTCTCGCTGTATCCGGAGTCCGTTCTGTCTGTGTGGGTTGCGATGCCTTTGGCGGTCGCGATTGGTGTTTATGTACACCGCAATCAGAACGCGTCGCTGCTGGTACCGTCGCTGGTGGCGCTGGCGATTCTTTATGTTTCTGTCTATCTGGGCGTTTATTACTGTCCGATCACGTTGCCCGAGTCAGTCTACATTGCCGGTTCGCCCATCGTGACATGGACAGTGGTGCTGATGGTTTATTGTTTCATCGCCTCTGTGTTGCCCGTCTGGCTTCTGCTGCAGCCTCGTGATTACATCAACAGCCACCAGCTTGTCATTGCTTTAACCCTGCTGGTAGCCGGACTTGCAGTAGCAGGTTTTACGGGCAAAGCTGACCTGTCCGGAACCACACCAGCAATTGTGGCCACGGCTGATATTCCGGCCGACGCTCCGCCGATCATGCCGTTTCTGTTTATTACGATCGCCTGTGGTGCCTGCAGCGGATTCCACTGTGTTGTCAGCAGCGGCACCACCAGTAAACAGATTGCGTGTGAGGCGGACGCTCAGTTCATCGGCTACGGGTCCATGTTACTGGAAGGCGCCCTGGCCGTGCTTGTGATCCTGGCCTGTTGCGCCGGCGTGGGCATGGGCCGCTTCGAAAAGGACGCCGCCGGAATTCTGGTCCCCATTGTCGATGCATCGGGCACGCCACTGGTTGGTGAGGCGGCGTGGAGATCCCGCTATTCCGTGGAAGGCAGCTGGTACAATTTCTTACTTCCCGAGACGGTCGGGGCATTTGTTGAAGGTGGTGCCAACTTCGTGGCCTCACTGGGCATCCCGCTGGAACTGTCGATCGGAATCATTGCTGTTCTGGTGGCATGCTTTGCCGCCACAACACTGGACACTGCAACTCGGTTGCAGCGCTACGTCGTCCAGGAACTGGGCGCTTCCTTCCGCATCAAACCGCTGACCAATAAGTACGGAGCGACGCTATTAGCCGTTGTGTTGGGGACGCTGGTGGCGATGATTCCCAACGCTGAGGGGGTGTACGGAAAGGGCGGCCTCATATTGTGGCCGTTGTTTGGTGCCACAAACCAGTTGCTGGCCGGGCTGGCCTTTATGGTGCTCATTTTCTTTCTGACCCGGAGAGGCCGCAGCGTCAAATTTGCGGTGATACCTGTGTTGATGATGACGATTATTCCCGCGTATGCGTTAGGTTGGAATATGTTTCATGAGGGCGGCTGGCTGAACAACGAACAGCCGAACTACGTGCTGGCGGGATTTGGCCTCGTGATTCTTGGGCTGCAGGCGTGGATGGTGGCGGAATGCCTTGTGCTGTTGCCCAAGGTGAAGGGCGTCCTTGAAGAAGCCCTTCCTCCGCTTGGGAAAACGAAAGCCGTGGATGCGAATCAGGCCGCCCCGGCGGTGGGAGGTCCAAACTGCTGACCGGCGAAAGCCTCGTGACCGGTACAGTGTGACTGTTAGCGTGTGACGGTGGCCCATCCCAGGATTCCGTTGTATCTGGTGCCGCGGAAATTCATTATGATCCTGTCCACGAATTGCTCACGGAGTGTAAGTATGCTGGCGGCCATCAGTAGGTTGGTTGACGCAGACCTGCTTCGGGCCAACGAAAGAACACATTGATGCGATTACTGATTACAGGAGGTGCTGGTTTCATCGGCAGCCACATTGCCGAGAAAGCCATCGCCAGGGGCTGGGACGTTGCCGTTCTGGACAGTCTTGTTTCCGGTCGCCGCGAAAACGTACCGCAGGAAGCCGAATTCTTCGAATGTGACATTCGGGATCAGCCAGCGGTGGAAAAAGTTTTCTCAACTTTCAAACCAACGGCGGTCAGCCATCAGGCAGCCCAGGCCAGCGTCGCGGTCAGCGTCCGCGAACCGCAAATGGACGCGGGAGTCAATATTATCGGGTCGCTGAACATCCTGGCGGCCTGTGTGGCGCACAGCGTTGACGCCCTGGTATTTGCCAGCACGGGCGGCGCCATTTACGGCGAAGTACCCCCTGGAGTTCGCGCAGGAGTCGATTTTTCTCCCGTACCGATCAGTCCCTATGCGTGCAGCAAGTTTTCCGTCGAAAAGTACCTTGAGTGCTTCCGCAATGAGCACGGGCTGAAGTACACAGTGTTGCGTTACGCCAACGTGTATGGCCCTCGACAGGATCCGCACGGAGAGGCGGGCGTCGTGGCCATTTTTTGTAATCGAATTCTGGCAGGCGAAGGTATTCTGATTAATGCCAAACGCGATGTGGGCGACGCGGGTTGTATTCGTGATTATGTCTTCATCGACGACGTTGCGGGCGCGAACATCGCCGCTTTGAAGGGATCGATTCCAGATCGCATACTGAACGTCGGAACGGGACAGGAAACAACCACACAGCAACTGGCCGAGATTCTGCAACGGGAAACAGGCCGAAACGTCGAAGTGAAACCACACGACAAACGAGCTGGCGACATCGAGCGATCGCTGCTGGACGGAGATCGCCTGATTGAATTACTGGGGCCGCTTGTTGATATCGAAGACGGCCTGAAGCAGACAGCGCACTGGTTCCAACAGCGTCTGAGCGCACGGTCGTAAGTTATGAATTGCAAGACGCGGAGACAGAGCGTGGACGAATATAAATTCGAACTCAAAGAAGACGAAGGGTGTCTGGTGGCCGCGTTTACGGGCCAGATTTCGACACACTGCTATACGGAATTCCGAGACGACTACAACGAAATCTGTCGGAGTTTGAGTGTTGCGGAATCGCCGAGGCTGATTATCGACCTGACCGAAACTTCGTTCTTCGGCTCTTTGTTTATCGGCATGATCTTAAAACTAAGCGTCACCGTCGGAAATCAAGACGGCCAGTTCGCGCTGTGTGGACTCTCCGATCAACTCAACGAGCTGATGAAGAAGCTGATGCTGCTGGAACGGAATTCTGATGCCGCCAAACATCTGAAACACTATGTGACGCGTGCCGAAGCCATTCATGGCCTGATGTCACTGGACGCGTAACGACCACAGTGTGTGATCATCACGAACTGCGTGGTCACGGAAGATCACCGGCGCCTCGTGCCCGGCAACCTGGAAACGACTGCCCTGTTTGCGTGCATCGTTCTACAGCGTATGACGCTGACTGATGGCCGCGACAGATGCGTTTCGACCAGAGAGAACGACGAGCCCGCGAGCCGGAAGTGTTCACGGGAATAGGCAAACGGTTTTAGAACTTCATCTGAAGTTCGACCCTGACTCCGGGTGACAGTCCCCGTGATTCTCTTTTTGCCAGAAAACCGTCGACGACCATCAGCCAGTGCTGATCAAAGGCCTGCTGATAGCGGACACCGCCGGCAATCGCAGCCTGATTGACGTTATCCGTATCCTGCCGTCCTGCCACTTCGAAAATGATCTGTCGACGAGTGTCGCAGAAAAACATCTGGTAGCCCAGACTCGCCCCCACTGCATCCGTGGCCTGATTGCTCAATGGAGCGCCATAGTTTCCGAGTCCGGCGGCCGCAAACAGCACGCCGGTCTGTCCGAGCGGTCCGCCCGCCAACGGACCTCGCGCGGCAGACGTAAACTGATCGATCGCCCAGAACGTGTTCAGGTAGACCAGGTCGTTCGTATGATGAGGCGTCCACGAAAACTGACTGAACAGCAACTCACCCTGGCCAGAAGCAGTTGTCTCGGTTCCGGTCGGAATGGACGTCAGCACATGCAGCGAGCTGTTGTACGTGTTGTGAGTTCCGTGAAATCGCTGAATTCCGCTTAGCGCGACTGTCAGCAGACTTCCGTGTACGCTTTGTGAATCCACGTACGCGATATCCACATTGATCGTACTGGATGCGATGTCCGTCTCCGTAAACAGACCGACCAGTTGTGCATCCGGGTCCGACATGTTGTTGTTGCGGTGGATACTGTTCCACGCATAGACGCCTGTAGCACGCAGATTGAGGACTCCGTTGCCGCTCAACGTATTGCGCGTCACGGTCACGGCGTCGATGATGTCTTCGTTCAGAAGCAATCCCTGTTGAAACGACATCGGCTGGCGACCGACAGAAAACCCGTAGTCCAGGGCAAATCCGTCGAACGGATCCAGGCGGGGAAAGATCTCACCAAAGTCGCCTTCAAAGAACAGAGTCTGCACATCAATATTCCATGCATCGGTGTCCCTGCCGTTGCGAATATCGTATCCCGAGAATGTTCTGCGGTTCTGTTGTTCCTGGTCTGTGGGACGAATCCCAACGACCAGCCGCTCCGTTCCGGTGAGGTTAAGCTGACCAAACAGGTCCAGACGATTGGCCCACTCCGTGACATTTGTGGTCGATCGATTGTCGAAGTAGTTAATGCCGGTGCGATACGTTCCGAACACCCACAGGGCCGGACGCCAGATAGCTCCTGTGGGAGTCTCGATGCCCTGTTGCAACCAGCCCGGAGCGAGGAACGGCTCGTCCGTTTCGATCAGAAGATCGGGTCTCCGGGGAATTCGCTGCAACGGAATCGGGTGTTGGTGCAGACCGGTTTCCGGTTCATCGTGGCGAATACCCAACAAACGGGACACAAACTGAGCCAGCGGATCCGCAGGTCCCTGCAGTATCTCGAACAAATGTTCGGCGGCTTCGACCGCCTGGGATTGGGTATGGGGTTCTTCGATAGAAGGGTTGTACGTAACTCTTTCAGCGTACGGGTTAATGACCGGAGGGACACCCGGCAATTCGACAACATCAGGCGTGCCCTTCCCCACTGCATTTTCTGTTGGGTTCTGATCCTCCAGCGGCGGAGGCACGACTTCCGACGAATCTGTCGGCGGCGATGAAGAGATTTCGTCGTCGGTCCGGACGGGCAACGAAACCGAATAAGTGGTCACCGCGGGACTGCCGGCCGAAATCCGCGTGTCGCTCAGGTGGGACACGCCGGATATGTTCCCGAGATCATCGTCGGCCGTCAGTGTGGGAGCCGCCAACAAAAGCAAGCAGGCACCACACAACAACGGCAAGCTTCGAAGCACCAGCCGATTTGCGGACCCGTGGCCCGGAAAACGTGCTGCGATGCCAACACCGTTTCGTTCGACCGAGGTGAACATCCACCCGCCCGATCTGATCCTCTGAAGTCCGTTCGAGGACATGAAGCTGTTTTGCATATCAGTGGCCCGATCTCACACGAATCGTCTTCATGCGTTCGTACAGAACCATGTGTCCGTCCACGATTCCGTCAGCGATCGTTTTAGCGCTCATTCCGTAGTCAAAACCGACATCTGAGATCTCATGGATCAGATTCACGGGAACCATGCCGGCAATCAACTGCATCCGAATCGTATATGTCCCTGGTCCTCGCAGTTGATTGGGTGTGACTTCGTATGAAGCGAGTCGCGCGCCTCCAACCTCCAGGATCTTCTTATGTTTGCGAGCACCGATTGGTCGGCCAAGAATTGTGAATGGTCGTGTGGCCGGTCGAATATACGGCAAAGGATCAATGGAATACGGCACGTTCAGAACCTGTTCGCGTTCCCCTCCCCGCAGGTTGCGGGTGATAAACAGCGACTGCAGTGAGAACAATTGTCGGTCCAGGGGAACTTTTCCGTTGTGAACGTACAGAGAGTGTGCATCGCGAATGTCACCATTGGGATCGAGATCGCCGGATTGAAAGACCTGTCGACCGTGTGCGTCCCACACAGATGTTCGCAGAAAGACGAGGCGTTCGGCGTCAAATCCAGTCGGCACTCCATGACCGGGAGTAATGTTGGAGACCGGTGCGGAAAAGCGGAGGCCGTCGCACGTCGCGTCTTCGACACAGATGTCACCCAGGTAAAACCCAGCCCGCAGAACTGCGCGTCTCTGCGTGTGCATCTCAGCCAGCAATACGTACTGCTCATCCAGGATCCGGCGCGCCTTGATCCTCATGATCTGATCGTCCCACGGCGACGGAAAGTCGGTATTCTCGGCGACCGTGTTTTCGAATTCTTCCCGCCCCCAACCGCCGGCATCATCAAAGTACAGCCACTGCCGCATCGTCGCCAGGCCGACATCATCGGGTTGATATTCCTCCAGGATCGCCTTGGGATTGTGAGGAAACAGACCTCGATGAATGATGGGATAGTCCGGGCCCGCCATCATATGATTGGTGCGTTTGCGCGGAGGAGTTGAGCGATTTCCTACCACTGCAGCCGGACCAAAGTCGTAACCCAATGGTTTGCCGGGCACTTTGCCCATGTGACAATCCTGACAATTCTGTCCGCAGTCCAGAGCAGAGTGGGATTGTTTGTATTCGCTGAACGCATCCTCCAGCCGAAAGCCATTGGGCGCGAAGACGTCGTGGCACGTGCCGCAGAAACCGGAAGTGGTCTGCTGGAAGAAACGGTACGAACGTGAATGCACGGGCCGCGCCCGTTCATCGGAATTCAAAGCCGTCGTCAGTGCACCGAAGTCGTCCGGCTGCGACATGACTTCATTCAGAAGACGGCTGCCAAGGGGACCATACACAACCTGATTGACGTCTCCCGAAACCAGGGCCTGTCGACCGGCGCCTTTGCCCCACGCCTGATTGATGCGATGACACACGACACAGGTGATGCCTTCCCGAGCTGCCGGCGCGCGGTCCATGGTGCTCATGGTGATCGCTTCGCCTGTTGCCATTCCGACCGGAGTGTGACAGCGAATGCAGAAATCTCCCAGCGTGCCGTTCGTCAGCTTGATCAGCTTGCTGGACATCGCGTTGAACACCGGCGACATCTGAGCGTAGGCATGCGGACTGGTTGACCACTCACGAAAATGCTGCGGATGACATTTTCCGCACGCTTCGGCGGACGGAAATGGCGTCCTGCGGAAGCAGTTCGCATGCGCCTGGTCCGCCGCAGCTGAGAGAACAGGATCAGAATCACGGGACACCGTTTCGGCAGCATCAGCCTTGTTGTTCGGGGTGCCGGCGGTGTCGTCCGACGGTGTCGGAAGTATCACGGCCTCATCTGCCACTGCCTGACTCAGGCAAACGCAGGACACGATACACAACACTTCTGCGGCGCAGATGCCAAGCCAGCAGCCTGCTCGCGTCTGACGATGTCCCTGCCAGGTTTGCTTTCGATCATCCATTGTGCCATTCGTCTACGAAGTGCCAACTGGTGCGAATATGCTGGTTTTATCGACCAGGCAAACCTTCCGGCGCACAGGAATGTGGCTATGTTCAGAAAAACGTGGCGCGTCGCAGCACCGGGACGCGAAATTTGCTGCCGCTGCGCAGCGGGCCCAGGAACCGCCCGCGGCTTTAGCCAGATGTGCCGACTTAACTGGTATCCGGCAATCCTTGCCGGTCAGTTTGCGGCTACTTGGAATCCAATGAGATGATCCCGGACCATTTGGCAGGCGGTTCATAGTTGTGTGATGCGATCTGCACCAACAGGAAGTCGCGAGCTTTATCCTCTGCGGGCAGCTCACCCAACAGTTTACGACATTTGCTCCATTGTCCCTTCCGGAACGCCTGCACGGCATCTCTGAAGTTTTCGATGTTGTTGTCCGAAATGATGCTCTGCGATGCCGGCGGCAGCAGTTCACTGACGGCGATGGGTTGATCGAATCCAGCCGGTTGCAGAACTCCGATCGGGCGACACCGTCCTTCATTCTTTGGCAAGCCGCGCCGAGCCGCAGAAGCTGTCGATTCGTCCATCAGTATGGAGACTCCAACCTTCTTCGTGATACCTTCCAGGCGGGACGCGATATTGACGACTGGTCCAAAGATGCCGATCTTCGCCAGATCTCGCGTACCAATGCGCCCGGCGATCGCTCGACCGGCCGCGATGCCGATGCCGACCTGAAAGCCATCCAGTTCATCGTCGCCTTCGTCCGCCGCCAGTTCAAAGAGCTGGCGAATCTGCAGGGCTGCTCGACATGCGGCGATTCGTCCATCCATCAGTGCGATCGGCCAGCCCCAGAATCCAAGGGCCGAATCGCCCTGAAAATCCGCAATCACGCCCTGTTGCTCGATGATGCTTTGAGTCATCATTCCGAGTGCGGCGCTGATACGACGCAGCAAGCCATGAAGATCGTCCGTCGCATGAGCCACCATTCGAGAGAAGCCTCGAAGGTCGCAATAGATCGCCACGATATCCGTTTCGCGCGGAGCAAGGTCGGCACCATCGGCACCATCGGGGCCGTCTTTGGCAATGGCATCAAGCAGCCGAGGCGAAAAGAACTGTCGCATGCCTTCGAAGCGATTCTCCAGCGATCGGACTGAGCGAACTGCTCCCATCAGGTGGGCAACCAATTCGGTGACACTGGCATCCGACTTGAGTTGCTGCGGTTTCAGAAAGGCCGGATATTCGGCGGCGCCTCCGAATTCTCCGCCGACGTAAATGCACCACGGCGTCGAGGCTTCACTGCGGACCGGTACACAGAACGACCACCAGCCGTTCTTAACGGGCTCACCGAAAACATCCGATTCCACCTGAATCGCGGTTTCATTGTTCCTGACCGTCTGAGCAATAAGATCACGGGCAACCGAGGCCTGTACGCCACTTTCCGTCTTTTGCCAGTGAATGATTTTGGGACGGTTCGCTGACTTGACGTCTTCACAATTCAAGGCCACCAGCAGATCTGCACCGGTCAGCACCTGCTGCAGGACCAGCAGAGCCTTTTGAGCCAACTGTTTCTCATCAGTCGTCATCCACAGCGCGGTCGCATTTTGCGAAACGACTGCCATTCTGATGTCCGACGGACTCATCAGCACGCTGGTCCTGTGGCCAACGTGTGCCTCTCCTGCGTCAACCAGCTTTAATGCCGCCACTGGCCGAACGCGGGAGGACAACGTGAATCGAGTGTGACCAATCTGAAACGACTCTCCTTCGATGATTGTCGTTTCCTGGTGTGACCGGCCGCTGTGCCAGATCGGATTCCGAGTCCCCGGCAGGCACCGCAGCGTCAGAGACTGCCCCTTTAACGTCAGTTCCGCATGTTTACGGGACACCAGATCGTCCCATGGAACAGCGTAATCGTTGTCCGCACTGCGACCGAGCACCATTGGCGTCTCGGCAACGATCTGCCATGAGTCGTTGTGTTCGGGACTTTCGCCTTCCGCTGTCAGAATGAACATGTTGAATTCTGGTTGCCTGTAGTGCGCTGCAGGAATGTCTGTTTCGGTTGTCACCTGGGCATCCCAACCGTAGCATAATCGATATTACTCGTGAGCTGTAGGCGTTTCAGGTGGATCAGCCCATAACGGACCAGGAGACAGCGTGTTACCAGCTGGAGTAGTGTTGGGACTGACGGCCAGCGCGTACCTCGTGTTCGCCGGCTATGGCGTGCTCAGGCGCGTTCTGAATCAAAGACAAATCGACCGTATCGCGGAAGATTTGCTGCGAGCCAGGCTACACACGGCGCTGGTTGAGCAGGCCGACCGGGAACAGATTCGCCTTCACTGGAACGGCCTGCGTAAGTTTCTGGTCGATCGCAAAGTTACCGAATCCCATGATACAACGTCGTTCTACCTGAAGCCACATGACGGCAAATCCCTGCCGTTGTTTCACGCGGGGCAGTTTCTGACATTTCGGCTGCATGTACCGGGCGAACAACGAGCGGTTGTCCGCTGCTATTCGCTGTCCAGCGGCCCGGATTCCGAAACCTATCGCATCACCGTCAAGAGAGTGAAAGACGGCGTTGCGTCACAGTTTCTGCACGATTGCGTCCAGGCAGGTGATCTGCTGGACGTGATGGCTCCGCGGGGCGATTTTTGCATTGAACCGTCTCACAACCGGCCGACGGTGCTGCTGGCCGGTGGCGTGGGCGTCACACCGTTATTGAGCATGGCTTACTCACTGACCAGGTCCCGTGCGGGTGCGGGTGCGGAAACATGGCTGATTTACAGCGTGCGGACCGCCGTGGACTGCCTGCTGAAGGACGAGCTGCAGGAACTCACGGAAACGAATCAGAACCTGCATATTCGAGTGGGAATGTCCGGAAGTCCAGACGATGCGGCAGCCGACTTTCACGGCCGCATCTCGCTTGATTACCTGAAAGGCATACTGGCTTCCAACAACTACGACTTCTATATCTGCGGCCCGCCACCGATGATGAAGTCACTCGTCGCCGATTTGCGGGAATGGGGCGTGCCACCGACATCCATACACACTGAAGCATTCGGCGCAAGTTCAGTGCAGGTGGTCAGCGCCGCCATGAAGACACGCGACGCAGGCAACGACCAGCGCAACAAAACAGACGACACGGGCGTGACAGTCAACTTCGCGAAGTCAGCGAAGACCGGAACATGGACGGGCCAGGCGGCCAATCTGCTGTCGTTTGCGGAGTCCCTGGACATCGACATCGATGCGGGTTGCCGCGCAGGAAGTTGTGGCAGCTGCGTGACGGCGATCCGTTCCGGCAGTGTGCAATATCTGGAGACTCCCGGCTATTTGTGCGAAGACAACACGTGTCTTCCGTGCGTTGCGCTCCCTGATGGCCAGCTGGAACTTGACGCATGAATCCGTTAAGGTGCGATTGACAATATTTGTCGAATAGTCGTTCTCTGTTCGGCGATCAGGACGTTTCATCACTTACATTCGTTCCGTGTTGCTCATTGGCGATGCCAGTCAGAAACACGAGTTCTGCAGTTTCGATGTCTTCTACGGCACAGTTTCGAACCTCCGAAAGTCATGCAGAAAGAGTGTGCCGGCAGCTACAGGAAAATTCATAATGGGGTCATCGATCAAACATCACAGTCTCAGTTGGGTCCGAATGTCTGCGTTCGCTGGCTTGATCAGTGCGATTGCATTACTCCTGTACAGCGTCGCTCCCGTCACATCCGCTGCTGAGCCAGCCACTGGTGCCACAGCAACAACGGCGGTTAGTGCCCCCGTGGCCGCGAACGCAAACACAAAGATCACAGACCATGCGCGAGTGATGGGGGTTGCCAAAGCGGACTGCAAGAAGTGTCATGTTTCTGAGGTGGCCACCGGGATGAAGACGGTTCATTTTCTCTCTGCGGAACAGCGGTTGTATAAATTTGACGGCAACACAAGGAAGTACGCCGACGCACTCGGCATCAAACAGACGGAACTTCTGTCCACTTCCGTGTGTGCCGACTGCCATGGAACCGTTGCCGAAGAGGCCGGTCAGAGGAAAGTCATTTCCGGGGTCTCCTGCGAATCATGCCACGGTGCCGCTGGTGGTGAAGACGGCTGGCTGAACAGCCATCAGTCCTACCATGAGTCCATGAAAATCCCTCGCGAACAGGAGACGGCAGAACACAAAGCGGCGCGTCGCGAAAAGTGTGATACGGCCGGCATGATCCGCTCCACAAACATCTACGGACTCGCCAAAGCCTGCTACGGCTGTCACCTGATTGGAAATGAAAAGCTGGTTGCGGCCGGTCATAAGGCAGCCAGCGTGTTTGACTTTGTGGCATGGTCAAACGGCGAAGTACGCCACAATTTCTTTATCAACAAGGACGTGAATGCGGCTGCCCCGTCGCTGTGGATGGAATCTGAAAAGGCAAGCGCCGCGAACCGACGTCGGATGAAGTTTGTTGTTGGCATGTTTGCACAGGTGGAAACCACGCTGCGGCTGCTGGCTCCGGCAACGGACGGTGCGGTGATCAAACAGTTCCGAACGCCGCTGCGTGACGCGGCTGAAATGCTGCAGGAAGTCGACACACCCGAGACGTTGGCTGCCGGAGAACTGGTAGAAGATTTCGTCCCCTCGCGGACAGGGAAAAAGCCGGAAGACGGTGAGGAATACCTTGCGGCCGCTAACGAGGTGGCCGAACACGCGAGAGCTTTTATGAAGGCCTACGACGGAAGCAAGTTCGCCGATCTGGACGAGATCATTGATGAGACGCCGCCGTATTTTTCGCAGCAGTACAAACAGAAATACGGAGAAGACAACTGATCCGCGGCCACCGCACCGTTGCCGTTGCTGATTAATGTTCACCAGAGAGAATCGGGACAACGTGAGCCAGGCCAGCGTGAATCAACGTTCGATCGATCGTCCCCGCCGCTGGGACATGCCGTTCTCTCAGGAAGCAGGGCATGATTCTGTCCTGACGGATGCCGACATCGATTCCCTGCTGGCGAATGACGCGTTCAGCCGTATTGACCCGGACGGATTTAAGCGTTCAGTACCGTTGCGCGAAATTCTGCGCAACGATGTGCGTCTGGTCGATTTTGAACAGGGCGACGTGATTGTGCGACAGGGAGACTGGGGAAGTTCCGCCTTCTTCATTCTGTCAGGGGCCGTCAGAGTCGAACTGGATCGCGGCGACGACGCATCCAGTGGCCTGATTCAGGGGCGTCACGAAAAGACAAAGAAGACGTTCTTCCAGTCTCTGGCACAGTTGTGGCAGAACAAGCGACACGCAGAGTTTCGAAATCCGGACGCAAAACAGACGGACTCCGGAAATATCCGGTCTGTCGGGGGTGTGACTCGGGTCTACATTTCGGATGTGTCTGCCGTCATCGAAAAACACAATACTGCCCGCATGGACGCCGGACAATGGTTCGGAGAACTGGCGGCCCTTGGACGGACGCCGCGCGTAGCCACTGTCTTTGCTGACGAGCAGTCGACACTGCTGGAGATCCGCTGGCAGGGTCTGCGCGACATCCTTCGCTTTGATCGTGACCAGGGATTAAAAAAATACATTGAGAGCGTGTTCCGGGAACGCGCTCTGGCTTCGCTGCTGAGGACCGAACGACTCTTTGCCGACATCAGCGATCAGGAAATGGCGAATCTGATGCCGCACTGTCGCCTGGAGACATTCGGTGAATATGACACGGCGAAACCTTTTCGTGAGATGTCCGGCGACGGCGTGGACGCTGCCAGGAACGAACCGGTGATCGCGGAAGAGGGAGACTATCCAAACGCTGTTTTCCTGATTCGATCCGGAGTGGCCAGGCTAAGTCAGAAACACCATGCGGGTCGACGAACGGTCGGCTACCTGAATCCAGGCCGCGTGTTCGGACTGTCGGAAGTCCTCCGCGGTTTTCGCTCCGGAGAGTCAACTCAGTACGACGCCAGGCTGTCTGCTATCGGATATCTGAACGCAGTCGTCATACCTGCCGGGATGGTGGAGGAACTTCTGCGCAGCGGTGCCATTTCTGATCCCGATGATTCGTGTCGTCCCGTACCGCAAGGCGTGCGTGGTGCCGTGAACGAGAACCTGCTGAATTTTCTGGTGGACGGAAAATATGTACAGGGCACGGAGACGATGGTCATCGACATGAACCGTTGCACACGTTGCGACGACTGTGTTCGGGCCTGTGCGGCCACGCACGACAACAATCCTCGCTTTATTCGTCATGGCCCGGTGTCCGGGCGGCATATGGTGGCGAATGCCTGCATCCACTGTCTCGACCCGGTGTGCATGATTGAGTGTCCAACCGGAGCGATTCACCGTGACACTCTGGGCGGTCTGGTGCTGATCAATGACCAGACCTGTATCGGCTGCGCTCAATGCGCCAGCAATTGTCCGTTCGATGCCATTCGCATGGTAGAGACAAGAAATGCTGCCGGAGCGATTCTGGTTGACACCAAGAATGCGCCCATTCTGGAAGCCACAAAGTGCGATCTGTGCCACGAGCAATTGGGCGGTCCCGCCTGTCAGCGCGCCTGCCCGCACGAGGCGCTGGAGCGGGTTGATCTGCAGAGCCTGTCTGCATTGGAAGGTGTCATTGCCAGATGACACATTTCGTCCGCAGAAGAATTATCGGCGGTATCATTGTCGTCGTGCTGACCCTGCTATTGATGGTCGCCACGCAGACCATGGAAGCGGCCCTGCTTCGCCCGCGCACATGGCAGGGTTGGCTGCTGGTTATCATCGTCGTGTTTCTTGCGTTGTACCGCGTACGGAAACAGTTGCCGATGCTGCCGCTGGGTTCGTCTGCCATGTGGCTGCAGTGTCACATCTACGTCGGGTTTTTTTCGCTGCCGGTTTTTCTGCTGCACTCTGGTGCACAATGGCCCGGCGGGTTGATCGAAGTGATGACCGGACTGCTGTTTCTCACAGTTTTCTGCACCGGCATCGCAGGACTGATTCTGACGCGCACGATTCCTCCAAGACTGACGGACCGCGGCGAGGAAGTGATCCGCGAACGCATTCCGGGCTTCATCCGAATACTGCGTGAAGAAGCAGAAGCGTCTGTCGCCGGGGCAAAGAACGAGGCACCATCAGAAGTCCTGAGTGAACTGTACCTGCGACGCCTCCATGCGTTCTTTCAGCGACCGTCAAACTTTTTTTCCCACGTCATACATTCAGCCAAGCCCCGCACGGAGCTGCTGAGTGCTCTCGCGGAAACGCGACGGTTTCTGAACTCGCAGGACAAACAGACGGTGGAACGTCTGGCAGAATGCGTCCGAAGAAAAGATGACCTGGACTATCAGTATACGATGCAGTCCTTGTTGAAGTACTGGCTGTTTCTGCACGTGCCACTGACGTGGGCGATGGTCGTGTTCGCCTCGTGCCATGTCGTTACCGCAATGGCGTACACCAGTCAATAATCCAAATCTCATGACGGAACCTCTGCAACAATTCGACTGGAAGTCCAGCTCCTACGAACGTCCCGGAGACGTGTGGGCGTGTGGCACAGCGTGCGACGGCATGCCGTGTCGCCTGGGTCCCAGCGCAGACGGTGAGTGCAGTGTCCGCAGTCAGTGCGAGCCGGAACAGATCGGCGACCGTTACCGCTGCACTCGATCCGTCCTACACGGCGGAAAATGTGCAGACGGGCCCAACCCTGACGGAACATGCTGTCAGGCGGACGAATCATGCCAGCCACGGATGAGCCTGCTGAAACGGAGAAAGATGGCCGGAGCTGTCTGTGCTGCGATATCGCTGGCGATTTGTCTTGTCGTGTTTTCTGATTCCAGTCCTCAGAGTCTGGTGTCGCCGGGCGCAGTGACGTCGGCTCATGCTGCTGTGGAAACCAACTGTGCTGCATGTCACGTCGCCGGCGAGACGCACAGCGGCTTGTTGTCGAATGCTGTCCTGGCACACGATCCGCTGGCCGACAGCGAAAAATGTCTGCAGTGCCATCAGGACATCGGAGCTTCGCCCTGGTCTCCACACAGCATCGACGGACAGGTGTTGGCCGAGTTGACTGCAGATGCTGCGGCGAGTTCGAGTTCGTCGCTGGTTTCCAGGACATTGACCGCATTTATCAGGTCAGGGCCGTCGAAACAAAAACCACTATCCTGTTCAACCTGCCATCAGGAACACCACGGACGATCGTTTGATCTGGCAAAGCTTTCGGACCAGCAGTGCCAGACATGCCACAAGTCGCAGTTTGATGACTTTGCCCACGGCCATCCGGAATTTGAACACTTCCCGCACGAGACACGACCCAATATTTACTTTGATCACGCGCGCCACATCAAGGCTTATTTTGCGGCAAACGATCTGCCATCGCAGATCCCCAATAAGAAGACGCTGTCTGCCTGCTGCAGCTGCCACAAGCAGGACCCAGCCGGCGGCATGATGCTGACCGCCGATTTTCAACACACGTGCGCCAGTTGTCATGAGTCCCAGATTATCGATCTTCCGTTTCCCGGAGTCCCCTTCTTTGCAGTAACCCAGGTCACGGATCGCCCCGAAACAGAACCCGGCGAGATCCCGATTTACGGACACTGGCCGGTGACCGAGTCATCCCCGCGCGAGATGCCGCCCGTGATGTCGCTGCTGCTGAACGGAGACGCATCCAGCACAGGATCCCCTGGCATCACTCCGGAACTGATCTGGCGGTGCAAGGAGCTGCTGTTAAACGTTCGTAACGACGGCGAGATTGCCCTGATAGAACAACTGCCGGAGGCACATTCGCTGCTGCACGGCCCGCTGGCCGAACTTGGTCCGCTGCTGATTGCTGTGTCCACATCCTGGTTTCCCGGGCTCAGGGACGAGATGGCCGCCCACATGTCCAACCAGCCTCTTTCGAAATTGCCGGACGTCGCGCCCCCCGAAAGTCTGGCCATGCCGCCTGTTCGCGGATGGTATATCTCTGACGGCGACCGCACGATACGATATCGACCAGTAGCGCATGCAGACCCGGTCCTGCGTCGGCTGCTGGATTATTTAGTGCCATTGGTTGGCCATGATGCCGCACCGCAGGAACTCCATGAACTGTTCGCAGCCCTGGCAAATCCTTCCGGATCAGGAGAAATCGGCCGCAGTGGTCTGCTGGCCACCGGCCGATGTCTGTCCTGCCATACAACAAGCACAGACGATCACGGAATCCTGCGTGTCAACTGGAACACGAAACAGCCTCGCGATCACGTCGCGTTCACGAAGTTTCGGCACGAACCACATACACAGATTGACGGTGCAAATTCATGTCAGACGTGTCATCAGATTCTAAACGATCATCAAGGGACGGATTTTTTTCGGCCGGAGTACTTTAAGCGCGACGATCTGGGTCACTGGCAACCACAACAGGAAACAGCGTGTCCTTTATCCAGTGGATTAAGCGCAATCGGGCGAAGTCATTGTGCGTCCTGCCACAACGAATCAACAGCATCCCATTCCTGCCTGGAATGCCACAACTATCATGTTCATAGTCCGCAGTGACGGACGGACCGCAGGCCCATTCGAGCTGACGCTCGACCCCCGATGGCCCGCTTCCGTTGGTCGCTGCAACATTCGTTATTTTCACGACATTCGTAGGTGTAGACCGTCTCCGGACCAGTCAGTTCACGCGTGACCACGGGCGAGTCAATGAAGATTCAGGTAATTGAGTCAACAGTTGGTCAGTCCGCACGACACCAGTTCGCCGTATCGTACGTGATTAACGATACGGTCGCGATTGATGCCGGGTGCATCGGATTCATGCATCCCATTGCACGACAACAGCAGCTGAGCCATGTGCTGTTGACGCATTCTCACTTCGACCACATCGCGTCCCTACCTGTTTTCCTGGAAAACGTCTATTCAACAACGGGCGTGCCGGTTGTCCTGTGCGCCGGAGAAGAAACACAGCGGGCTGTTCAGTCGCATGTATTCAATGACGAAGTCTGGCCGGACCTGGTTCGAATTGCTCAGACAGAGCCTCCCTTCTTTACATGGCAGACTCTGCGCGAGTTTGAAACGTTTTCAATCAACGGACTCTCCGTCACGCCGATCCCACTGGATCACCTGATTCCGACGTTTGGGTTCCACATCGACGATGGGCAAAGCTCGGTCGCAATCGTTTCCGATACGGCACCTGTGACTCAGGCGTGGGATTATCTGAACCGCCAGCCACATTTGAGCGCCGTGTTCCTGGAGCTCAGTTTTCCCGAATCGATGGCGGAACTTGCCCAACGGACAATGCACCTGACGCCGCCGACGTTTCTGCAGGAAAAGCGCAAACTGAAAAAGAACGTTGACTGGTTCGCAGTCCACCTGAAGGCCACGCTACGAGAAGAAATCCTCGCCGATTTCTCGGCGATTTCCGACTCACCGATTGTTGTCGTAGAACCAGGTAAGGAATATTCCTTCTGAGGCTGGCATGATGCGGCACAACTGGCTTTCGTGAAGCAGCGGATGACGACGCTCTCGAAATCAGGATTCGCGCGTTTTCAGGTGGCACACGCCACTGAAACATGGCAAATCCGCCTGTTCGCCCTGCTCACAGAGTCCAGCGTTTTTAGAGCAGACTACCCAATAATCGCCACTTTTGCCCCAAACGTGAAAAACCCTGCGGCGTCACAACATTCCAGGCATTGCGTGACTAGAATTGCCGACCTGTCCATCCGCTAAGACGGCGATCTGTGAAACATACGCCGCCGCGGACCGCTACAATGTCAACCTACCGACGAGATTCAGTACTCATGTCTCAAAGTTTTTCCGGCGATATTGTCATCACTGGCATCGGACTCATGTCCTCCATTGGAATCGGAGAGGATGCGTTTTGGGAGAGCGTGAAGACCGGACAATGTGGTTTTTCCAGGACGGAACATCTGAGCCATGTGGGAACACCGGACTGCATCGGTGGCGAAGTGACTGACTTCACGGCCAAATCCGCCCGAAAAGTACACCTCAGCCAAAAGCATGTGAAGAAACAGATTAAGGTCATGTGCCGCGAGATTCAGCTGGGCGTGGCATCGGCATTGCAGGCGGTGCAGCATGCCGGAATTGAACCGGGCACCGTGGCTGCGGAACGCATGGGGGTGGATTTCGGAGCGAACCTGATGTCCAGCCCACCTGACGTACTGCTGGACGCGGGTGTTGCCTGCAAGGCTGACGGCTCCGGATTTTCTTTTGACCGATGGGGAAATTGCGGCGACGACCGCTTCAAGGGCATGGAGCCGTTATGGCTGTTACGATACCTGCCGAACATGCCAGGGTGTCACATCGGAATCGCCGTTGATGCCCGTGGACCGAACAATTCCATTACCCATGACGAAGCGTCAGGGGGACTTGTGCTGTCAGAAGCTGCCAATATTATTCGACGCGGCCGCGCTGACGTCATGATCACTGGGACAACGGGCACGCGGCTTCACGCTGTAAAATCCTGTCAACACACACGGTGGGACACTCTTGCTGAGGGCCCGGTTGCGGAGCGATGTCGTCCGCTGGATAACGATCGACGCGGAGAAGTCTTAGCTGAGAGTGCTTGCACATTTATTCTGGAATCGCGGACGCACGCAGAAGCGCGGGGAGCCACCATACTGGCGACTTTGCTGAGTACTGCGGCAAGTTGCGTTCTGGATCGCGACGGCAAGGCGAATGAACAATTGGCAATTGAACGGGCGGCGACGGCGGCATTACAAAGGGCCGGCGTCAGCGCTGCCGACCTTGGGCACGTCAACGTGTGTGCATCCGGTCACTTGAAACGCGATGGCTACGAAAGCCGGGCCATCCGCAGCGTTCTGGCAGACAGTGCCGACAGCGTACCCGTGACGGCTCCCAAAAGTTATCTTGGAAGTGCCGGCAGCGGATCCGCTTTAAGTGAAATTGCCGTGTCGATTCTGGGCTTGAAACACGGTGTCGTACCGAAGACGCTGAACTTCCGGACGCCGGATGCAGAAGCACCGCTGAACGTCGTTGAAGAGGAACATCTTGTGACAGACAACAAGCTGTTCCTGAAAACCAGCGTGACCCGTATGGGACAAAGCAGTGCCGTCGTCATCGGTGTTTGAACTGGACCGGTGACACCGCCTTTCCTCGCAGGCCGCAGCTGACCGCGCATGCTTCAGTTTTTCCTCAATCCCTTGATGCTGCTGGGCCTGGCGGGAGTAGCGCTGCCGGTGGTTGCCCACCTGCTCAGTCGTCGTCGATACGATGTCGTCAACTGGGGGGCCATGCAGTTTCTGGATCCCAGCCGCAAGACTCGCCGCAAGATGAAGCTTGAGGAGTTGCTGCTGTTGCTGGTCCGCATTGCCGCAATTTGTCTGGTTGCCATCGCGGCGTCGCGGCCCTGGATCAGCAGCGGATTTCTGATGGGCTACAATTCGGCAGGTTCGCGTGATGTCGTCCTGGTGATCGATGGTTCCAATTCGATGGGCCGCAGCGACGGACTGGTGTCTCTGCATCAGAAGGCCATTCGACGTGCTCAGGCTTTTCTGCAAACGCTGCAGCCCGGTGATACCGTCGCCGTGATCGACGCTCGTGACAGACCGATCAGCGTCGTTGACTCTCCATTGCAGGATCTCAGCCTTGTCAGCCAACAGCTGGACGCGATCCCTCCGCCTGCAGGCGCCGCAGACCTGCGGCGCGCGTGTGAGGAAGCCGTCGGTATCCTGGGTCGGAGCAGCAATGGATCACGTGAAATCGTGGTACTGACAGACCGTCAGAGAGCCAGTTGGTCTGTTGCGAAGGACGCAGCGTGGAAGCGATTTGACGACGTGCTGAACTTTCCGGCGGTCCGCCCATCGTTGTGGGTCGTTGATCTGAGTGCGGGAATGGCGGCGATTCGTCAGAATATTTCGATTGGACGGGTTGATGTCTCACGCGATTTGACCGTTCCCGGCTTTCCCGTCAGTCTGCAGGTGCCGGTTCGCAATGCAGGTCAGACGACCATCGACGTGCCGTTGCAGATTCTTCTGAACGGTCAGCGTGTGGCCAATCTCGACGCGACCGTGTCTGTGCCGGCGGAATCAGAAACGACGTTCAGCCGTTCGATTCGCTTTTCGATGGAAGGCACGAATCTGGTCACCGTCAAAATCGACCTGCCGGACGATTCTGTGATGGCAGACAACGCGGGACATGCAGCCGTCCGCGTGACGACAGCCATTCCGGTCCTGCTGGTCGAAGGGTCCGGCAGTCTGGACAAGACAACGTGGAATACATTCTTTGCCAGGATGGCGCTGACAGCGCCGGGAAACAACGCTCCCTGGATTCTGACAAAGACGGTGCGGGCTCGCGATTTGACACCGGACCATCTGCGCGATGTGGCCGCTGTCATTTTGCCGGATGTCACCGAACTGCCACCAGGGATGGCCGCTGCTCTTCATGGATTTGCCTCCCGTGGCAAGGGAGTTTTTATTGCCCTGGGACCGAAGTCGTCCCCGGAGTCGTTTCGGAAACTCTACGGCAGAATGATCCCTCAGGTTCGGTTGAAACGCATTCGGAGCGCCGATCCGGATGCGGTGACGCCGACCACAATCGCCCCCTACACCCTTGAAGCCGCATGGCTGAACCGATTTCGTGAACGCAACGGAGCCACTCTACTGACCGCTGCCTTTGATCGATGGTGGCTGCTGGAAGCGACGCCGGAAACAGACCGCCAGGATCAGGAAACAAAGCCAACGACTACCGAGCGAACGAAGGATCCTGAGCAACTCGAAGCGACGAAGCCGAATGCAGCTCTGCCCAGACCCGTCGCCGTGGCACAACTGACGTCGGGTGATCCTATGCTGCTGCAGGTACAGTGTGGTCGGGGACGCGTCCTGTTGATGACAAGCAACATCGATGCAGCGTGGAACGGGTTACCGACGCGGCCGGACTACGTGCCGTTTCTGCATGAGGCACTGTTTCAAATGGCATCGTCGCGGACTCGACGAAACGTCGGATTTGGTGAGCAACTGACGACGGTGATGCCGCAGACCACAGACGAAACCGAATTCGGCGAATTGCAGTTTGCCGGTCCTTTTGATTTCACTGCGCCGGCAGTCGTCACAGAAAACGATCGCGAATACCTGGTGCAACTGCCCGGTACTCGGTTGCCGGGTATCTACGAACTGCGGCGTGATCAGGACGCGGCAGCGAAACCAATGGACTCGTTTGTGGTCAACTACGACCATGCAGAAGACAATCCGGCAGAACTGGTCGCTGATGATCACGCACGGTTGATAGTGAACAACCGCATGACTTTTGTGGAATCGATGGAGAGTCTTCGAAAACAGATGTACGCTGACGAGTCTCGCAGCGAACTCTGGGGATTTCTGCTATTCGTTTTCCTTGGCATGCTGATGCTGGAGGTATGGATGACGCGAAGCCTTGTGCAGCGTGGCCACGCTGACACGCTGCATCAGGACCAGGCCGCCGCAGCGGGACCGTAGTTGGCCCCGCACAGTGCGACGCTATTTCTCTGGCGGCGTAAAGTTTCTTGACGCCTCTCTGAGTATCCTGAGGCCGCTTCGCAGTGCGTCGCGTCCGTTTGTCATTTTCTCAGCACTTCCTGCAGAGCCCCGTCAGCGTCAGTCTCCACTGGCAGCGACGTGGAAAGAATGTTGGCGGATGCGCTGATTACGGTCACAGCACTGACGAGCTGGTCGTGCCAAACCATGGCCTGACGTTTCAATACATCAGCATGGCCATTGGGACTGACGGGAGCCACGTCGAGTCGGTTCTCGGTCATTTCGGTGACTTCGAGTCCTGCCAATAGATGGCCCATATACGTCCCGTCGCCATCAAAGCGAGGCGCTCCGTGGATAACGAAGTGCCGCACGGCGTTGTCAAATCGCCGCAGCCGAAAACCTCCTGCCAAAGACACCTGATCGCGAATCGAAGTGCTCTCGACGTCGTCCCATCGCTCCAGGTCGCCTGCGAAAACGATGCGGTCCCATGACACCACCGCACGGGACGCCACAAACCGGCGCGTGGTCTGATTTCCCGCGATGGGCATCCCGTCCGAATTCACCCAGATCTGCGAGGCCGGACTGTCGTCTGATTGGATCTGATCGGCGACCCGGTCTAAGTACTACATCGATAAGGATAGGGAGAATAACAAGGACAGGATTGGGAGCGGAGGTGAGGAGCGTGAATTACGCCTCGACGGGTGACGCCATATTGACAGTCTGCTCTGCGAGTCAACGGCCGCTAAACTTACAGGATCTGCGATTTACGTTGTGGGTATTTGATCGCGGGATCTCATTCATATAGCGTATTGTCGGGAAAGTCCCCATACCCGACGGACGGTTTCGATCGCCGATCCATCACGGGTCAGTAACAGATCCGCGGGGGCCGTTGACAATAGGCATTGCAATCGAGTCGATATGCGATGCACATTCACTTTCAAGACATGATTCTGGTTCAATTACTTAGGAAAGTTAAATGCGTCTGAAGACATTGCCCGTCGCCATCATGATTCTGGCAGTTGCCGTCGACCGATCGTACGGGCTTGAACACGATGTACGTGGCACAGTATTTGTTGACGCCAATCAGAATGGCCAGCTCGACGAGGGCGAACATCCCCTGGTCGGTGTCTCGGTCTCCAATGGACGGGATGTTGTGATTACCGATGGTGTCGGAGAATACGCCATTGGTGTTGACGACGACACGATCGTTTTTGTGGTGAAACCAACGGGCTACCGAACACCACGGGATCAGGACCACCTGTCACGTTTCTACTACATTCACAAGCCGAACGGTTCGCCGAAGGATCTTAAGTTTCCGGGAGTTCCTCCGACCGGGCCGCTGCCGCAAACCATTAACTTTCCGCTTTACAAACAGGACGAGCCTTCGGCCTTCGATGTCGTCTTCTTCGGTGATCCACAACCACGAAATCAGAAGGAAATCGACTATATCGCCCACGACGTCGTGGAGGGTTTGATTGGAACGGACGCAGCTTTCGGCGTGACGTTGGGCGACATTCTGTTTGACGACCTGAATTTGTTTGACAGCTTCAATCGAACGGTCGGACGTATCGGTATTCCGTGGTACAGCGTCATCGGAAATCACGACATCAATTATGCCACGGACAAAGACGAATACAGCGACGAAACTTTCGAACGCGTTTATGGCCCTGCCTATTTTTCGTTCGACTATGGCGGCGTTCATTTTCTGGTAATCGACGACGTGCACTGGATGACGGACGGAGAACGTCAGTTGTACCGTTCCGGCCTCAGCGACAAACAACTGGATTTCGTCGAAAACGACCTGAAGAATGTGCCTCAGGACAGACTTGTCGTCGCCATGATGCACATTCCGCTGGTCAAGTCCACGCCCTGGCTGGAACCGAAACGCGACCGTCTGTTGCGGATTCTGGAGACTCGAGATCACTGCGTATCGCTGGCCGGACACACGCATCATCATGAGCACGTCATGATCGATGAAAGTCTGGGCTGGAAGAAACCTCAGCCGCACCACCACATCATCAACGTGACTGTCTCCGGATCATGGTGGTCGGGCCGTCCCGATGAGAATGACATCCCACATACGCTGTGCGCTGACGGCACACCGAACGGTCACACCGTCATGCATTTCGACGGAAAAAAATACCTGTTGGAATACCGAGCTGCCCGAAAAAGCGCCGACTATCAGATCAGAGTGATGGCGGCCGAGGAAATCCACGACGACAAGGCTTCTTTTTATGCAAACGTGTTCAACGCGATGCCAGCCGCAGTGGTTGAATGGAAACTGGGGAATGGCACGTCGTGGCAGACGATGACCAAAACCTCCGAAGCAGATCCACTGTTTCTAAAGCGATGGGAAGAAGAACAGAAGCTGTTGCCCGACGTTCCATGGACCAAACTGCCAAAGCCGATGAATTCGCCACATTTGTGGAAAGCTGACCTGCCGACAGGGCTGCCTGCCGGAGCACATGCCATCCACGTTCGCTGCACGAATCCGAACGGACAGGTACTGACCGGACACCGCATTTTCCGTGTTCGCTGATACTTGACGCAGCGACCGCCAGCTGCGCGCTGACAATTGGAGACCACTCAGTGGATCGTCAAGCCTTAATCCTGGGGTAGCTGAAGTCGCCAGACTTTGGACGACATAGAGAAAAACTTCCGAACGCTGGCGAGTTCGGCTACGGAACAACCCCGGTTCTTAGACTTGACCACTCACTAACTTGGTTGCGTCTCACTCTTCCAGCCGGCCTTTTCAAACAGAGGCGCGTAACTTGATGGGATCCAAAGGCGATCTTCCGGTAGAGGCACGCGGTAGTAGTTGTGCGGATGAATCAGGGTGTCGGAGTCGGATGTCAGATCAATCACATAGCGCCAGGGCAGTCCGCGACCACTCAGGAAACGCAGCTCGAATGGTTCCAGCAGCAGTGGATTCATGGCATCAAAGACCCCACGGTGCTGCGCTCGGGCGGCTTGCACTGCTGTGCGGGCAGCAAGCAGTTCACGATCGTTTTCGGCAAGCAGCTTTGCCTTGCCGGGAGGAATCACGGCCTTCGTTACAGAATCCGGCCGATCCCACGGATTCATGTTCGGCCAGATGAAGTATGGAAACGCACGTCCACGTTCCAGGAGTCGAAGGTTATAAGTCGGTGGCCGGGGAGTTGGTTTTGAGCGGTCCGGTTGATTGCGATTGATGGTGCACAGAAACCGTCCGTAGGCATCCATCACCTCAAATCCAAAACCCAGATAATATCCGAATGTGGTAAGATCCTGCCCCATGATCTCCATGTCTCTGGAGATCAATGAACGCAACTCCGTTGTCGCAGTCGCTGCATGGTCGTGATGGGCGGTTCCGGGCTCGCCAACGACTTTCGAGCGAATCCACGACTTCAGTGCAGCCGGCACGTCTGATGTGAACTGGCCCCATTTCTCATGGAATGGATCCTGCAGAAACTCATTCCATCGATCATCCTGCAGATCGACGAAGTTTAATCCGGGTCCCGGAAACGCGAAACTGACCTCCGGCGTATCAATCCCCAGCAGACGCACCGCTATGTTTCCGTTCGCGACAACGTTCAGGGTATCGCCATCATGCACCTGTTGAGCAACCGTGCCTGGCTTCCCACTGAACAGCCCGGGGATCGCGAAACCTGTCGTGCGGTTGTTGGCGGAATCACTTCGAATGGCCTTCGGCATATTTGCAACCCCTTATCTGGATGAGACGAAAACGGCTGAGACGACGTCGACGATGTTGTGTTCTGTCAAGAGCCTTCGATGTGCTTCTCGTGAATTTCACAGCCGAGAAATGGAAGCAGGCCACGGGCTTCCGAGCGGCAGCTCGCATCGGCTGGCGGGCCGCCCCGCCTCAGGCGACTGCCTGAGTCCATTCTTTCAGGTCGTTCAGTTTGCTGGCAGCGATACCGTCGGTCAATGTCGTGCGGACCTTCGTTACGGCATCGGTCAGGATTGACTCCTTTTCGGCAGCCAGCAGTGCGGCCGCTGTGTTCGCGATGACAATGTTGGCTGCTGGAGAATCCTCTCCGGCCAGGACAGACTGGATCATCGCGGCACTTTGTGCTGACGAGTGAACGCGCAGCGGTGCGACATCGCAGACTGGCAGCCCGAAATCGTCGCATGTCCAGCTAAGCTGAGCAATCCGGCCGTCGTTGACCTCAAAAACTGTTGTGGGGCCCCACAGGCAGACTTCATCCAGTTCGTTGTTGCCGCAAACCACCAGTGCTTTGTGACACCCGAGATCACAAATCGCTGACGCCAGCAGGCGCGCCCGCTCATCACTGCTGGCACCGAGCAGCTGGTATTCGGCACCGGCCGGATTCGTCAATGGGCCCAGCAGGTTAAAGATCGTCGGAATTCCGAGTGCCTTGCGAACGGGGGCGGCGTGTTTCATCGCGCCGTGAACCAACGGGGCAAAGCAAAAGGTGATCCCGATCTCATCCAGACACTGTGCGGCCTGAACCGGGGTCAGCTGAATATTGACGTCCAGCGCTTCCAGCACGTCGGCAGAGCCGCTGCTGCTGGACACGCTTCGATTCCCGTGTTTCGCCACATTGACACCACAGGCCGCAGCAACGATGGCAGTGGCCGTACTGATGTTGAAGGTGTGCAGCTGGTCGCCGCCTGTTCCGCACGTATCCAGCAACGGCCGACGCCGCGTGGCGATCCGAGTGGCTCGGTCACGCATGGCCTGTGCGGCGCCCACCACTTCGATAGCGGCAGGACCTTTGCAGGCCATGGCCGTCAGCCACGCGGCCATATCAACCGCCTCACAGGCACCGTCCATCATGGCTCCAATACAGTCCTGCACTGTGTCGGACGACAGATCCTGCCGCGCGATCAGTTGCTGCAGAGCGGGACGAAGCGTTGCGTTCATAAATTCAACCGTTGAAGGGTTTCTGTTGGATTCGAGAGACGCAGCATAGACATTGTTGCATTTCTTTGCATGTTATTCGGACAGAGTCCACGCGGATACTGAGACGAATCCCGGCTTAGTGAGATTGTTGCACACGGAGACAGGGAGCCAACGGACTGCAGCGGCAGTCCGAGACTGAATAATTCGCACAGGGATACGACAGATCGCAGAA
>JBDONA010000352.1:0-6398 GCA_039831575.1 Fuerstiella sp. | reverse complement strand
ACTCTGGCCGACGGCGACTACGTGGCAGCTTCAGGGACGCTGAACTTTCCAGCCTTCGCACCACCAACTGCCAACGTGATCATCGAGGTTGTCGGAGACCATCGGCTGGAAGCGACCGAAACGATCTTCGCAAATATCTCTTCCACCACGACGGGTGTCGTGATCACCGACAGCCAGGCCGTCGGAACAATTGTTCAGGATGACGGTTTCGTAAGTGGTCAGAAGTATCACGATCTCAACGGCGATGGCATCAGAGATCCCAACGAGCCGGGGCTGGATGGCTGGGTGATTCAGATCGTCGATGCGGCGGGACGAGTCGTCACCACTTCTGTCACAGCAAGTACTGATCTGAATGGCGACAACGCGATCGACCCCATAACGGAACGGGGTCTGTACAACATGCCAACGGGGGCTGGCACGTGGCGGATTCGCGAGGTTCTGGAAACAGGCTGGCGACAGACACGGGCACCCAGTGTTGAAGAAGTGGCCTATCAGCTGGATCAGCGGTTTAACTTGCGTTTCAGTGGCCATTTTGAAAACTGGGGCGGCCTCGGTGAAAAGTGGCTGTATGGTTCCGATAGCTGGTTCTTCATCACTACGGACGGCCGTTTGTTTAAGTGGAATGGCAGCCCTCAGTCGGCGCTGACCGGTGAACACGTAGGCACGCTCGACGCCCGCTTCCATGAGACACCGTCGTTGTTGTGGGACGCACAGCCGGTGGGTGGCCGTCTGATCACGGTCGTTGCTGGTCTGACGACGGACGGAATCGACTTCGGCAATATTCCCACTGGAAGTATTGATGGACGCAAATGGCACGATATCAATGGTAACGGACAACGGGATCCGTCCGAATCATGGCTCAACGGATGGACCGTCGTGCTGACCGACAGCAGCGGAACCGTTGTTGCCACGACGGTCACAGCTGACGTGGATCGAGACGGGAATGGCCAGATTGACCCGAATACGGAACGTGGCTGGTACCAATTCCCGAACCTTGTTCCAGGTGATTACGGCGTCGCAGAACAGTCGCAGCCGCTATGGACTCAGTCCGGCGGCATTGCTGCGTTTTCACAGGAAGCGTACCAGCTTAATCAGGAACGCAATTTCCGCACACCTGCGAACGACTTCCTGAACTGGGGCGGCCGCAACGAAAAGTGGCTATGGAGCTCCTTCGGATGGCACTTCGTAACGCCAGACGGCACCATCTACGAATGGGACGGGAGCGGCCGGGATAGTCTCACAGGCCGTCTGCTGGCCACATACAACTCGTCATACTGGCAGAACCTTTCCCTGTTGTATAGCGCTCCTCAGCCAAGTGAATTCCTGGTGACGATTACCGGTCAGACGGAAACGGGATTCGATTTTGGCAACACGTTCGCTCAGGACGGCACCGGAGCGGGGAACGTTTCCCTTGTCGTGACAGGGCCAAATGCAACGTTGACGGGTGATGTTCAAAGCAATTCAGTCACCGTTTACATGGACGCGATCGGCAACACGTTTGCACAGGGTATCGGACAGACAACCGTGAATGGGCAGTCCACACCGGTTCTGCTGTTCAATAATCAGCAACAGTCAGCGGGCACAATCACGGCAGCGTTAAACGAAGGCAACGATCAACTAACGATTGTCGATCTGGTCACCGTACGGGATTTCACCGTACAGACAGGAGCTGGCAATGATCTGGTGGCTTCGTTCAATTCACAGATTGGCAGTGTCAACATCAGCAGTTCCGGCGGCCTGGACGAAATACGACTGCATCAAAGCCGATTCGCGGCACTGAACGTCAGTGCCACCGGCCTGACCAATCTGGAAGACACGACCGTCGACGGTAACCTGACAGTTAACGTTGGCGGAACCGGCAATCTGGTGTTCGTTCAGCAGTCAACGGTTGCCGGATCGACGTCAATTCAAACAGGTGGTGCAGACGACTCCGTCATTGCCAACCGTTCTGTTTTTCGTGGCAATGTCTCTGTCGATACAGGTGCCGGCAATGACCTGACGGCCTTTCTTGCCAACCGGTTTGATGCTGCATTTGCGGTCAACACGCGAAGTGCGTCAGACGTGGTTGGTCTCGTGAATGGCAATACTTCCGTATCGACCCCGGACCTGCGAGGCGGTTCAGGGACGGATACGGTCGTCTGGGACGGCAGCGGTTCGACACCGCGAAGCACCGGGTTTGAATCAGACAACGGTGTCGACCTGGACAACCTGATTGACCTTGCCCTCAGCAATTTTGACGACCTTGGTCTGGACGGGTAGGGGCGGGCCGGCTGCGTATTGCGATCAGGTCGCAATACGACTATGCGATAGAGGCGACTACGGGCGATGGATTCGTTTTTCAGCGGCCACATTGACGGCGCCCGTGCGTTCGTCAGCCGTCATGTTATACATCGTTCTCAACAGTTGCTCTGCAGCCGGCGTCAGCTCACAGTCGCGTCGCTGCATTGACGCCCGGGCCGTCTGGATGCTCTGCTCCAGAGGCCAGTCGGCCGACACGTCGCCGAAGCTGACGTTGCAAAACGATGGAATGTGTCTGGGAAGCAGGCGACCGCCGGGCAACACCAACGTCATCACTCCGATCGATGAACCTGTGTTAAACATGCTGTCGATGGCCGTTTTTGTATGGTCGCCAATGAACGACCCCACTTTGATGAGGTCCGAGTCGATCATCTCGCCCTGCAGTGGCACTCTGACGGTGCTGTAGTCACTCTTCAGGTCGGATGTCGTCGTAATCGCACCCAGATTCACCCATGGGCAAACGTAACTGTGGCCCAGAAACCCTTCGTGGTATTTGTTGACATACCCGTGCAGAATCGATTCCTCCAGTTCGCCGCCCACGCGACAATGCTCGCCGATGGTTGTCCCTTCACGAATGAGTGCACGAAACATGCTTGTTCCACGACCAATGTGACAGGGCCCTTCGATGCGGGTAAACGACTGGATGTGGACGTCACGATCAATGGAAACCGGGCCGCTTCGTGTGTCAATCACGACATACGGATCAATTTCCGCAAGGTCCGAGATGTAAACGTCCGTCGGACTGCCCAGGCACTGCACATGCGGCGACTGCGGTCCCTGAGAAACGCCTTCGTCCACGTAGTCCCGTTCCAACTGACGGCCGTTCTGATTCACAAGATCCCAGGGGCGGCCGATCATCATTCCCGATGCGTCGACTGCCCGACGATTTCTCGCGATTCCCAGCAGTATGTCCTGAAAGTCAGCGTGTTCGAGCAGGCGGGATTCTTCTGGTTCAAGAGCAATCCATGCCAGATGTCCGTCGATGAACCCCGCGTTGTCCATCGTAACATCATCTGCCGTCAGTCGGGCCTCCGGCATCCAGCGACCATTGAACAGGAGAGCGGGGCCGTCCCGCAGTGCCGTCAGGTCGTTTACCGCTGCCTCGGGATGTTCCTCTGCATAGACAGGAGCGAGCCACGGGCGAACGAAAGCCCCCCAACTTTTCGCCGGAAACCATCGTTGCAGTCGTCGACGCAATCCTTCGCGGCCACACAGCAACTCGAACACCGGTCGCAGCAACGCAATCGGCGCCAGTTTCTCAGCACTACTGTCTTCGTATACAAACCACCGCATTTTCTGGCCTGAATCCTGCAGGACCCCAGTGTTCAGGGGCTGATCCAATGGTATTTCGGACGCTGCGTTGAATTCTGCAGGGTGAGTGATATTTCGTGAATGGGCAACAAGCGATTCGGGATGAATATCCAATGCGTCAACGCGTCTGACGTGTTCCGGTCGGCCGCATTTGCGCAAGGCTGGCGGCTGAGCGGCTGTTTTTGCCGGTTGGTGTTCTCGGGGTGAGTTCGCGTCAGTGCTCGGTAAATACATCCAGCGGGTCGAAGTCGTGGTGTATCAGGCCGTCACGTCGGGCTGCGGATCATGTATTTCCACGCAGCGCTTCAAATTGCAATGCCATTCAGAAATGGTCAAATAATTAACCTTACGCCGCCGAGTTCGGCGAGATCGTACGGCAGACGACCACCCGGTGAACCAATGAACATCAGGTTGCGGGGGATGTTCCATTCTTCTGAGAGTCGCTGGATCAATTCCGGACTGAACTGTCCCGCCAGCTGGACAAATTCAATGTCAATTTCCGGATAGGCCTGATCAAGAAATTCAAGTTCCTGGACCAGATTGTCCGGCACCTGCACCTCCTGATTTGTGATGGTGACGATCTTCAGGCGATTGGTGTGTTCATTCTGCCGCACGTACAGCAGTGCGTTGTTCAGATTTGCGATGTTGTCACCTCGCGTGAAGAAGACAATCTGCTGCGCATTGATTTCTTCGATCTTCTCACGCACGGCCTTCGTGAGTCGCATCATGGGCCGCACGATACTGGCGGTCAGACTGCGGACCATGGAAAGGAAGGCCTTCAGCAAGACAATTCGCCACAACATGACTGCAATCACCAGCATCGCTGGAACGAAATACTGCAGGAATGTCCACAGATTGCCGGGTTCCCTAAGGGCGTTGCCGACCAGGCCGGCCAGTACGGCACACATCCCAATGATGACGGAGATCCATTTCGCCTGAGTCGGACGCGGCAGGTTCTTTCGCTTGATCTTCAGCAGAATATTGCCCAATGCAAATAACGCCATCACGGACAGAAACGAAATCGCGTACAGCCCGGCCAGGTTCTTGATCTGGTCCTCATCTTTGGCAGTCTTTGTGATAAACAGAACGGAGACACACAACACGAAGAACCCGATAATGATGCGGTGAGTCGTGCCACGACGGTTGGTCTTCAGCAGATACTGAGGCAGACAACGGTCCAGAGTCATCCGATGCACCAGTCCGGTCACACCCACAAAACTTGTGAGCACGGCACCGCTGAGTACCAGCGCCGCGTCAACCGAAATGAGAAAACTGAGTTTCGGCCCGAAGTATTCCCCGCCGGCGACTTCGCCAAGATGCGCCAGCAGAGCGTTCTGGTGCTGGCCAACCGCGCTGATGCTCACCAGGGCCAGAGCCAGTAGCGCCATCAGCGGGTTAAAGAAACTGACAGCGATCCACATGTTGCGCAGAGTCTTCGGGAAGACGCCCGCCTTCTGCTCTTCGACAAAGTTGGACGAACTTTCGAATCCCGAGATCCCCAGCATGGCGGCTGAGAAACCGAAGAACAATGCCATCCACAAGGAACCGCCTTTCTGAGGGGCTTCTGAATCGACGGTCTCGCCTGCCGCTGCGTCGTTCGTTTCCGGATCGGGCGTGTCACTTGCCGCAACTAAGTGCGACGGAAGTGGCTCGTTCATGTTCGCGAAAAAAGTGTCTGTTCCACTTCCGGCGATGTGCACCACTCCGACGATCAGCAGCAGTGATAACGTGGCAATGTGTGTGATGAAAATGAGAATCGCCAGCACGGCAGATTCGGTGATGCCAATGATCGACAGCACCATGAAGAATCCAAGCAGTGCAATCGTCGCATAGAACGCTGGAAATCCATGGATAATGTGTTCGACGTAATGCATGCCTTCCAGGGCGGAGATCACTGCGGTGGCCATGTACGACAGTACCGTCAGGCAGGCTGCTATGGATGCTCGGAACTTGCTGGTGGTGTTCAACAGGGCGTTATAGGCACCACCATTCAGCGGCAGGGCACCAACGACTTCTGCATAGATCGAACGGAACAGGAACAGAACGGCCGCCACCATCAGTAATGATACGGGCGCCAGCTTTCCTGCAGCGCCGATCGCCAGTGCCGAAACGTATAGACACGATGACGTAATGTCGTTGCCACAGATTGCGGTGGAGGCCAGTTCGCCCAACTGACCATCGTGGATTTTCGGAACGTGAGTGGCGGGAGCAGTTTCTGACACAAGTAATCCCTGTCGGCTAAATGGTCAATCAGCCGCGAACCGTATCGGCATCGTGGATCTGTGACAACGTCGTTGATGGCTGAATCAGTTGATGAAGACATGAAAACACTGAAACGACACAGAAACGAATCGGATCAACGAATCGGATCAATGAATCCGCGTCATTCCTGTCTGCTGGAACAGGAGTCTTGCGGCGCGGCCCGCGTCCTGGCCAGGACAGGACAGGACAGGATCATCTGTCAGAGTGCCGTCGGTTCCAGCAGGTCGTCGCGGCAGCGGTCGTGAGCCAGTCGGGCCACGGCAAACGCGCAGGCAGATTCGGAAATCGGGTGCCGAAACATGTCGGACAGCCTCAACTGGTCGGTGAAGCGAAACGCGTGGGCGTGCTGCAACAGATGCTCAACAACAGAAGCTCCGCTTCCGCTGATGATCGCGGACGGTTTTTCAATGTCCAGGCAACGTTGGTCCGCCGTCTCCATCACCGCAGCCAGTTCGTCCAGCACCTGACTGATGGCGGCCCGCAGATGTCGACACTGAGCGTCAACAACATGCTGGGCGATCAATTTC
>JBDONA010000787.1:0-6406 GCA_039831575.1 Fuerstiella sp. | reverse complement strand
GTTTACTGAGCCTCTTGTCGGGTGGCGTCAAGTCAGCGTCCGTGATCAACGCACCAAAGTTGACTGGGCAGCCGAAATGGAAGGTTTGATGAACACGCGTTACAGGAAAGCGAAAAAGGTCTTTCTGGTCTGTGACAACCTGAACACGCACACCAGGGGAGCTTTTTACGAAACGTTTCCCGCAACAAAGGCTCGAGCGTTGGTGAAGCAAATTGAATTTCGATACACACCAAAGCACGGCAGCTGGTTGAATGTCGCAGAAAACGAACTCAGTTCCATGACACGATAATGCATGACCGGTCGTCGTTTCGAATCCATTCGACTGCTTCAAAAAGAGACAAAGGCCTGGTCGCAAGCATCGAACAGCAGACAACGCGGAGTCAATTGGCAATTCAACGTGCAAGCCGCACGCAGAAAACTCAAATCACTCTACCCTGAAATTAAAAGCTGACAAAGCACTAGTAGACCAAATGTGCTCTCTATTCCGTGTCTTCTGTGTATTCCGTGGTCACCTACACACAGATTCGTTTGACCACAAAAGGGCACAAAAACTCGCCCACATCAACTAACTCAGATGTGTGGTACAGTGAGCCCGCCTGGGGGAGAGTCGGGCTGTCAGGCCCGGAGAAGGTTTTTAACCTCAACCAAACATTCGCACTTCGATTTTTAGTTGCCCTCCCCGGCCGCTACCGCGTCCGACCCTCCCGTAAAGACGGGAGGGGAAAGATGTGTGGCGAGCTCTGCCAACAGACTGACTGACGTGAGCCAACGACAGACTTAATCTGTCGATTGCTTCAGCGGAACCTCTCCGTGCCACGCGGCGGATTGTGGTAAATGAAACATGGCAAACGACGTCTGTATCGGGTAGTTGCACACGCAACCGACTGAGAAGCACGGCGCGTTGAGTAATCCGTCGGCCGCGACGAGGCTGTTGCTGCATCCCGATCGCAGGTTGCGAATGGCGTACTCCTGTCGTGTTTCCACGTCGACGTAGGTCGCACAATTCGAACGCAGCAACAGCAGGTTTTTCCCGCCGACGGCGTAATTGCAGCCGCCGCGACGAAACAAGGCTGCTCCACTGACCAGATCCCCCGAGGCGACGCCATAGGTATGACCCGTCTGATTAATAAACGTGTCGGGGCCGAGGATCAACGGCTGTTGGCCCCGCAGGGGCATTTGCCAGACTTGCTGCCCCGTTGTGCCGTTCAGAGCAAACGTACGGTTGGCTTTCCCAGCCAGCAGCAGGTCGTGTTCGGTCGAATATGTCAGCCAGTCGTCCTGAGTTCGCAGACTCATGAAGTGCAGCGTCGTCAGCGTGGCCGGGGGATCGTTGCGGACGGTCTTCCATAATTCGCGGCCGGTTCGAGTGTCCAGGGCCAGCAGCGTTGATGGAAGCGTTTTCACGTTCTCTCCGCGGCGGCGCATCAGCCCGATTTCCTCTGGTGCATGCGAATCGACACAGAACACCCGTCCCCCGGCCACAGCGATGGCCGCCGTGTTGTACCGTTTCTCGGCCTGCCGACTCCACAGCTGCTTACCGGACGCACGGTCAAGTGCGATCAGCAGTTCGCTGTTCCAACGCCCTTTTTCGATGGCATTCTGCTTGTTGAACCGCACGGCGACCAGGATTACGTCGTCTGCCACACGAATGTCCGATACACTCACTGGAACTTCGTCCGGCCGGTTCACGTCAATGTCATACGCGTGCATCGCCTCACCCGTGGCGGGATCCAGAACCAGGCACGTCCGTTCGTCCGCCACGTAGACTGCATCGGGCATTGATGCGTATCGGGCCGAGCCACCCAGCTTGCGAGACCACAGCAAACGCCCCGTGTAGGCGTCGATCGCCTTGAGTGAGTTCGTCGCAACCTGCAGAGCAAACATTCGTCCGCCCGCAACCTGTGGTTTGAGACCATGTCCATAATCCTTCCGCTTGTAGAAACCATGGTCGCGGCCATCGCCATACCACAGAACAGCAAGCGGGGCCTGGACCAGTTCGTCGCGCGAATAAAATGTTCGGGCAGCGTCGCCGGATTCGTGAGACCACACGGCGCTGCCCGGCAACGGGCCGGACCGACGAATAAGCAGCAACTCAGTGGTTGTCTCCGTCTTCACGCCGGGAAATTCTTTTTGTGAGACGATACTCAAAATTGCATCGCGGCCTGCGGCGACAAGTGGCAGACACAATGTCCCGCCATAGGGGCGCAGGCTGTCATACAGAGTGCGCAGCCGCGATCTGGAAGCGAGTTGCAGTTTCTCGTCGTCTTCCGTCACAATCAGATTTGCGATGTACGGAGGCAGTCGGACCTGATCCAGCGGAGCAACGATGCCCTGGAATCGCGAAAGGAATCGTTCGTCAGCCCCGAACGTGCGGCGCAGTCGATTGATGGTTTGTGCGTCAGCATCAACTGCGATGACGTTGAACCGACTTTGTGTCAGCAGTTCCTCAACAAGTCGCCCGGTTTTTAATCCTGCTACAATTGCGTAACCATCGCGGCATCCCGCGACGTGTAGGATGGAATTCGCCGTGTCCGTCCAATGATCTCGCTTTGTCGTCTGCGGGGCAGTCGCGACAGCATGCTGCTGTGTTTTGGCAGTCTTGGCACCGAAGCAGTGAATCGATCCAGTAACGGTGACAACAAACAGACGATCATTCGCCGCCAGCATGCTGGCCGGTTCCGCTGGCAGTTGCTTCGTCCAGACAATTTCACCGGGCTTCGTGCCGTCGGTGTTCAGAGCAACGCAGAACAGATTGCGGCCGCTGTGGGCGAACAGTCGCTGACCGGCTTTCAGCAGCGACCCGGTTCGCTGTTTCTTTCCGGTGAACGGAGTTTTCAAGTTCCAGACTTCGGGCAAATCCCAGCGTGCCGGCTTAATGTCCTCGCCGTTGAATTGCTTCTCCTGAAGTGAAGTCGTCGCGTTTTTTATGTCGTAGGCATAGACAGTGCCGTCGTCGACTCCGTACGCAATTCCGTCGTGGATGACGGATCGATAATCACAGCCGGGCACGAACTTGTACGGAAACAAAGGGCCTTCAAACAGATCCGCCTTCGGACCGCTCCAGCCTGCGGGCGCATCTTTACCGGCGGCCGCCCAGCGACTGGCGATTTCGCGCCCATCCTGCAGGCTGATGACACCGGTCCGTCCAACTAACGCGGTATTACCGCTGACCACGACTCGACTGTCTCCGTTTCGATAACCCTGGACGAAATAGCGCAGCTTTCCTGTTTTTCGATCCAGCCGGGCGGGCATGGATCGGCCGTTGGGCACGATCAACATGTCGTCGTTGACCAGCATATGCCCTTGGGGAGAAATCCCTGATTCCTGCAGATAGTTGTGATCGACACGGACGTCTTTGATGGCATGACTGTTGTCGTTCGTCCAGATCAGACGTCCGGAACGGGCGTCCACGGCGTGGACGAATACACCGAGTGTCGGCCAGATTCCGGCGCCAAAGTACACGACATCGTCAGCGATGACGGGGCCGCCTCGTACTGGCCAGAACGACACGAGGTGGGCGTTTCCCAGATGACGATAAGGCTCTCGATCCTCGGGTGCACCGGGAAGTTTCCACGACAGTTTCCCGGTGGCAGCATCAAGACAATACAGCCAGCCGTCATCTGATCCGAAGCAGACACGGTCGTCAAACGCAACGGGGGCTAGTCTGACCGGTCCGTTTGTATAGAAACGCCAGAGCTCATCGCCCGACGCGCAGTCGTATGCAGACAGGCTGCCGTCAATCATCGAACCCACGAACATTCTTGAGCCGAGCACAACAGGTTTGTACGACGCGTCGAAATGTAAACGCGTTTCGTTCGGCCATGCAGGCGCCGGGGCAGGAAGCTGACGTGTCCACTGCAAGTGGAGCTCAGCAGGCAGTTCTGCAGCCGACGCACCACTTCGCTGTGCATCGTTGCGCCACATTGGCCAGTCAGCGGAATCTGCTGTTCCAGACAGCCATAAACATGCGACAGTTCTGAACACGAGAGAAATCACTCGTGGAGACAACAGACGGTGAATCTCCGGCCTGGTCGTTGCGATAATTGCCATTTCGTCGATCCGATTGTGATGCCGTTGGGCCGCTCTCGGAGCGGCGTTGAACGCGTGAACACACCTCAGCTGATCAGTATGTTGAGTGCGCTGAATGATTCTTGCAGAATCGCCGACGAATTACTTCGTCCGTTGCTTCGTTCCTGGCGTCGGCGCCGGGAATTGTGGTACAAGCGAGTAAATCCTGAGGTTGATCGTCGTTCGGAGAGTCCCGGCAGACATCGCGAACCACTTGTTGTGGAATTCGCCGCGACTTCCGGCGGCAGGTTTTCTACAGTGCGTCCATGAACATCCCCATCTCATCATTCTCCAACTTCGAAAGTCAGGTGCCGCCCGGTGATTCTGTCTCGCGGATGGTCTGCAACCAATGTGACTGGATTCACTACGAAAACCCCCGAATCATTGTGACGGGACTATGTACGTGGCAAGACCAGGTTCTGTTGTGTCGTCGCGCCATCGCGCCTCGATACGGATTCTGGACGCTGCCCGGTGGCTTCATGGAGATCGGTGAGACGATCGAAGAGGGGGCGTGCCGCGAAGTTCGCGAAGAAGCGGGAGCCGACGTGGACATCCAGAATCTGCTGGCCACCTACACAGTGCCGAGAATCGGTCAGGTCCACATGGTGTTCCATGCAGCGATGCGTTCGGCTGAGTTCCTGGCGGGGCCGGAAAGTCTGGACGTGCGGCTGTTTCCGCTGACGGAAGAATCTATTCCGTGGAGTGATCTGGCATTTCCGGTTAACGAGTGGGTACTGCGGGATCTCTTAAGTCTGCACGGACAGGCTCCTGCGCAACCGTTTACGACTCTGCCGAAACATCGCGATCAACGAATGCAACGTGAGCCGTTTCACCCTGATTTTCCACCTCCGGAATCTGACAGCAAGTAACTCTATTACGCAGACAAAAGGTGTGACTAAGAAGATGAAAGAACCACGATCGTGCGGTTTTCTGATCGTCAAAGGAGACCCCATTCAATCCTTCCTGCTGATGAAGCATAAAGATCGGTGGGACCTTCCCAAGGGCCACGTGGATCCAGGCGAAACAGATCTCGAATGTGCACTGCGTGAGCTGGAAGAGGAAACCGGCATCCGCAGCGATCAGATGATCGTGGTGCCGGACTTTCTTTACGAAACCCGGTACATGGTGAGTGGAAAACGCTACGGACTTGGCGGAGACCCCGTCGAAAAGACCATGCGTATTTACCTGGGGCAACTGACCGAAGATGTAACTCTGGCCATCGCGGAGCACCCGGGCTTCGAGTGGTTTGACTGGAAGCCGCCGCATAAGATTCAGACCAAAGCGATCGACCCGCTGCTGACACACGTGGCCGCCTGGTTCAATCAGCCGACGGGAAAACGCGAAACGAATCCAGTTGACCCATCACCGTCGTGAAGGATTGGTCGGGTGGACACCTGAGGTCGCATGGTGTCCCGGTGACCGGATGATTGAACTCAAGTCGCACTGCTGCGAGCATCAGTCGTTCCGCTTCAAAATGGCCACGGTACAAGCGATTGTGACGACTGTCGCCGTGTGACGTATCACCAATTATCGGATGAGAAACATAGTTGAAATGGCGCCGTATCTGATGATATCGCCCCGTTTCCGGGTGTGCCTCAACCAGTGAACAGCGAGTCGTCGTGTGTTCGCCCATGGCAATCGGGATCTCAAACAGTTGCAGCGTCCGATAGCTGGTCAATGCGTGCTGCGGTTCCGCCCACGGGTGATCGGATGGTTTCTCTCGTCCTCGGGAGGATCTCAGCGGAGTGTCAATCTGTCCCTCTGGCATGGCGTATCCGCGAACCAGTGCACGGTACGTCTTCTGCACTCGACGTTCTGAAAACATCTGCCCGCACGCTGCTGCCGCCGTGCTTGATCTGGCCAGCAGCAGAAGTCCGGATGTGGCACGATCAAGTCGATGCACTGGATAAACGTTTTGCTGCAACTGGTCACGCAGTGTCTGCACGACAATGGACCCCGCACTTCGATCGGCGTCACTGCGATGAACGAACATGCCGGAAGGCTTGGCGACTGCCACCAGATGTTCGTCCTGATACAGAATCTGCACGTGGTTCATCCTGCCGTCATGACTGATACGTACGACGCCCACGCTCCGTCCCACGATAGCGTATAACGTTGATGTTTGGCCGCGGAGAACGTCTTTCCGCTTGCGAGAGTCGCTTTCCCATCAGCGCCACGACCACATTACCTGAAAACTGATCTCGTGCGTGGTCAAGTCTAACCCATGTTCCCCAGAAGAGTGACAAAGTGGATGGGGTGGAAATTTTTTGGCCGTGTTTTCGACGACTGAATTTGATAACTCCAGTGTTTGAAATCCAAAACGCGATGTAGTGACGAC